>CAZISY010000042.1:10267-20280 GCA_964542025.1 uncultured Verrucomicrobiota bacterium
TCATCGTTGACGGCCAATTTAAAAAACCCGGCCGCATACACATCCCCGCTGTTCGTATTGACAGCAAGAGACAGCACGGAGTCGTTGACGCCGTCGCCCATGTTCGTCCAGTACGTCCCATCCCATTTGGCAATACGCCTGACTGCCCGTATCGGGGCATTCGTGTTCCATTGCGAATCCAGAAACGTATTGGTGAAGGCGCCGCCCGCAATCAGGTTGGATTGGCTGTCGAATGCGAGGTTGTACACCCAGTTGTTGAATCCCGCGCCCACGTTCGTCCAGGTGCGGGAGACCGGATTCCACTTGGCAATGTAGCGTGCGGGAAAACTGTTGCCGGAGCTGTCTAAATAATTGGTGAACCAACCGCCGACGTAGAGTTCGCCATTGCCCGGGTGTACCGCCATGCAGGTCAACCGGTTCCTCAATCCGCGATCCATGTTCGTCCAGCCTGTGCCGGTCCATTCCGCCACATAATTCAGATGGCGCGAGGTGTTGGTGGGCTGATTGTTCGTGAAGGAGCCGCCCACATAGAGCCTGCCGTATATCGGATCATAGGCCCCGCAGTTCGGCACATTGCGGAAGCCGGTGCCCATATTCGTCCAGCCGTTTCCATCGAACTTGGCGATGTAATCGACTCCGGGCGTCTTGTAGTCCGTATTGGTGAAATACCCGCCGGCAATGACCGTGTCGCCGGTGTAAGGGGTCGTAAAGTTCACGTAGCCGTTGACGAACTTGGAGAAGTAGAGTCCGCTCTTGACGTCCGTTGCGTTGGTGTGCCCCATGGCATACCAGTTTGTACCGTCCCACCGCCCCACGGCCTGCGCATTGACGCCCCCGATATTTGTGAAATACCCGCCCGCATAAATGCCGTACGCCGATCCCCTGATGCAGTTCGCGTTTGCGAATTGACGGATGCCTCCATTCATCTCAAACCAATTGGTGCCGTCCGACCAGGCCACCCGGGAGCAATTCGACCGTCCAATGTTCGTAAACGCCCCCGCCGCATACAGCCTGCCACCGAAATAATCCATGCCGTAAATGGTGTTTTGCGCCCCTTTGGCCGTGGACTGCCCCGGCACGAGTTCTTTGGCTGCCGCCTCCCAGCGATACGTCGTTACATGGTGCCCGATCTCTCCGCCGAGCGCCGGACCTGCCCAACTCAGCACTGCCGACAGCAAAACCCCGATTTTCCAACGATTGGAAAAAAGGCGCTGAAAAGTTCCAACGATTGGAAAAACCGCTCCAACCGCCCCGGCATGACAGCGCCCTTCCTCTCCGCACGACGACACAAAAGATTCCATACGGTTCATTTCACACCTCTCTGGTTGCACAATCCACCCAGCCCGCCGCTCCATTGTGGTCAAACGGTTTATATCTATTTCTGCGATTTTCCAGCACAAATCCACTGCGAATAAAGCGTTCAGGGCTGCGGCGCGACGACCGATTCCGCCGGGGCAGGCGTTGCGGCGGCGGGGGCTCCCGCGGCGATATCGGCGCGCAGGCAGTCGGCAATGTCTTTGCTGAGCTGTTCAATGAGCTTCCCGAATCCGGCCACGTAGGTCGGGACGCCTTCCTTGTCCAGCTTCTGTTCATACACCGTGGTGCGGCGGGCGAGCGGAGGATGATCAGCCCCTTTTTCAAGCACGGTCCACTGGGCAATCAGGGTGGCGGTACGGCCGGGAACCCCGTCCATCCGCAGGACGTCCACCATGATTTTGTATTCGATGTCGTCCGTCTCGGTCCACGGGAAGATATCCACATAGGCACTGGGCATTTCGAGAGCCAGGTTCCCGGCGAGGGCGCCCAGTACGGCATCCGACAGCGGCGAGGCCCAGCGGCTGAATTCATCCACCACCAGGTCGCCCTGTTCACCCCGCGAGACGATTTGCGGACGGTCGAGGTAGGATGAAATATCCACCGGGAAAAAGCCGATGTGCAGTTCGGACAGAGCCACATCCATGGACGCCCCGGCCGGGGCGTTCAGTGCGCTTGGAATCAGATAAAAGCGGGATGGTTTGCTGGTTCCGCAGGCGGTGAGCAGCAACAGCAGCGCCGGCAGCGCGAAGAAGCTCAGACGGCGGGCGGCGGCGAAGGGGCGGGCTTTTTTCATGATCATTCTCCTGTCATTCCGTTTTTCCGCGAAGCAGCGCTTCGGGGTGTCGTTCCAGATAATCGGTCAGATAACGCAAAGAGCGGGCGGCGGCGGTGACTTCCTCGAGCGCACACTGCGTTTGATAACGCAGGGGCGACTGCTTTTCGATCAGATCGCCGATCCGGTCGGACAGTTGTGTGGCGCTTACAATAAAGGGATTCACCTGCGGCTCAATGGCCGCCATGAGTGTTTGCAGGCGGGTCATGGTCTGGTTCATGGAGGTCAGCGCGGCCGCCGACTGCGTCATCAGCGGATCAATCTGACTGTTGATCTTCGCGGCCAGTTGTTCAATTTCGACCAGCGCGCCCGCGGCGTTGGATACGGCGCTGCGCGTGGACTCGGAGGATACGATGTCGGAAATGCCTTTGACGGCGGCATGCACCTCATAGACGATATCCTTCAGCGGCAGCTCGCGGACTTCGGCGGTCATTTTTTGCAGCGGCGACGGGATGGTGGGCATTTGCCAGAAGCCGGTAATCGCGGTATCCAGGCGCTGCACCGGCGTGTTGGTGTGCAGTCCCAGTTCGATTTTCAGTTTGCCGGTCAGCATGCTTTGCGGGGCCAACTGAGCGCGAAGGCCCTCGCCGACCAGGTATTCCATGCCTTCTTCCATGGTTTCAAAAACATTGCTGTCGCCCATATACGTCAGGCGTCCGCCCTCCAAACGGATCATGACCGGACGAATCATTTTTTTGCTGACGACGCGGTCCATCACCAGGCGGACGTCCGTCACGGTACCGATGCGTACGCCCTGAAAATCCACCGGCGCGCCGACGTCCAGCCCATCGATGGATTCATCAAAAAAGGCTACGCAGGTGAAGCTGGCGTTGAAGAGCGCGCCCTTGCTCAGCACCAGGATGCCGAACACCAGCAGGCCCAACGCGCCCAGCACGAAGGCGCCGACCAGGGTTGGATTTGCTTTTTTGCTCATGGGGTCACACTTTCTGTTGCGGTCCGAAGCGGCGCGGCGCTCCCCCGATTGAGGAAGCTCCGCACTTTTTCTTCGGGACACCGGGTTACGAGTTCGCGGGGATCGCCGAGGGCAATCATGGTTCGCGTTTCCGCGTCCAGAAAGATCGCCCGGGTGGCAATGGCAAAGATGCTGGCCAGTTCGTGAGTCACCACGACGATGGTCGCGCCGAGACTTTCACGCAGTTCGATGATGAGGTCGTCGAGCCGTTTGGCGCTGATGGGATCAAGGCCGGCGGAGGGTTCATCGAAAAAAAGGATTTCCGGATCGAGGGCCATGGCGCGGGCGAGTCCGGCTCGTTTTTTCATGCCGCCGCTGATTTCGGAGGGATAAAAATCCTCGAAGCCGGCCAGGCCGACGAGCGCGAGTTTCAGGGCGATGGTTTCGCGGATTTCGCGCTTGTTGAGGGTGGTATAGGCTTCCAGCGGAATGGCGAGGTTTTCCGCCAGCGTCATGGAACTCCACAGCGCACCGCTCTGATACAGAATGCCGGTTTTGCGCATCAGGGCGTTGCATTCTTCGGAGGTGGCCTGCCACAAATCGGTGTCGCCATACAGAATACGTCCCGCGTCCGGGCGCGTGAGACCGGTCAGGTGGCGCAGGAGGGTGCTTTTACCGCATCCGCTTCCGCCCATGATCACGAATGTTTCGCCCCGCTGAATGGAAAACGTCAGATCATGCTGAATGACGAACCCGCCGTAGGCCATGGTCAGGCCTTCCACGCGGATATGGGGTTTCGGTTCGTTCATGTCAGAATCCTGTTAAGGTGTAGATCACGGAAAGCAGCGAATCGGCGATGATGATGTAGACAATCGCATGCACGACGGCGGCGGTAGTGGCATCGCCCACGGCCGAGGCGCTGCGTCCGCACCGGATACCCTGCATACAGCCGGAAAAAGCCACCAGCACGCCGAACACAGCACTTTTGATCAGGCCGGAAATGACCGCATCATAAGTGATGGCCTTCACGGTTTCCCGGTAGTACTGCGTGGGCGTCAAGTCCATCAGCAGAACCCCCGCCAGCGCGCCGCCCAGGATGCCGAGTACATTGGCGTAGAGCGTCAGCAGCGGCATCATCAGGATCAGCGCCAGCATGCGGGGCAGCACCAAAAAATCCACCGGCGAGAACCCCATCGTTTGCAGGGCATCGATCTCCTCATTCACCTGCATCGTCCCCAGGCGCGCCGCAAACGAGGCGCCGGTACGGCCCGCCATGATGATCCCCGTCATCAGCGCCCCCATTTCCCGTACCATGCCGATCCCGACCAGATCCGCCACATAAATTTCCGCACCGAACAGCTTCAGTTGAATCGCCCCCAGAAAAGCCAGAATGAGGCCGACGAGTACACTGATCACCGTCACGATCGGCAGCGCCTCCGGTCCGCATTCCTGAATAACCGCCCAAAAATCGGTCCGCCGCATGCGGGATTTCCCGCGCAGAAGCCCTGCGAAGGCGATGATCGCTTCGCCGAGAAAGGTCACGCTGTTCTTCACATCGTTCAAGACCGCCAGCGTGCCGGTGCCCAGGCGGGCGAGCAGCGGAAGGCGTCCCTCCGCCCGGCGCGCTTCCGTACGGTCAGGGACCGCCCGGGCCAGACGGAGCATGCGTTCCAGCCCCTGGGCAAATCCCGCCGTGCGAACGGGAATTTTCTGTGCCTCGGCGAGCCTGTACGCCTGAAGCAGAAAAATCAGGCACGCATTGTCCCACTGCGTAACGGCGCTGCCGTCAATCAGGAGCGAGACTGGACGGGAAGCCTCCGCGAACAAAGGATGCAAGACATCGGTTGAAGGGGGCGCGTCGCTGAAACGCCAATTCCCGGAAAGCCGAATGACCAGCATTCCATCGCTTTTTACCTCATAACTGAACGGTTCGGCTGACATACCCGGCTCCCCCGTGAATAAGGATTCCCCGTTACCAAAAACGTGGAAAACGTACTTTAACGCCTCCGCCAAGTCACGCATAAAACCGGCGGGCGTAAAAACCCGTCCCCAATTGTCTGGAGGGTTTTGCTCTGTCAAAACCACGGACGCGACGAAGCGCGTCCCTCCATTCCCCCGGACGGGCCGCCGGGCATGGCGCGCCCCTATTTCGTTGCGGGATCATTCGCCACACTTTATATTGCGCGCATGAAAAGGCCGCATCCATGCTTCGTTCGCTTCCAACCCCTCGCGGGAACACTCTTCCTGGCCGCTCTTTTTCTGCTCCCGGCCGGCTGCGTGAAAAAACCGTGCGACCGCACCCCGGACGGACGGCTCATTGTGGACTACTGGGAAAAATGGACCGGCTTTGAATTGGACGCCATGCAGTCCGTGGTGGACGATTTTAACGCCTCGCAAACCAATCTCTTCGTGCGCCTGCTGGCCGTCAGCGGTATTGAAAACAAACTCATGCTGGCCACGGCGGGCGGAAATCCGCCGGACGTCGCCGGACTCTGGTCGCATTCCGTGGTCAGCTTTTCAGAAAAAGGCGCGCTGCTCCCGCTGGATGGCTGGCTGCAGGCGGCGGGCATCACCCGGGAACATTACATCCCCGTCTTTTGGGATTTGTGTTCGTTCCGCGGATTCGTCTGGGCGCTTCCCTCCACGCCGGCCACGCTGGCCCTTCACTGGAACAAAAAAATGTTCCGCGACGCCGGGCTGGATCCCAACCGACCGCCCCGCTCCATCGCAGAGCTGGAGCAGATGAATGAAAAGCTCACCATCGTCCGCATTGAGCGCGGCGGCGTGAAGGAAAAGGTGCGCTACACGGATTTGACGGCGGAAGAAAAGGAACGAAGGGATTTTGAGCTGATTCAGGCCGGACACCTCCCGAGCGTACCCGGATGGTGGAATCAGATGTGGGGGTTCTGGTTCGGCGGAAACCTGTGGGACGGCGAGCGTACGCTCACGGCGGACAGCCCGGAGAATGTCGCCGCCTACGAATGGGTGCGCAGTTATCCCGAGCGGTTCGGCGTGGACAACATTATGGCGTTCGGCGCCACGTTCGGCAATGCCGCCTCGCCCCAGAATCCGTTTCTCTCGGGACAGGTGGCCATGTGCCTTCAGGGCGTCTGGATGCAGAATTTCATCAACAAATTCGCCCCGGATCTGGACTGGGCGGCCGCGCCGTTTCCTTCGTCGGATCCGGAACGCATCCCCGGCGTCACGATTGTCGAATGCGATGCACTGGTGATTCCAAAGGGAGCGAGGCACCCGCGCGAAGCCTTTGAATTCATCCGCTATGTGAATACGCAGGGGCCGATGGAAAAACTGAATCTCGGCCAGCGCAAGTTCAGTCCGCTCGCCCAACTCAGCGGCGACTTCATCACCCGGCATCCGAACCCGTACGTCGGTGTATTCATCGAGCTGGCGAAAAGCGCGAATGCCCGGTTCTGCCCGCGCCTGAGCCTGTGGCTGGAATACCGCGACGAACTGACCGTGGCCGCCAACCGGGTGGAGAC
This sequence comes from uncultured Verrucomicrobiota bacterium, assembly GCA_964542025.1. Taxonomy (GTDB): domain Bacteria; phylum Verrucomicrobiota; class Kiritimatiellia; order RZYC01; family RZYC01; genus JAQVYB01. The sequence goes on from CAZISY010000042.1 coordinate 16,830, forward strand.
CATGAGCGCCACCGCCGCCGAAGCCCTCGGCGAAGTACAGGAACGGACGCAATCGAAGTTTGACAGAGTCAACCGCCGATGGGATAAGGTGAAGGCCAGTCGCATTGAAGAGTGGGAAACCATCGCCCGGAGCGAATAAATAAGGAGTATGGACGCTATGCTGAAAACACGCCGAGCCTTTACCCTGATTGAATTGATGGTCGTGGTCGCCATCGTCGGTATCCTGATCGCCATCACCATCCCCGCCACCAGCAAAGCATTGAATCGCGCACGAAATATTCAATGCACCGGAAACCTGAAACAACTCTCCGCCGCCATGCTCCTCTATTGCAAGGATAACCAGGGCAAATTCCCACCCACACAAACAGAAAATTACAAAGGGACCGGAACCGGTGAGCAATGGGCCAGTCTGATTTCAGGGTACCTTTCAAAAAAATACAGCGGAGACCCCTCCACCCCGGCCAAAGAGCGTCTTGTTTTTTTCTGTCCAGCAGCCATGAAACATTATCCAGGAACCTATGAGAAAAAACATGGTTCCTACGGCATGAACACAGGCTTAACCAACAATCCAACCGGAGGTCAGTCGAAAAGAATCAGCAATCATTCAAGAACATCGAAAACCGTCATGCTGGCTGACGGCCGGCGAGATATGCTGGGGTGGTGGGCCGCAGGGCTAAACGTAAACGACACGTTCTTCCCCGACGATTACCCCGAAAAACCCACGGATGAACGTTCCACCTTTGTTCACGAGAACGGGGCGAATTTTGTTTTTCTGGATGGGCACACGGAATGGCTGGAGTATTCCAACTACAGTGCCGCCTCCAATGAGTGGATGTGGACGGGAGAAGCACCCCAATAATCGTTTCAGCCGTTTAGGCAGGAGCATCTCACATGTCCGATCAATCCGCCGAAACGGGGATACCGCCGTATGCGCGCCTGGCCGTGGTCTGGGCGGAGAATCCGGCCTCCTGCATGACCGCCATCGCGCGGCTGTGCCCCGATCTGCACACCTTTATGCTGGTTTCGGAGGATCCGATCACCGCGGCGCCGCACGGCATACTCTGCGAGACGCTCCGCCCGAAGGACATTACCGCCGAATCGCTGGCGGCCTTTTTTGCAAAACACCTCACGCTGCTGTACGCGGGCCGAGTCGGTTGCTGCATCGATGAATCCATTCAGCACCGCTTCCCGGAACGGACGTCCGCGCTGATGGAAGGGCTGCTGGAGGCCACGCGTTCGGCCGTCACCCAGGCGGCCTTCCGGGCCACAAAAGGCTGGCATATCCTGTACGGCGCGCTGCTGAATCTTCCCCGTATTATCGGATCGCCGACCATCGCAACGCTTCAGCACCGCGCACGCGGCCTGCCGGTTGTACTGGTCGGTGCCGGGCCCTCGCTGGACAGCGACGCACCCCGACTGGCCACCCTGCGCGACCGCTGCGTGATCATCGCCTGTGATGCCGCCTGGAACAGCCTCGCCCGGCACGGCATCCGCCCGGACGCGGTGATGTGTACCGACAGCCGCGACTGCACCTGGCAGCACCTGGCGCGGGGCAGCCGCGGGCAACCGGACGTCCCGGTGATCATGCCCGTCTGCGGAAGCTGGTCGGTCGTGCGGCATTACCCGGGCCCGCTGTGTTTCTTTCGCCAGGACTGGCCGCTGGACCGCTTCATCGAGCAGGCCTGCGGCGCGCCGATTCCGGTGCTGAATCCCGGCAAGTGCGTCGGTAATGCCGCGTTTGAACTCGCAGTATGGATGGGCGCTGAACGAATCATTATGACGGGCTTCACCCTCGGCTATGAGGGCGACCGCTACCACCCAGCCGACCGTTCCAGCGCGGAATTTCACGAGCACCCGCACGCGAAAAGCAATCTGCGCACCATCACCGGCAACGATGGCCGGTCGATGAAAACCGATCTCTCCATGTATTTTTATTTGCGCGATTTCGAGCAGCAGATCGCCGCCGTGGATGTTCCGGTGTGGAATGTCACCACCGGCGGAGCCCGCCTGACCGGGGCCATCCGCGCCGAACTTCAAGAAGCACTGGATGATGCCAATGCTCCGCAGGCACCGGTGATACCACCCCTTCCCGTCTCAGCGTTTCAGTACGGCGATCCGCGCTGTCAAACCGCCGAGCTGGACGTATGCCGGGCCGTGGTCGCCTTCGCGCGGGAAATGCCCCGCGCACCCATGCCGGACGTCGAGGCGGACTTTCTTCCCCGCCACAGCCTGCTGACCGGCCTGCTTGAAACCGCCGATAATCCGGCCCTGCGCGCGGAAATGCGCTGCATGCTGGATTTGTGGCACCGCGATCAGGATCTGCCCGATCTGCGCGCCCGCGCCGCCGAAGCCGCCGCACACTGGATGGATTCCGCCCTTTCCACGGCGGTTCTGATTCCTTCCGTTCTCGGCCTGCGCCCGCAAAACAGACCCGCCGACGGGCTCTGGCTTGCGGTGATTCCCGCCGGCGACCGCCAGGCGGCCGACCCCATGCTCGATGCGCTTCAAAAATTGCGCGGCATCCGGGTGCGCTTTTTCCAGGGCGATCCGCAGGATGTCGACGCGCTCTGGAAAGCCGCGGACGATGCGCCCGGGCTGGTGATTTGGAACGGCGGCGTTCTGCCGTTCATCTGGGCCTTCCCCGGACTCCGCTGCATCGACCTGGCCTCGCGCCCACCCGATGCCAACGTGCTGATGGAACACTGGCTGCCCGGATATGAAGTGTTCAGTCTGAAAGTTTTTGCAGAAGCGTGGCGAAAAAAAGTGCCCGATTACGTCCCCGTGATGGAGTAAGCGGCACCGCCCCGGAACCCTGCTTGTTCCCGCCCGGCGTATGCCGCACGAGGGAGGCAACGGGCTCCCATTCGCGGGAAATAAAAGCCGTCAAAATAAAAGAGTGGATTCTGTTTCTTTTTATTCAAAAACTTCCTTGTCCTGCCGGGGCTGGTGGTATACAGGAAAAACGTTGTGCTGATACTGAACTGAAACCGCAAGATGGAGATTGATCAATGAACCTTCCGCCTGAATTACGTTACGCCCGCACCCACGAATGGGTCCGCATTGAAGATGGTGTCGCCATTGTCGGCATCACTGATTTCGCACAGGACCAGCTTTCCGATGTGACCTATGTGGAGCTGCCCACCGTCGGTGATCAATTCTCCGCTGGCGAAGAAATCGCCGTGGTGGAATCTGTGAAAGCCGCTTCTGATATTTATGCGCCGATCGGCGGCTCCGTGGTGGAAGTCAATGAAGCGCTGAACGATCAGCCGGAGCTGGTGAATCAGGATCCCTATGGTTCCGGCTGGATGTTCAAACTCGAACCCGAAAATCTGGAAGACATGCAGGCGCTGCTGACGGCCGCCCAGTACGAAAAGGTCGCCCCCGAAGCCGATTAAACCGGCATGAACGCGCGGGCCTTTTATTTGAGCCGCCCCATCCCCTACGGGGTGAT
>CAZISY010000042.1:20380-28826 GCA_964542025.1 uncultured Verrucomicrobiota bacterium
CCGGCATGAACGCGCGGGCCTTTTATTTGAGCCGCCCCATCCCCTACGGGGTGATGAGCCGCGTACAGGATGAGTTGCTGGATGCCCGTATCCGGGATGAAATTCCGGATACGGTGTTTTTTCTGGAGCACACCCCGGTGGTCACGCTCGGACGGCGCGGACGCGACGCCTGCCTGAAACTGCCCCCTGATCAATATGAGGCGCGACGCATTGATCTGCACACCTCCTCGCGCGGCGGCGATGCCACCTACCACGCGCCGGGACAACTGGTGATCTACCCGATCATCCGGCTTGGCGAAAAAGAAGCGGATGCTCACGGCTATCTCTTCAATCTGGAGGAAATGGCTATCCGCACCGCCGCCGCATTCGGCGTGGAAGCCTTCCGACGGGAAGGGAAAAGCGGCGCATGGACCTCCGCCGGGAAAATCGCCGCGATCGGATTTCGCCTCAAGCGCTGGGTGACCAGTCACGGCATGAGCTTCAATGTGAACCTGGAACTCGCCGGATTCCATACCATCATCCCGTGCGGTTTGGCGGGCGAACCGGTAGCCTCGCTGCGCGTGCTGCTCGCAGACCGGTGCCCCGCCGTGAGCGATGTCCGTGAAATCATGTGCCGCCATTTTTCAGAAATCTGTGATCGTCCGTTATCCGTGCAATCCCTTGACTTGTCAAACGAGCCGGATCCCGATACATTGAGCCATTCATTGCTGAGCGTGTTGCGAACGTAAACAGGAAACTCGACAAACAGCAGGCGGACCGATGAACAACGTGGTCATAGAGGGTTTCGAGCTGCTCGAAAAACTCGGAGAAGGCGGCATGGGCGCCGTGTTCAAGGCGCGCCAAAAGTCGCTGGACCGCCTGGTGGCCGTAAAAATTCTCCCCCGCCACGTCGTTAGCGACGCCGACAGCGTGGAGCGCTTCCTGATTGAAGCCAAAATTGCCGCCGCTCTGAAACACAACAACATCATCCAGGTGTACGAAGCGGGCAAATCCGGAGAGGATTACTTCTTCGCCATGGAACTCGTCTCCGGCTACACCGTGGTTTCCTGGCTGGAACGCAAAGGCCGACTGCAGGAAACGGACGCTCTTCTGGTGGCCGAAACCATCGCCGACGCCCTCGCCTACGCCTGGGAACAGGCCTGGGTGGTTCACGGCGATATCAAACCGGCCAACATCATGGTGGACAGCGACGGCACGATCAAACTCGCAGATTTTCTGGCCCTGACGCCGCCGGACGGAGGCGAACGCCCCGAATCGCTCCGCGAAAATGTGGTCGGAACTCCGAATTACATGTCGCCCGAGCAGGCCTGCGGAAACGGCAAGCTGGATTTCCGAACCGACATCTATTCGCTGGGCGCGGTGCTCTACCATCTGGTCACGGGGCACATGCCGTTTGAAGAAGACAGCGATCCCCGTGAAATCATGCGGCGGCAAATCACCGATTTCATTCCCGATCCGCAGGCGCTGAATCCCGAGCTGTCCGTCGGCTGCGCCTGGCTCATCGAAAAGATGATGGTCAAGCAGTCCGCTCACCGCTACCTGAACTGGCGCGACGTTCAGGCGGATATCCGAAAAGTCCGGCACGGCGAAATGCCTTCCGCCCCCTTTCCGGACACCGGCGCGAGCACCGTTTCACGCGCTGAAAAACGCCTCCTCCCAACGAAGAACCCCGCCGCCCCGGAACCTTCCGCCGAACAGGCCGCCCCCCCTCCTCCGGATACCGAAAAGAGACGGCCGCGCCCCCGCCTCGCCGTACTGATTCTTCTGCTCATAACGGCGATGAGCCTTTGGGTGTGGAGCCGCTTCGAAAACGTGCTCATCCATGATGAGGGTGCAACCCCCCATGCCACGGTTTCGCTGCCGCCGGAAACCTCGTTACCGCCGCCCCCCGCAACACCCGAACCGCTCAGCATTATTCCGGCAACGGCGCCCGAACCGGTCGTTCCGGACGTGGGCAAACCGACGCAAACCGCCGTTCCGCCAGCCACTGAACCCCTCAAAGAAAAAAGCCCTTCGCCGGATCAGGAAAAAGCGATCCTGGACTATACGCGTGTTTTTCAACGCCTGGTGCCCCTGTTGCGCAACCGGCAGCTCGATGCTGCGCAGACCGTACTCAACACCTGCCTGGTCAATGCCCCATCCGAATCCTTCCGACGTTTTGCCGAAAAAGATGCAAAACGCCTGCAGGAGATTCTGGCCCTTGAGGCCCTCGTCGTGCAGAACAGGTCCGCCTTGAAAGGGGCCCCCGTCCTGGCATATCCGAACATATCCGGCACACTGGCGGACGCCGCAGAGGGCTCAATCACGATCGCCCGCACTACGGAGAATGGACGAAGCGCCATGATTTCGGTGCCCATCGATCATGTGCAATCCGATAGTCTGCGCGGACTGATTCTCACCGCCGCCTCCAATGACGCCTCACGCTGCAAAACCATCTGGGCGCTGGGCGATTTTCAGTTTCAGGTGGCGGATGAACTCCTCGGGACATTGCACGGCCACCCCGACCGCGAAATGCTGATGGCCTGGCGCGAAGACTGGGCACGCCTGCTCAACCTTGCGCGCGCATCGGAACTGCTGGACCGCATCACGCTTGAAATCAACCGGGAAAACTGGATGGAGGCGCGGCGCATGGCCAACCATGCGGAAGCCCGCTATGCGGAATCCGAAATGCTCTCCCGCCTGCGCAGCGCGGAATGGGACGCCATCCGGGAACGCCTCCGCAGTGAGGAGGAAAAGGAAACCGCCCGTCTTGTTCTTCCGCAGGACGAGCTCACCCCCGCAGCGGCAGAAGAGCCTGCCCTGCCCGCCGGTTCCGTTCCGCCGGATGACGCGGAGAATGACGACGGCTCCGGCGCGCTGGACATTCAGGACATTAAGGAGCGCTTCATCGCGCTGGACGGACAGGTCGTTCGCCTGCGTTTCCGTTGTCGGCAGGATATCCGCCAGGTGGATAAGGACACCTACGCCACCGAGCTGGGCAGCGAGTATGGACAAATCAGCGCTGTTTTTTCCCAGGATGCCCTGCGCTGGGTCCGAAAAATACCGCAGGGCAACCAGGGGCGGCAGCGTCGTCAGGTGTTCGTAAAGGTGGATGCCGCCGGAAACCGTGTGGTGCTGAGCGGACGCAAAAAAAACCGTCCGGGATCGGCCGGCGGCGAATACACCTGGTAAAAAACGAATTAGGCATAAAAACCGGTAAACAAGGAACCCGTTTCCATTTAATATAATCGGATACACTTATAATCTGCTGCCCAGAAAGGCTCCTCGCTCCATGATGACGTATAAGAAAGACACCAAAACAAAAAAACACATCATTTTAGCCGACGACGAGGGGCCTCTCCGACGATCCATCAAGCTGATTCTCCGGCAGTCCGGATACAAAGTCACCGCGCTGGCCGATGGCCAAATGGCGCTGAAAACCATTCTGGATCTTCAACACACCACCGAGGCGGCCGACCTGCTCATTACCGATCTTCAAATGGGCGGGCTTAATGGCATCGATTTGATTGATTCGGTCCGAAAGAACAATGTCCAGCTGCCCATTCTGGTGTTAACCGGCTACGGCAACAAAGATACCGTGGTGCAGCTGCTGCGCAAAGGCTGCTCGGAGTATCTGGACAAGCCGCTTGACCCCAACGATCTTCTTCGCCGCGTGGAAAAAATTCTCCAGCAGCATCAGCAGCGCGAAAATGAAATCCGGCAGGTGGCCATCCAGGAGGAAAAAAACCGCGAGTCGCTGAACAGCGACTTGGAGTCCTACCGCCAGACGTTCCGCCACCTGGCCGATCAGGTGGCCTCTCAGGCGGTAAATTATCAGGAACTGATTCATCTGGTGCCCAGCGCGTACAATGTTCGGGTCGTCTATCACAACCGGCCGTTCACCGAGCAGGGAGGCGCGTTCATTGATATAGCCAACACCCCCTCCGGATGCGACCTCTTCATGGCCAATGTCACGGGAAACGATCTGGATGCCACCTATTACAACCTGCTGATGAAGGCATTCTTTCAGGAGAATTGCCGCACCGGCTATCATGGGCATTCCTTCTTCGACCTGCTGAACAAACAGCTGCGACAATGCGGACTGGATGACCGCAGAACATCCGCGCTCTTCGCCCGAATTAATCTGCGCACCATGTCCGTGGATCTCATTTCCGCCGGACATCCCGCTCCGATCAAAATCCGGCGCGGCATACCGGTCCCCTCCAGAATGACTGTTCACGGCGATCCGCTCGGTATTCAGGATAACATTGCCTTTGAAAACCGGAGCTTCATCATCACCCCCAGTGATCGAATCATTCTCTTCTCCGAGGGGCTGCTGAATTCAGTCACCCAAAACCCGGCGCAACTCGCGCCCGGCGACTACCTGGAAACGCTGATCAACCGCACGGTAAATTCCACGCTGCAGGAACAGGTGGATGCCGTCTGGAACGAAGTGCTGGAAAACTGCCACCAGGATCCGAAACAGAACCTGCTGCTGGCCGGACTGGAAATGCCTGAAAAGCCGATGAATTAGGCGGGCGCATTCGTCCGCTTGCAAAAGGAGCAGCGGCCGATCGGCTTGTCTTTGAAGAGCAATTCGAAATCCGACGTTTCCGAGGGCGGCGGCTCAAAGGCGTCCATTTCCTCAAAGCGCACATCCTGCTTCAGCAGTGCATGGACCTCCTCGAAATAGGGCAAGTGGTCTGTGGCAAAGTGAAGGCTTCCACCCGGCACCAGTGTGGCATTCAGCGCATCAAGAAACCCGGGGTCGAAAAGCCGATTGCCGTGATGCCGTTTTTTCGGCCAGGGATCAGGGAAAAACACATAATAAGTGGACACACTTTCCGGGGGTATCAGATACGCCACCGTGTAATAGGCATCCATGCGCAAAAGCCGAATGTTGGAAAGTCCGTTCCGCACCGCTTTTTTATCAATCTTCCGAATGCGCCGCAGCATGCGGTCCACCCCCAGAAAATGTACGTCCGGATGCGCTGCGGCATGTTCCAGCAAAAAGCGCCCCTTGCCGCACCCCACGTCCACTTCCAGCGGGCGGCTATCGGGAAAAAGCTCCGTCACCGAAAAAGGAAAAAGCCAGCTGGAAGGATAAAAACGCTGCGAGACGGGAGCGATGGATGAGGCCGTGTTGTTCATACGTCTTGACTCTGCTTTCGCGGGCGGAACGGAAGTTCCATCCGCGGATTTTCTCACCGGTTCAGCGGCGGTACGGCGGCGGCAGGGATTGACTCCAGCCGAAATTCACATAGGAGGTCCAGGGATCCAGAAAATCGATGACGATTTCCTTCAGCGCCCACGTCCCCGATGACGGAACGTAAACGCCCAGCTGCGCATGACGGTAGGCCGTTCCGTAATACGAACGGTAGCACCCGGGAACCAGATACATTCCGCTGTTGCCCCACTGCGTGGAAAGCGTCACGCCATTGCGGAAACTGATGTACCAGGTTCCCCCGCTGAACACGCAAAGATCGGCCTTTCCATCGCCGGAATAATCGGCAGGCACAGGCTTGGCCGCTGACCAGCCCCAGCTTTCATTCACCAGCGTCTGCCCGGTCAGCGCATCCACGGCCACCCAGGCGCCGTTCTCGGGCACGTACACGGCCACATCGTCGCGCCCATCCCCGTTGTAGTCCGCCGGAACGGGAATCACAGCCGAGTAGCCCAAACGAATCACCTTGGTGCTGGTGGCGGAAAAACGAATGCTCCACGACCCATCGCCCGGATAAAACACCGCCACATCGTCGCGCCCATCTCCATTGTAATCGCGCGGAACCGGAATGGCTTCGCTCCAGCCCCACGAAACGTTCACCGCCTGCTTATTGCTGCTTTTACGAATCGTCCACAGCCCGTTCGCCGGCACATATACCGCAATATCCGTTTTACCGTCGCCGTCATAATCGGCAGGCACGGCGCGCGCCTGACTCCATCCGAAATTCAGCGATTCCTGGCGCGTCAGCGTTCCGTTGCTGTTGTACCAGATGGTCCAGGTCCCGGAATCGGGATAATACACACAGAGATCATCGTAGCCGTTTCCATCGTAATCCCCGGCCCGATGAATAAACCTGGATTCATCAGGAGCGGAAAAAACCACGGAGGGAATCAGTATGGCGAGCGCCATCCATGCGAATCGGGATAACCTGCTAAACATTGTGCTGTCCTTGTTCATCGGTGATGCCTCATGCGTTGCTTACGGGCGTAAAATCCGGGGGGAGATATACCTGCCTGCCGCGACCAAGTCAAAGCCTATGTTTTCCAGCTTGTTATCCCCGCCCCGTTTCTTTACATACAGGCATTTGCCGGCCGATGCAATCCGCCGGACGGAGGCATTCATGGGTACTTTCGACATCGATCTGGTGAAGTGGCTGAAGCGGGCAACCGGCGCCGGATGCCTCATCTATCTGCTGGTCTTTTTCGTGATTGCCGTGCAGCAAATCCGCTATCCCTACGAATTGGAATGGATGGAAGGCGGCATGGTGGATTCCGTCCTGCGAATCGTCAACGGCGAACCCCTCTACACCACTCCCTCCACCTCCTTCACCCCATACACCTACACCCCCCTCTACTTTCACCTCTCCACCTGGATGACCCACCTCACCGGACCCGGATTCCTGCCGCTGCGCCTGACCGCCTTCATCGGAACACTGGGCTGCCTCGCGCTTCTCTTCCTTTTCGGATGGAAGGAAACACGATCCCCCTTCTACGGACTCCTCTCCTGTGGACTTTTCGCCGCGCTTTTCCGGGCGGGCGGCGCCTGGTATGCCGTCGCGCGCGCAGATTCCTGGCTGCTCTTTTTCATGTTGGCAGGGCTTCTCTTTTTGCGTTACGGACGAACACAGACCGCCCATGCCATCTCAGCCGGCCTTTGTTTCTGTCTGGCCTTTTTCTGCAAACAGACCGCCCTTTTTGTGAGCCTCCCGCTGATGGCCTACACGCTGCTCTTCTTCAAAGGATGGCGGCGAATCCTTTTCCCGCTCATTCCGGCACTGCTGATCCCTGCGAGTACCATCCTTCTCTCGCGCCTGACCGACGGCTGGTATTCCTTCTACGTGTTTGAACTCCCGCAGGGCCATCACTTCGTCCTGTTCCGTGCGCTCTCATTTTGGCTGATGGATATGTTCCGCCCCCTGTTCATCGCCCTGCTCTTCTGCGCCGTCTATGCCGGACTGCTCCTTCGCGCAAAACGCTGGAATGATCTCTTCTTTCTCCTCTTCACCCTGGCCGGGTTGATCGGAGCCGCCTTCCTCGTACGCATTCGCGCGGGATCATTCGCCAACATCGTGATTCCCGCCTACCTCGGCATTACACTCTTCTTTGGCGTCGCCGTCAAAATGGTTTCAGAGGTCTGCCGCGGCGAGACCCCCGACGCCCCGCCCCCCGCAAAAAAGCAGCAGATTCCCGCGATCCTGCTCTGGTTGGGTTGTCTGGCTCAGCTGCTTTCCCTCTTCTATGACCCAACCGTTCAAGTCCCCACGGCCGACGACCGGGCTGCCGGCGATCACCTGATCCAATTGATCCGGCGCTTCCCCGGCGACGTCTTCATTCCCGCCCACGGCTATCTGGCCGTTCAGGCAGGAAAAGCCCCGCACGTCCAGCAGGTGGCCGGCTACGACATCGAGCGCGGCAACCGCACCGATCTGATCGAATCATTCACCAACACCATGAACGCCGTCCTCCTGAGCGGACACTTCGACGCCGTCATTCTGGATTTCCCCTGGTACCACGCCGCCATCACCAACGCCTACGAATACCGCGGCGATGTGTTTGATAACGACGACGTCTTCTGGCCCGTCACCGGACGCCGCGTACGCCCCAAATCCCTCTATGTACGCAAAGGATTGACCATCGATGTCTCGGACCTGATCCCCGGACCCAAAAGATCGCCGCAAAACAATCCTGAAAAAGCAGCGGGATGCCTTCCGGATAAGAATCGCCAATGAACGGTAATTGACGCTAATGGCGGAATAATAAGTACGGCCGGCGCTGTGAGACGGCCTCTTCCTGCATGTTTGTGTTTTTGTGGAGGGCGGCGGGCCTCCGCCGCCTGGTATTTGCCAACTCGCATCACCCGGGATACAAAAAACAGCTAAAAGGCCATAAAACCGACCCCTAAAACCCCATTTTCACTACGAAACACGCCAAAATCACGAAAATGAATGAATCAGAAGCCCCAAAAAGCAGAAATGGGACCACGAACTCTAAACAAGTACGGCCGGCGCTACGATCAGGCCGCTTCACGAACATTTTTCTGGAGGGTTTTGCTCCGTCAAAACCGCATTTTCTTTTTGGAGGGTTTTGCTCCGTCAAAACCACGGACGCGACAGAGCGCGTCCCTCCATCTATTCCCCACCATTCGCGTGTGTTCGCGCCTATTCGCGATCAACGCTCTTTCCCCAATCTTCTTCGCGCTCTTTGCGCACTCTGCGGTGAGCACACTCATTCGCGGATATTCGCG
>CAZISY010000043.1:0-23418 GCA_964542025.1 uncultured Verrucomicrobiota bacterium
GAGCGCATCGTGCAATTCTGCTCCGGCATGCACAACATCCGCGACGTCATCCCCTACCCCCGCACCCCCGGCAATGCCGAGTTCTGATTTTTGCGACCGTTTTTTCCGACAAACGCAGACCTTTTGAGGGACGGTTATTGACAGGGAACCGCGGACGGGTTACCTAATGGTAAGAATTATGATATTTAGTAAGAACAGGAGAGCGCCATGCCGACATCCACGATGACCAGCAAGGGACAAACAGTGATTCCCAAGAGCATTCGTGACCTGCTGGGCCTTCATGCCGGAGATCACCTGGATTTTATCGTCCAGGACCAGCAAACCATTCTATTACGACCAGCCACACGCCCCGTAACGGCCCTTAAAGGAATACTCCACGTACCCGGACGGAAACCCGTAACCCTTGAAGCCATGAAGCAAGCCGTAAAACAGCGGAAAGGGACCGTACGATGAAAGGATTGGATACCAATGTATTGGTCCGTTACCTAACGCAGGACGACCCCATACAATCTCCTTTGGCGACCAGGGCACTTGATCGGGATGGCAGTGCTTTCATCATTTCGCCAATCGTATTGTGTGAATTGGTCTGGGTGCTGGAGTCCGCTTATGGATACAAACGTCAAACCATCTCCACCGTGATGGAAAGCATTTTACGTACGGCACAGTTTGAAATTCTCGATAAAGATATCGTTTGGAAAGCGCTGGAAGATTACCGCCTGAAAAAAAGTGATTTTTCTGATTACTACCTGGGTTATCACTATTTGCGAGACGGGGCGGATACCACGCTGACATTCGACAAAGCACTCGCCGACTCACACTGTTTTGAAATCATCGGGAAGCGTTCCTGACCCCGAATTCTCGCCATCCTCACGTTAGCCTCCAACCCCGGGGACTATGCGTGGTACGGCGACCTGCGCCGGGTCGGATCCGTCCCGCACGCAGGCTTCGGCCTGGGCTTCGAGCGCATCGTGCAATTCTGCTCCGGCATGCACAACATCCGCGACGTCATCCCCTTCCCCCGCACTCCCGGCAATACCGAGTTCTGATTTGGAATATTCATACGTCCACAGATTGCACAGATTAACACAGATATAGAGCGGATCTAATGCAAGAAACTGGAGTGCGTTGCTTGTTCTTTCGTACACCAGAGGACTTCGGAGCACAAGCCCGCGACACCTTTCCTTTCCCGTGGATTTACTCGTCAAACGTCCCGAAGAAATTCAATCCCGATTGGAAATGAACGATTCCTTTATCAAAGGCATCCACGAAAAGGGTGAGGTGCTATATGAAGAAACGCTCCATGCTCCGCGAACTCCGCGCACTCCGCGGTGAATATTCTTCCGCAAAACATCCGTTATTGCGCGCGTTCGGGTTCCACGCTATTTTCTCTCCACAAAAACGCCGGAGTGAAAACCTTAATATGCCGTCACAGTCAACAAACCAGGAGCCGGGGAGTCAGCCCGCGCCGTTCTTCAAACGTACGGCCATTCTCGCCGGCGCGGAAGGTATGGAGCGTTTGCAGCAGGCCCGGATCATTGTCGTCGGGCTGGGCGCCGTCGGATCGTTTGCGGTGGAGGCGCTGGCCCGTTCCGGCATCGGTCATTTGCGCCTCATTGATTTCGACGTCGTGCATGAAACCAATCTCAACCGGCAGCTCTACGCACTGCGCGACACCATCGGACAATCCAAAACCGAGCTCGCCCGCCGGCGTGTGCTCTCAATCAATCCCGACTGCGATCTGCGCGCCGATACGCTCTTCATTACGGAAGAAACAGCCGCTCAGGCCGTCGATGATGCACCCGACCTTTTGATCGATGCCATCGACAGCGTGAACCCGAAAACCTGCCTGCTCGAAGCCGCCTGCAAAGCCGGATGCCGGGTGATTTCCGTGATGGGCGCCGCCACCCGAACAGATCCGACGCTGGTGCGCCTGGCCGACATTTCCGAAACCTACAACTGCCCGCTTGCCAAGTTCATTCGGAAACGACTCCGACGGCGCGGCATCGAGCAGGGCGTCCGCTGCGTGTTCTCCATCGAACCGCCCTCGAAAGAAGCCGTTTCCGACGAAACCGACCACGCGCCCGGCGAAGTCCGCTCCGAACTCGGACGCGGACGCGCCCGCAACACCCTTGGCAGCTTTTGCAGTATCCCCGGCATTTTCGGTCTGACCGCCGCACAGGACGCCATCAACACGATTCTCAACATTCCACGGAGCCATTCATGACAACCCTTCGCCGCCTCTGGTTGCCGCCCCTGATCTGGATTGCCGCCATTTTTTCCGCGAGTTGCTGGAGCGGACCTGATGTGGAACTGCCGTTCTGGTTTGAAGGGCTCGATAAGATTATTCATTTACTGGTTTATGCCATGCTGGCCCAATTCCTTTTCATGCCGCTTCGTTTCGAGCGTGGCCTGTCCTCTCGCGCGGCGGCATTCGGGGCCTTCCTGCTCACCACGCTTTACGGGATCACTGATGAGTGGCACCAGTCGTTCACGCCCGGACGCGCCGTGGAAGGATTGGACGTCGCGGCGGACTTTCTCGGAGGTTGCACCGCGCTGCTGACAGCGTATTATCTGCACAAACGAAACGGAGTGGAATTATGGATTCGGCAGCGGCTCGCGCCCGTCTCGAAGAACTCAAAAAGCTGATTGAGCATCACAATCAGCGCTATTACCAGATGGCCGCCCCGGAAATCACCGACCGGGAATACGACGCGCTCTATGCCGAGCTGGCCGCCCTCGAAAAGGCCCATCCCGAATGGATCACGCCCGATTCGCCCACACAGCGCGTCGGCGAGGCCCCCCTCTCCGGCTTTTCCCAAATCGAACATACCGTGCCCATGATGAGCCTCGCCAACACCTACAGTCGGGGCGAACTCAGCGACTTTTTCTCCCGCACCCGAAAACTCCTCGGCGGCATCCCGTGCTCCTGGGTGGTCGAACCCAAAATTGATGGCCTCGCCGTCGCCCTGCGTTACGAGGAGGGCCTGCTGGTTCATGCCGTTTCGCGCGGCGATGGGAAGACCGGCGACGACATCACCGCCAACGTCAAAACCATCCGCACCATTCCGCTTCGCCTCACGGCCGACCGGCCCCCGCGCGTCCTCGAAGTGCGCGGCGAAGTCTACATGCCCAAAGCCGGATTCTCTGCCATCAACCGCGAACGCGAAGAGCGCGGCGAGGAACCGTTTGCCAATCCGCGCAATGCCGCCGCCGGTTCGCTGAAGCAACTGGACCCGCGAGTCGCGGCCGCGCGTCCGCTGGATGCCCTTTGGTACGCCCTCGGCGAAACGGATGGTCTTTCCATCCAATCCCAGGAACACCTGTTGAAAGACCTCGGCGCGTTCGGACTGCGCACCACGAATCGCTTCTGGATCTGCCGCGAACCCGATGAGGCGCTCGCCGCCATCGATGCACTGCAGGCCGCACGCCACGACTTCCCCTTTGAAATCGACGGCGCCGTGATCAAGGTGAATGAGTTTAATCTGTATGAACAACTCGGGGTCACCGCCAAATCCCCGCGCTGGGCCGTAGCCTATAAATATGAACCCGAACAGGCCAGGACCCGACTCAACGCCATCACCATTCAAGTGGGCCGTACCGGAGTGCTGACCCCCGTGGCCGAACTGGAACCGGTCTTCCTCGCCGGCTCCACGATCAGCCGCGCCACGCTGCACAACGAAGATGAAATTCACCGCAAGGACATACGCGTGGGCGATCTCGTCACCATCGAAAAGGCGGGCGAAGTGATTCCCGCCGTGGTCGCTGCGGACGCCTCTGCGCGCACCGGCGGCGAACAGCCGTTCCACATGCCGAAGCACTGCCCCGTTTGCGGAAGCCCCACTCTGCGCCGCGAAGGCGAAGTGGCCTGGCGCTGTGAAAATCTGCAATGCCCGGCCCAGAACAAGCGCCGTCTGGAACACTTTGCCGCCCGTGACGCGATGGACATCCAGCAACTCGGTTCTCAAGTGGCCGACGCACTCGTTGAGCAGCAGCTCGTACGCGAACCGCTGGATCTCTTCGACCTCAAACAGGCCCGGCTGGAACGCCTCAACCTCGGCACCGATGAAGAGGTCCGACTCTTCGGCGCGAAGAATGCCGCCAAGCTGCTGGAGGCCGTGCAGAAAACGCGTACCGCCCCACTCGCCGCCTGGATCTTCGCGCTCGGCATTCCACAGGTTGGAAAAACCGCCGCCTACCAGCTCGCTGAAAAACACACAGATTTCAACCAATTCGCCGCGCTCGCCTGCCTGAACGCCGTTGATCGGTTCTACGCCCTTCAAAAAGCGCTGAAGGAAAACAGCCCGCGCAACAAAACCAATCGCGATAAAAACGCCGAGGAAAAGGAAGCCCTGCGTCAGCGCTGCGAACAACTCACCGAAGAGCTCCTGCAGCGGCTGGACGAACTCGAAAAAGCGGGAATCGTCCTGCGGCGGGATGCCGAAAAAGCGGCGGAATCACTGCTGATTGAAGGCTTCAAGGAAGAATCCACCAGAGCTATCATCACGTTTTTTGATTCCCCATCCGGACGCGAAACGATCCGCCGCATGGATGAGCTGGGCATCAATCCGAGGGGGGGCGCCGGCGTGGAAAAAGAGGACTCCCCGCTTGCCGGAAAATCGTTCGTTCTCACCGGAACGCTTCCGCATTACGGACGCGACGAACTTTCAGCCCTCATCCGCGCGCACGGCGGCAAGGTGGTCGGCAGTGTCTCCAAACGCACGGATTATGTCATTGCCGGGGAGAATCCGGGGTCTAAACTGGCCGAGGCGCAAAGCCTGGGCATCGCCATCCTGGATGAAGAGGCCTTCCGGAAACTGCTCGGCACGGAACCGGAGCGTTCTGAAAAGGGCCCGGCGGGAAAACCCGCCACGCAGCAACTATCCCTCTTTTGATGAGCGTCAGCAACGGACTCGGCGAAGCGGAATGTCGCGAACAAAAACGCAAACTATTCGAGCGGCCGGTATTCAAACCAGTCAAAATCCGCAGGCGGCATCGACGCGGCGCCTCCGTTTCGGGCAAACAGGCCAAGGTACGTTCCCGTAAAGCCACCGGTCACTTCCGAAGACAGATATTTGACATCGCCTTCTCCTAAAAACTGGAAAGGCATTCCTTCGCTCACGGCAAAAGAAAAACGGTATAAAAACGCGTCAGCCTCAACGCGGAGAAGCACCGAAGAACCATCGAACGTCTTTTCTGCGAGGCGCACCGAGAGGCGTCCAATACGCTCACGCAGTACGATTTTCGGGGCAGATTCAGGGCCTTCTAAAAAGAGTTCGTAGTGGTGCAGATGATCCTTGTAAACACACAACCCGGCCTCCTGCCCTGAGACCTGCGGTGAAAACTCCAGCCGGCACAGAGCCTCCATTCGGGCATGACATTGACGCCGCCCGACAAAAACCGGCGAACCCTCGTCATCCAGCGAAACAGGGGTGCCATGCAGACGCAAAAAGCCGGGGCGCTGCGTAAGCGACCAGGTCTGCGGGTCCGGATTTCGGATGAAATTCCAGCACAGGGCCGGCGAATCAGCATGAAACTCATCTCTGACGGATTCCGACGCAGTGACGCAGGTGTCCGGCAGTCCTTCCGACGGGAGCTGCATCGAAGCCCGCCCCTGTTCACCCACGACAGGCCAGCCGTTGGCATCCCAGTGAACCGGTGCGAGAAACGTTTCACGTCCGAGGTGATGATAGCGCCCCCACACCGGGCGTATCCCCAGAAAAACCATCCACCAGCGGCCCTCCGCCGTCTGCACCAGATCGGCATGCCCTGTCGCCTGAATGGGATGCGAGGTACTGCGATGGGTGAGAATCGGATTATGCGGACATGCCTCGAAAGGGCCCCAAAGGGTTCTGCTGCGGGCGATGGTTTCCATGTGTCCATATTCCGTGCCGCCCTCTGCGATCATCAGATAATACCACTCATCGATGCGGTAGAGGTGCGGTGCCTCGGCGTATTGTCCGCCGGTTCCTTTCCACAGAGGCCGCACGTCCTCCAATGCGCCGGAATCCAAATCCAGACGCCCCTGCATAATGACGCCGTCCTGATCGCCGACCGTACACTGAAAATAGGCTGATCCATCGTCCGCGAAATACAGCGAGGGATCAATGCCCGGATAGGCCACCCGAACGGGATCACTCCACGGCCCGGCGGGATTTTCAGCGTGGACAAAGAAATGTCCACCGCGCGGGACGCAGGTGGTGATCATGTAGAATCTGCGACGCCGGCTGTGATAGCGGATGGTCGGCGCATAAATACCCCGCGAACAGGGAACTCCTTGCAGATTCAACTGTTCCTTTCGAGTGAGGCAATGCCCGATTTGCCGCCAATGCACCAGATCGCGGCTGTGAAACACCGGAACCCCGGGAAAGAATTCAAAGGAACTGGTCACCAGGTAATAATCGCCGCCCACCCGGCAGATGCCTGGATCCGGATAGAACCCCGGCAGTATCGGATTACGCATTCTCAACGTTCGGTTCCCGGCAGATTGGCAACTCCACGGTAAACACACATCCCTTGTCCGATCGATTCGCGACCGAAATGTGCCCCTCGTGTTTCTCGATGATGTCCCTGCTGATGGAAAGGCCCAACCCGGTGCCTTTGTCGGGCGGTTTGGTGGTGTAAAACGCATTCCAAATGGTTTCCGTCTTATCCTTTGGAATACCGGGGCCGGTGTCTTCCACAAAGATGCGGACATAATACTCATCCGCCGCATATCGAATGCGAAGAATTGCCGGATCCCGCTGCCCGTCCATGGCATCCGCCGCATTTTTAAAAAGGTTCACAAAGACCTGCTCCAGCTGTTGTATACTTCCGTAAATCAGCGGCAGGTTTTCGACGAGTTCATGCTCAACAGTCACATGATATTTCAGTGCGTTGTGCGTCAGGCGCAGGGCCCGATCAATGCTTTCAGTGATATTACAGGGTGCCATGCGCGTATCCCCCTGCCTCGAAAAAATACGCAGCTCCTCCACGATGGAAATCACCTTGTTGATTCCTTCATGAATGGATTCAATGGCCGGGCCGCTCTCCTGAAGAAATTCGCGAATCAACTCGGTTTGGGGCGTCTCCTTACGTTCCACGATGTCCCGCAGCACGCCTACGATTTTATCCTGCTGATATTGCGATTCATAAGCACCCTCGCAAATATACCCCAGCGCATTGCTGATTTCATGAGCCAACCCCGCCGAAAGAGTGCCCAGCGAAATCAGACGATCGGCGTGAATCAGCTGTTTGGCACGCTCCTCGGCCAGACGCTCCATTTGGCTGGCACTTTCCTTGAAATACTCTGCCTGCGTAGTGCGCGCCTTGATTTTTTTATAGGCATTCACCAGGCGCTCACCCACGGCAATACGCGTCAGCAGCTCTTCGCGATCAATGGGTTTGGATTGGAAATCATGGGCGCCGTTATTCAGGGCGTAGAGCAATTCTTTTTTCTCGTGCTTGGACGTCAGCAGCAGAAAATACATGAAGGGCAGATCGTTGCGCTCCTGATAGCGCCGGCATAACTCAAGTCCATCGGTTCCGGGCATCATCCAGTCCAAAATGGCAATTTCAGGACCGTGGTCTGTCATCAACTTCCAGGCTTCTCCGCCATCGGAGGCCTCCAGAACCTCGTAACCCACCCCCGTCAGGTATTTGCGCACCAGGGATCTGATCGCCATATTATCGTCGGCAACGAGAATCTTCATGCAGTTTATCCAAACGTAAAGGGGAATCCCAACGACCAATAAGACGTGCTTTGTATAACAGCTGGAACCCGGCTTATCAATGCCTTTCTAAGCGATCTTTACCCGGGAAGCGCCTTCAGGAACCGAGCGCCCGTGCCTTCAGGAATTGCAGGCCTGAACGGCATCCCAATCCAAACTGCCAATGAATGCCAGCAACGCCTTCAGGTGGCGCTCAATGATGTCAACATCCTCTTCCGACAGCGGAATTTTATCCTGCTTGAGCCGTTCACAATGAGCCGCCAGCAAGACATGAAGGCGATCTCCGCCAATATTACCCACCGCGCCCTTCATCTTGTGCAGTGCGGAATACTGCGCCTCGGGATTGGTCTGTCCGGCGGCGCTCTTCATGGCGGAAAACTGCTTCTGGATGTCCACACAGAAATTATCCACCAGAAGACGAATCAGCGGCATGTTTGAATCGGTCACGCGAAGCAATCGCAACGGGTTGAAGACCCTTTCCGCCCCGTTTATGTTCTGCGTCTGCATTTCCATTATTCAACACCTTTCCTGACCTACCCACCCCGCGAACCCTGCCCATTAAACATTTCGGGCCGTCCCGGCGCAACCATTATGTTTTCAGAACTTGTGAGCCGCACGCGCCTTCTGTGATCTTTCCTGTATTTTACATTCCCGATTCACTTCGGCGTATTGTATGCTGTTCCGGTTTTTCAGAATCAGACATCAACACGGGAGTCCGGCGCATGAAGATAGGCTTTGATAATGAACGCTACCTGGAGCATCAGAAACAGGCGATTCTGGAACGCGTGAAGCGATTCGGAGACAAGCTGTATCTCGAATTCGGCGGCAAGCTGCTCTACGATATGCACGCGGCGCGCGTCCTCCCCGGTTTTGATCCCAACGTGAAAATGCGCCTGCTTCGCGAACTTAAGGATCAGGCCGACATCATTCTCTGCATCTACGCCGGCGACATTGAGCGCAAAAAAGTGCGCGCAGACTTCGGCATCACCTATGATGCAGACGCCATCAAGCTGATTGACGATGTGCAGGAATGGGGCCTGCGCGTCACCGCCGTGGTCATCACCCGCTACGATGACCAACCCGCTGCGCGCATGTTCAAGGAACGCCTCGAACGCCGCGACATCAAAGTCTATTTTCACCGGTCCACCAAAGGATATCCGTCCGACGTGGACCGGATTGTCAGCGAAGACGGCTATGGCGCCAACCCGATGATTGAAACCACCAAGCCGCTCGTGGTGGTGACCGGCCCGGGGCCCGGCAGCGGCAAGCTGGCCACCTGCCTGTCTCAGCTCTATCACGAATTCAAACACGGCGTGAATGCCGGCTACGCGAAATTTGAAACCTTCCCCATCTGGAATCTCCCGCTGAATCATCCGGTCAACGTGGCCTATGAAGCCGCCACCGTGGACATCGGCGATTACAACATGCTGGACTCCTTCCATCTCGACGCCCACGGCGAAAAAGCCGTGAATTACAACCGCGACATGGAAGCCTATCCCCTGCTCCGATGCATCCTGAAAAAAATCGTGAAAGATGAAGTCCTGTACGCCTCCCCGACGGACATGGGCGTGAACTGCGCGGGATTCGGCATCTTCGATGACGCCTGCGTTCAGGAGGCCGCCAAACAGGAAATAGTCCGCCGGTGGTTCCGCTGTCAGACGGAATATGCCGTGGGCATGACCGATCAGGAATCCGTTCACCGCATCGAGCGCATTATGACCATGATGGGGCTGGCACCCTCCGCGCGACGGGTCGTCCAATTCGCTCATGAAGCGGCCGCTTACGGACGGGAGCGGGGCAAAGGCAACGACGGTGTTTTCTGCGGCGCGGCCATCGAGCTGGCGGACGGACGAATGATCACCGGACACAACACGACGGAAATGCACGCGGCTTCCAGTGTGGTGATTAACGCCATCAAAGCCCTGGCGGATATTCCGCAGAACATTCACCTGCTGCCGCCCAACCTGCTGGAATCCATATCCCGCCTGAAGCGCCAGGTGTTTAAACGAAAATCCATCAGCATGGATTTGGATGAAGCATTGATCGCCCTGAGCATCAGCGCCACCACCAATCCCTCCGCGCAGGCGGCCCTGGATCAACTTCCGCTGTTGCGTGACTGCGAACTGCACCTGACTCATATTCCCACGCGCGGCGACGAGGCCGGGCTGCGTCAGCTGGGCATGCGACTGACGTCCGACGCGAAATTTTCAAGCCGGAACCTGTTTGAGCAATAGCGGGAAACGTTCGCGGGTCAGCGGTGGGCGGCGGTTCGAATGATGAACCATTCGTGAAAAAGCCCCCAGGCGCAGAGGGCCATCAACGCAGCGTTACGAGCCACGTTCAGCCATCCCAGGTGGTTTTCGGGCGTCTCCACTGAAAAACAGCCGCACGCAATATCAAGACCGCGATAAATATTGATCAGCATCGCCGCCGTGAACAGAGAAAGCATGCCGCCCATCACGCACAGGGCCGCATCGCGCAGACGGGCGATGAACAGCAGCGCCGCGGCACAGCACAACTCCACCACCGGCAAGAAAACGGCGGCGATATTCACCAGTTCAAACGGCGCAAGCTGATACCGGAACACCGACAGCGCAAAATCCTGCTGGTGTATCAGTTTGGGGATGCACGCCGCGATAAATATGCCCGACAGCACCAACCGCACGGACCAAATCGCCGCAGGAGACGTTCCGTATTCCATCCATTTTTTCACGGGCCGCTCCATTCCGTCCATCCTCCCGGATAAACCGTCAGATTTGTAATGCCGCGATCGCGCAGCAGGCGGGCCGCCATCAGCGATTCGTCGCACTCAAGCCCGGAGCAGTAGATCAGCACGGCATCGCCGGGCGTCAGGATGCTCATGGTATCCGTCTGGTTTTCCGGTTCGTCCGCCGGCAGTGGAAGCGCCCCTTCGATATGACCCGCCTGATAATCCGCCAGAGGCCGGGCATCAATCAGCAAATGCGAACCGGTGCGCATTATTTCGCGAACGGTCTCACGATCCGCCACGCGCAAGTGCTCCCCGCGGGCCTTCGTCTCGATATAATGCTCCCAGTCGCCCACCCAGGGAATAGCGTCGCGCCGGGCGATCTGCAAAAGCGCGCCGAGAACTCCGGATACCGCCAGCAACGCAAACACGCGCAGGGCCAGTCCGAAACAAAAGGCACGGGATAATGAAAACGCCTTCGGTGTACGTCCGGTATCCATGTGATTTTTCAGGGAAGCGGAATGATTTTAAAGGGAATTTCAATCACCGGCATTTCCGGAACACTGGTGCGAATGATCACCTTTTTTCCATCCAGTGACTGATCAGCCCGGACATTACTGACTTGAATTCGGTAGCCGCTGCTTCCCAGCGTTGTCACGGATCCCTGAATGGACTCATCGGGTATTTCCACGCCTTTGATTTCAAAATTTTTCACTTCTCCCGGCCGCACAATGATGTACCGCGTGACCAGGTTGGGATCGTCCCCCCGTAAGACCAGCTCCTTCGGCGCGTAACTCAGGGGGCCCAGAATCACTGCGGAAATAGGAATGACTATTTCCTCGCCGCCTTCCCGCGTCAGCCGGATTTCTCCCTGCTGTGAACCCATTTCCATCGGCGGCTTCGTCGCGACGGTCACCCGGTACTGCTTCCCGGTCTCCAACACAGCCAGTTCCGGCACAAACACCGGCACAGTGGATGTCACCGCCGTGATTACGAGCTCTTTTTTTGAGGTGATCGTTACCGACTGCGAGGCCAACTGATCGGGCCCAATCTGCCCGAGATAAAGTTGCGACGGTTCGATCATGAGCTCGGTAACGATGGTCCCCTCCAGATACAGCATGAACTGCTGGTTGGTCGGATCGTTGTTTTCCACTCGGATATTTTTGCGTTGCTGGCCGCTGCGCCCCTTCAGCGAGAATTCAGCCGTAATCTCAGCCGTTTCACCCGGAGGCACCTGATTGCGCGACAGATGGGCCACCGTGCAACCGCAGGAGGGGCGCACCTGGGTCAATTCCAGCGTCAGGTCGCCCTCGTTTTTCAGCGAAAACACATGCGTCACCACTTCACTGCTGTCGCGTTCACCGAAATTATACAGGGGTTCCGCGCACACCAACCGCGGGGCATGGGCAACGTCCGCCTGCTGTGCCTGGGCGGGCACAGACATCGCCAGCGCACACCCCGCCAGGAACAAAATCCATTTTTTGCTGCTGTTCATGATCGATTCTCCTTCACAAAACTTTTTCGCCACAGAGCAACACCTCGCGAAAACTTAGCACAGCCTATTTGTCTGTGAACATCGAAATTTAGGAAATAGCACATCTCCGCGCTTGCGTCACGGGACCTCTTTTCTCTACCTTTCGCGCCATGAATAAAACACGCATGGAACGTTCGTTCGAAAAAACACCGCGCCCCGAGCTCCCATCCACGCCGCGTCTGGATGCGGCCCAGCTGGTACTGCGCTTTCTTGAAAACCAGGCATTTCCCGACCGCGAAATTGAGCTGACCGGCGATGGCCGCGCAGCCGTTATGGAGATCGGGTACGGGGTGATCCGCCGTCTCGCTCTGCTGGAGTGGCTGCTGCATGAATGCGCTCAGACATCGCGTCCCCCCCGCAACGAGGTCAAAGCCTGCGTCCTGTGCGGGCTCTACGAATTTTTTTTCATGCGTTCCGAGGAGTATGCCGTACTGAACGAAACGGTCGAAAACGCCAAGCGCATTGCCTCCAACAAAGAGTCCACCTTTGTGAATGCCGTGCTGCGCAATGCCCAGCGCGACCGTGATGCCCTGAACGAACGCATGTGCGAACTTTCTCCGGCCATCCGATTTTCGCATCCGGATGTCCTGCTCAGCCGGTGGAAGGCCGCTTTCGGCGAAGAACAGGCCGCCGCGCTGTGCCGCTGGAACAACGAAACCCCCGTCACCTGCATACGCCCCGTCCGCCTCAAAACCACGCCGGAGGACTACCTCGCCCGGCTGCATAAAAGCGGACTGGAGGATGCGGATTTTCACCCGTACAGCGCCGACTTCATTCAAATTCCGCACGGCATTGGGATTGCCGCGCTGCCCGGCTATAAAGAAGGATTGTTTTATGTGCAGGATCCCTCCACGGCCCTCGCGCCCAAATTGCTTCGCGCCCAACCCGGCGAGACCATTCTGGATGCCTGCGCCGCGCCCGGAGGAAAAACGCTGATTATAGCCGACCAGATGCAGGGAAAGGGAAAACTCGCCGCCATGGATATTTACGCGGACCGACTGCAAACGCTGCGCGCAAATATCCGGCGGGTCAGCCCCGGCAATATTGATGTCCTCCAGGGCGATGCGAAAGACGCTGCCATCAATCCGAAACTGAAATTGCTCGCGCCCAATGGATTTGACGCCATTCTGCTGGACGTCCCCTGCTCCAACACCGGCGTGATCCGGCGCCGTCCCGATGCCCGCTGGCGGTTCAACAAAACCCGCCTGGCCGAATTGGCCCGCACGCAACGCATGATCCTTCAGGCCGCCGCCCGTATGCTGCGTTCCGGCGGACGCCTGGTATACAGCACATGCAGTTTGGAGCCGGAGGAAAATGCCGAGCAAATCAGCAAATGGCTTCTGCAAATGCCCGGGTTCTCCCTGGCGGAGCAGCAGCAGTTGTTTCCGCCGGAAACAAAAACCGACGGCGCCTACGCCGCGCTGATCCGAAAGGCCTGATGGACATCGCCTCTCTGAAAGCCGAATTACAGCGTCTGGCCTCCCCCAACGACGCCGTATTCCTGCAGCGCTTTTTTAAAACGGGGCCCGGCGAATATGGCGAGGGTGATGTCTTTATCGGGATTCGCGTGCCGGTCCTGCGCGGCCTGGCCAAAGAATCGACCCGGCTTTCCCTGCGTGAGGTCCGCACACTCCTGCATTCCACCATTCACGAAGAACGCATGCTGGCGCTCCTGATTCTTGTGGTTCGTTTTAAAAATAAAAAAACGTCCGAAGAAGACCGCGACCAAATTTATCGTCTCTACATGGACAACACCGCCTATATCAACAACTGGGATCTGGTGGATCTTTCGGCACCCTGCATTGTGGGGCCTTATCTGGAGAAACGTCCGCGCACCACGCTCTATGAACGGGCGAAATCCGCACTGCTGTGGGATCGCCGTATCGCCATGATCTCCACGCACTACTTCATCCGCAACCGCGACTTCACCGATGCCCTGGCGATTGCGCAACTGCTCCTCAATGACCCTCATGATCTGATGCACAAGGCGGTCGGTTGGATGCTGCGTGAAATCGGCAAACGGGATCAGGCTTCGGAGGAGGTCTTTTTGCAGAAACACTACCGCGTCATGCCGCGCACCGCGCTTCGTTACGCCATTGAACGCTTCCCCGAGCCGCTGCGTTTGGCCTATCTCCGGGGAACCGCCTGACGGCCGCGGCGCCGCATTCTTTTCATCCGCCCCGGTTCAGGATTCGAAGGGCGTCTGCGCATCTAAATAATGTTGAAGGAGGATTTGGGCAGCGATTTTATCCACCAGCCCTTTTCGTTTGCTCCGGCTGGTTCCGGCGTCAATCAGCGTTCGCTGCGCGCTGACGGTGCTGAGCCGTTCATCCCATGTTTCCACCGGCATTCCCGGCAGGGCCATCATCAGTTTTTCCCGGAACTGCATGGCCTTTTCCACCGCGGGCCCCCGCGTGCCATTCATATTCAACGGCAGGCCGAGAATAATTTTCTCCACGTCCCGTTCTTTACACAGCGGCACCAGCTGACGGACCACGTCCTCATCGCTCACGCGCTCAATCATGAGGTGCGGTGACGCCAGAAAATGCGTGGGATCGCTCAGCGCCACGCCCACTCGTTTATCGCCGTAATCCAATCCCAAATATCGTCCCACAATAGCCTCCCTACTCAGGTTAAGCGGGCATAACGCCCGTCACGCTGCAACTGCTGAACCATTTGTTTGATATGCTGCGCCTGATCTTTCCGGCAAACCAGCGTGACGCCCTCCGCCTGGACAACGATCACATCCGACACCCCAATCACCGCCGTCAGATGCTGTTTGGAGTAGATGATGTTGTTGGCGGCCTGCATGGGCACGCCATCCCCAATCACCACGTTGTTCTGCTCATCCCGTTCAAAATGATTCTCCAGCGCGGGCCAGGATCCGACATCATCCCACGAAAAGGTGCCCCGGGCCATCATCACGTTGTCCGCTTTTTCCATGATGGCGTAATCAATCGAAATCTTTTCCAGCTCCGCATAAATCCGGTGAAAGGCCGCCGTAAACGCATCGCGGCCCTTTGCGGCATCGAGCGTTTGAATCATCGCATGCAGCGGCGGACGGTACATTTGAAAGGCGCGCTCAATGGAGCCCACCGACCAAATAAACATTCCGGAGTTCCAGTAATAGCCGCCCTCCCGCACATACCGGCAGGCGGTTTCCGCATTGGGCTTTTCCACAAAGCGCTGCGCCCGGTCGAACACCGTTCCGGCCCGACCGGTGCCGTGGAACTCACCCGCCTGCACATACCCGTACCCCGTGCTGGGAAACACCGGCTTGACGCCGATGGTCACCAAAACCTCCCCGGAGGCCGCCAGGTCCATCGCATCGCGCAGCGTGTTGCGAAACACATCCAGATCCCCGATGATGTGATCGGCCGTCAAAATCGCCATGACGCCCTGAGGATCAAGCCTCTTCACCAGCGCCGCGCCTAATGCGATGGCCGCCGCCGTATCGCGTCCGATCGGTTCTCCGATCACATTCTCAGGAGGAAGCGACGGGGCCGACTGCCGCGCCACATCGGCCAGATCTTCACTGGTAATGACGAAAATGCAGGACGTTTCAACCACCCCGTCCAGCCGATCCACAGCCTGAGCCAGCAGCGTTTTTTCGCCGATCAGGGAAAGAAACTGTTTGGGATGCTCCGAAGTACTCAGCGGCCAGAACCGTTCGCCCCTTCCTCCGGCAAGAATGATGGCATATCGTTTCGGCATGGTACGGTGTTCTCCTCGTTATGACGGCTTGTTTAAATAAGTGCGCTCATAAATCAACCCGAGCCCGCGCAGCGTCAGATCGGGGTCCGCGTGTGCGTTCATGTCGTCCGGCAGCGTGATATTTCGGGCATGCCCGCCAGTCAGGCAAATCGTGAACCGGTCTGCCGGATGCTCCTTCTGCATTTCCTCAATGACGGCCCGGATCATGCCGTCATATCCCCGCTTCGCCCCGATCCGCATCGCCTCCTCCGTGGACCGGCCGTACGATTTTTGGACACGCCCGCCCGGCTGAACCACCGGCAGTTTCTCCGTCCGCTCCGCCAGATAATCCAGCATCAGGGCAGGCCCCGGCAAAATCACCCCGCCGACAAATCCTTTCGCGGTCATCACCACATCAACCGTCGTTGCGGTGCCGGCATCGCAGACAATCAGCGGCGCGCCGTATTGATGCACCGCCCAGGCGGCATTGATCAGACGGTCCACCCCGATGGTTTCCGGTTTCGGATAACTGATTTTCACCCCAAAATCGCAGGCGGCATTCACCTGTAGAAACGGACCGGGAACCATGCGGCTCATCATTCGCATGCACCGGGCATCCTGCGAAGGCACCACCGACCCAAAGGCCGTACCGTGTACGGCCAGTCCGGCTGTCACGCGCGTCAGTGCCTGGCGAAGCGCCTGCTCCCGAATCTCCTCTTTTGGAAGATTCATTTTCCGCGCAATTTTACCATTCCGAAACAACCCCAGCGTGAGGCTCGTATTTCCCAAATCGGCCACGAGGGTATAAGGCTTCTGTTGCATAATCGTTTCGCGATGGACCGCGTTCCGTCAACTCACGGAAACGGTGGACCGGAAGATCAGCTTATCGCCGTCCACGACGACATCAATGGATTCATTGCGGGAAATATTGCCCCGCAGGATTTCCTCCGCCAGCGGATCTTCGAGATACTTCTCAATGCAACGCCGCATCGGTCGGGCCCCGTACAGCGCGTCATAGCCTTTCCCGATCAGGAAGGTGCGGGCCTCCGGCGAAAGAATCAGCTCAATTTTCCGACTGTCCAACCGGTCCTTCACCTTCTTCAGTTCAATGTCCAGAATCTGCTCCATGTTATCCTTGGAGAGCTGGCGGAAGACGATCAAGTCGTCAATGCGGTTAAGCAGTTCCGGCTTGAACACCTTCTTGGCGGCGTCCAGCATCTGGCTTTTCAGCTTTTCATAGTCCGCCTTG
This sequence comes from uncultured Verrucomicrobiota bacterium, assembly GCA_964542025.1. GTDB lineage: Bacteria > Verrucomicrobiota > Kiritimatiellia > RZYC01 > RZYC01 > JAQVYB01. The sequence continues at coordinate 16,890 of CAZISY010000043.1, forward strand.
TCATCCTTGGTCGGATTGAACCCCAGACCGCCACCCTTTTTCAACAGATCAGCGCCGAGGTTCGACGTCATGATGACCACGGTATTCCTGAAATCAATCGCGCGGCCGAGGCTGTCGGTCAGCTTGCCTTCCTCCAGAATCTGAAGCAGCAGGTGCATCACATCCGGGTGCGCTTTTTCCATCTCATCAAAAAGCACCACCGAATAGGGACGCCGCCGCACCTTCTCCGTCAGTTGGCCTCCGTCATCATGGCCCACATACCCCGGAGGCGAACCCACCATCCGCGAGGACGTGAATTTTTCCATGTATTCGGACATATCAATCTGGATGAGCGCATCAGCATCATTGAACATAAACTGCGCCAGCTGCTTGGCCAGGAGTGTCTTTCCTACGCCGGTCGGCCCCAGAAAAACAAACGATCCAATCGGCCGCCGGGGATCTTTCAAATTGGCGCGCGAACGGCGCAGCGATTTGGATATGGAATGCACCGCTTCGCTCTGTCCGATCACACGGGTTTCCAGCTCCTTTTCCATGTTCAGCAGGCGGGCCATTTCCTTGTCTTCCAGCCGGGTCAGCGGAACGCCGGTCCACTTGGAAACAATCGTCATGATTTCATCTTCGCCCACCTGCACGATTGTTTCATCGCGCGTCTTCCGCCATTCCTCAAGTACTTTTTCCATGGACTCGCGGGCCGTACGTTCCTCATCCCGGAACTGGGCCGCGGCTTCAAACTGCTGAGCGCGAATGGCCTCTTCCTTCTTGCGTTTAATCTCGGTCAGGTGCTGTTCCTGTTCCTTGACATCCGGCGGGCGGGTCATCGACCCAATACGCGCCCGCGCTCCGGCCTCATCCATCACGTCAATAGCCTTATCCGGCAGGAACCGATCCGGCAGATAGCGCGCGGAAAGTTCGACGGCGGACTTCAGCGCCTCATCCGAAATGCTCGCGTGATGATGCTCCTCATATTTCGGCCGCAGCCCCTTGAGAATTTCAACGGCCTCCTCCACGCTGGGTTCCGGCACCAGAACCGTCTGGAATCGACGTTCCAGCGCGGCATCTTTTTCGATAAATTTGCGGTACTCCTTAAGCGTGGTCGCACCGATGCACTGCATCTCGCCCCGCGACAGCGCGGGCTTCATAATGTTGGAGGCATCCATGGCGCCCTCAGCGGAACCCGCCCCCACAATCGTATGCAGCTCGTCCAAAAACAGAATGACATCCCGGCTTCGGCGGATTTCATCCATGACCGCCTTGATCCGCTCCTCGAATTGCCCGCGGTATTTTGTCCCCGCCACCATCAGCGCCAAATCCAGCGTAACCACGCGCTTACCGCGCAGCAGCTCCGGCACATCGCCTTTGGTAATCGCCTGAGCCAGCCCTTCCACAATGGCCGTTTTGCCCACGCCGGCCTCGCCCAGCAGTACCGGATTATTCTTGGTCCGGCGGCACAGAATCTGCACCACGCGCTCAATTTCATTGCTCCGCCCGATTACGGGGTCCAATTCCCCTTTTTCGGCCAGTTCGTTCAAATCGCGTCCGAAGGCTTTGAGCGCCGGCGTTTTTGAATCGGCCGTGGCCGCGGGGCTGGCATTTCCGCCGGCGGCCACTTCCTCGCCGGACGGGTCATAATTGGGATCCAGTTCCCGCATGATTTCAATGCGGGTTTTATCCAGATCCACATTCAAATTTTTCAACACGCGGGCCGCCACGCCTTCCCCTTCCCGCAGCAGGCCCAGCAGAATATGCTCCGTGCCCACATACGAGTGATTCAGCGCGCGCGCCTCGCTGCTGGAAAGCGCCAGAATTTTTTTCACGCGCGGCGTGAACGGCAGATTTCCCACCGTCTTCGTTTCCGGGCCGACGCCCACCGCATTTTCAACTTCCAGCCGGACGGACTCCAGGTCCACGCCCATTTTCAGCAGCACATTGACCGCCACACCCTGTCCCAGGGTGACCAGCCCGAGCAGAATATGCTCCGTGCCCACATAACCGTGATTAAAACGCTCCGCCTCCTTGCGGGCCAGTTGAAGGACCTGTTGCGCTCGGGGTGTGAAATTGTTCATGGTTGTTACTCGTCTGTCTTCTGTTGTTTAATACGTTTTTTCACCAGTTCAGCGCGGGCCTCATCGCGCTCATCGGATTTCATATCGGATGCGAACATCTTCTGTAAATGCGCAGGCTGAGTCAACATTAACAACTCATCGATTACCGACCGCGAAATCGTTCGGATGATATTCAAATCAATCCCCAAACGCAGGGCCGAAAGCAGATTCAGGGCCTCTTTGGAGGTCAGCAAATGGGCATTTTCCAGAATTCCCACGGCGCGCCCCACATGATCCTGAAGCAGAAGATGCTTATCCTCCTGAAGCCGCGCCCGCGCATTTAATTCATGCTGAACCAGTTCCAGAATAATCTGTTCGAGCTGCGAAAGAATACCCCGCTCCGAATCGCCCAGGGTGATCTGGTTGGACACCTGAAACATGTGACCGGACGCCTCTGTATTCTCGCCCCATAAACCCCGCACCGCCAAACCGATTTTGCTCAGCCCGTTAATAATCGGGCGCATTTCCTGAAGCAGCACCAACGCCGGCAGGTGCAGCATCACGCTGGCCCGCATCCCCGTACCCAGATTGGTCGGGCATGACGTCAGATAACCCCACACCGGCGAAAAGGCATACTCCACGCGGGCCTCAATCAAATCATCCAACTGATCGGCCTTCTCCAGCGAGTCGCCCAGGTTCAGTCCCGAGTTCAACACCTGCAACCGCAGATGATCCTCTTCATTGATCATCAGTGAAAAATGATCTTCCGGACAAACCACCACGCCGCAGCCTTCTCCCCGTTCCATCATCTCGCGACTGATCAGGTGGCGTTCGAAGAGCAGGCGCGACTCCAATTCCGACAGCTCGTTCATCGGGCATACCTCTCCGCGCCGTACGGAGGGAATTTCTTCCAGGATGGCGCTCATGGTACGCCACACCGCCAGGCGGCTATCCACATCCGCCCAACCGGGAAAAGAATGCCCGCGCAGATTTCTCGCCACGCGAATGCGGCTGCTCACCACGATTCCAGTTTCCGCATCCGGCGTCAATCGGTCGCCCGAATAACCGAGAATCCGTTCGATATCCATATCATTCCTGCTCCGCGGCGGCGCGCTGCTTCAATTGATCCCGCAGGCGTGCCGCGGTTTCGTAATCCTCCTGCTCCACCGCACGGGCCAGCGCCGCGCGCAGATCGTCCGGCATACCGGACGGCGCGCGTGCAGCATGGGTACGCGGCGTCTTTCCGCAGTGCTTCACCGCATGATGAACGGCTTTGATTAACGGGTTCAGATCATCCCGGAAGGCTTCGTAACAGGCTTCGCAGCCCAACCGGCCGCGGCGTTTATATTCGCTGCGGCTGATTCCGCATTGCGGGCAAATCTCATCAGCTTCCGGCCGGGCCTTTTCCGGCTCGCCTGTCAAGTGATCCAATCCCATCAGCACATCGGTCACCGAAATTGTTTTTTTAACATCAATCCCGGCCTGCGCTGCACACGCTTCGCACCAGTGAACTTTCTTCACCTGGCCCTCAATCACCTGCGTGAGATGCACGGTCGCATCATTCTTCTGGCATCTGTCGCAAAGCATAGCTGCTCCGTATTGCCGCGGGGGCTCGTGACGAAATACCGACCGATGGCTGCCGGAAACCGATCAACCATAGATGGGCGTGCCGTTGCTGTTCGCAAAGGCCCGGAAGGCCTCTTCCAACTCACGGGTAATTTTGCCCGGCTTGCCGTTTCCGATTGTGCGTCCGTCAATCTCCGTCACGGCGATGATTTCCGCCGCCGTACCGGTCAGGAAGACTTCGTCCGCCGTGTAGAGATCATAGCGCGACATCACATCTTCGCAGACATCGATGCCCATTTCGTCCGCCAGGTCCATGCACTTATTGCGCGTCACGCCTTCGAGCGCACCGCACCAGGCCGGCGGCGTCAGCAGCAGGCCGTTTTTCAGCGCGAACACGTTGTCGCCCGTGGCCTCGGCCACATAGCCCTGCCCGTTCAGCAGAATCGCCTCCATCACGCCGCAGTTAATGGCTTCGATCTTGGCCAGAATATTATTCAGATAGTTCAGGCTCTTGATGCGCGGATTCAGCGCTTCGGGCATGTTGCGGGTGGTTCCAACCGTCACAATCCGCAGTCCCTTTTCATACACTTCCGGCGGATAAAGCTGAATGCCGGCCGCAATGATGACCACCTGGGGCTTTTTGCAGGTGTACGGATTCAATCCCAGCGTACCCTCGCCGCGGCTCACCACCAGACGAATGTAGCCATCCCTGATTTTATTCGCGGCGCACGTCTGAACCACGGCCGCCGTCATCGCCTTTTTGGACATTTTGATATCCAGATCAATCGCCTTGGCGGAATCGTACAAACGGTCGATATGTTCCTCCAGCAGGAACACCCGCTTGTTGTAGGCGCGAATTCCTTCAAACACCCCATCTCCGTACAGATAACCGTGATCAAACACCGAAACCTTCGCGTCCTTCTTCTCCACCAACGAACCGTTCATGTAAATTTTCATATTCATTCTCCTGACCAGACGTTTCTGCCTGTAAAATAGGCGCACTATAACACCGCACCAACGCCCTGCAATATCAAAAACGCGCCGTTTTGCCGGAGCGGCCGAATCCCCCGCCCCTCCCCGCCGACGCACAACTGCCCCAGGCTACGAAGTCATTTCCGCCACCGGAAAATACCTATTCCGCTCCTGATCCATCAGCCGCGTGAACGGTACTTCAAAAATTTCCCGGAGCAGCCCGGTATCCTCCAGCAACTGCCGCGCCCCGCCTTCGCAAAGCATCCGGCCCGCCTTCAGGGCCAGAAAACGGTCGGCATACTCGCCCGCATCAATCACATTATGCAGCACCGCTATCACCGCCAGCGAGCGCCGCTTCCGGGCCTCCGCCATGATCCGGTGAACGCGCACCGCGTGCCGGTAATCCAAAAACGTCACCGGCTCATCCAGCAAAATCACCGAAGACTGCTGCGCCAGCGCCGCCGCGATTCCCACCATCTGCCGCTCCCCGCCGCTCAGCGTGTTCATTCGCCGCCCCGCAAAGGCCCCCATATCCACCTCATCCAGCGCCTCGCGCACGGCGCGGCGGTCCTCCTCCGAAAGCGTCCGGTGCTGATAATACGGATACCGGCTCAACCGCATAAATTCATCCACCGTGAACGGATTCGCCTCCACTCCGCCCTGCGGTACATAACTGATCCGACGCGCCCGCTCGCGCGGCGCCATCGCACGAATCTCCTGATCCTCCACGCGGATGGATCCCGTCCATCCCTCCAAAATCCCGGCCACACACTTAATCAGCGTGGACTTCCCCGCCCCATTCTGCCCGATCAGCGCCAGATATTCCCCCGGCCGCACCGACAGCGACACCTCCTCCAGAATCCGCGTCCGCTCCGCCGAAAATGAAACCCCCTCCAATTGCAGTAAAAGACTCACGGCGCCTGCAGCACTCCTTTCAAATCGCGTAACAGCAGCGGCATTCTCGGCCCCGGCACCGACGCATAATCCTGATCCAGCACGATGATCTTCCGGTTTTCCACCGCCCGGATACGCCCCGTTTTTCCCCACTGTTCAATCACCTCTTCCCGTGTCATCCCCCGCTTCGCCAGATCCGGTGCAATATCCACGATGATTTCCGGATTCAACCGCAAAATTCCTTCCCGCGAAAGCTGCGGATAGCAGACCGTTCCCTCGTACACATTTCTTCCCCCGGCCGCCCACACCAGCCGATCATAAAAACCATCCCGCCCCGCGATAAACACATTCTGATAACCATCCGGTCCCGGCTCATGCCCCACCGCAATCAACACCCCCGGACGCTGCTCATCCGAACGCCCGTGAGCGCCCGCTTCATCCAGCGCCTGACTCACTTCCGCCGTCAATTTCTCCGCCGCCTCCTCCACACCGCTCGCCGCGCCGATTTCCCCGAACGACCTCAGCACATCCTCCACCGAAACCTGCCGCACCATCAGCGCCGGAATCTTCAGCGACTTCAGCCGATCATAAAAATCCTGCGACGAATCCATCATCACCACCAAATCCGGATGCAGCCGGACAATCGCCTCCAGATTCGGATTGAAAAAATCACCCACCTTCGGGAGCGGCTCCACCTCCGGCGGATAATCACAAAACATACTGACCCCCACCACGCGATCCCCCACCCCCAGCGCAAACAGCGTCTCCGTCACACTCGGCGAAAGCGAGATGATCCGCTGCGGCGCCGAACGCCCCCCCGCCGCGCCGCCCTCCTCCTCCATCACCGGCGCACACCCCGCGCCGCAAAAAACAAGCACCGCCGCCAGCGCCCCCAGCAGCATTTTCCAACGATTGGAAAAACGCCCTCCTTTTTTTCCAACGATTGGAAAAAACGCGCTCCCTTTTTCCAATGATTGGAAAAACGCCGTTTTCATGTTTGCGTCCCCGGCCATGCGCCGCTCACTGCGCCTTGCCGGAGTCAATGTCGTCCGCCG
>CAZISY010000043.1:23518-28812 GCA_964542025.1 uncultured Verrucomicrobiota bacterium
GCCGTTTTTGATTTTTTCCATTTCGGCGATGGCTTTGGATTCGCTGGCTTTCCGGCTGGCATAGCTGGAAACGCCGAGGATCAATCCGGCCAGGATGCCGATAATGGCCATGACGGCGAGCATTTCAATGAGGGTGAATCCCGTGGTTCGCGTTCGGTTGTTCATGAATGTCCTTTTTTATCGCGGAAAAATTACTGCATGTCCGTCGCAGCTTTTTCGGCCGCACGCGCCACTTTTTTGCCGAGGTCTTTGGCGGCCGTTTCCAGCGCGGCCTGTCCGGTGGCTTTCTGCACCTGCCCGCCTTCTTCGGCGGCGGCGTCAAGTATGTCGAGCACCTTGCCGTCGGATACGCGAATGAGCTTCACGGAGGCGGTGGCTTTGGAGCGGATCACTTCCATGCCGTAGGCCATACTGCGTCCCTGCATAACGGCGCCGGCCTTGCCCAGCACCAGATGGGTCGCGCCGGACGCTTTGGCCGCGTTCAGCGCTTCGTTTTTGTTCAGCACGCCTTCCACGCTGCCGGGATTGCTGAACATGGAAACCGTGGCCAGGTCCACGACGTCCAATCCTTTTTTCACCAGAGCCTTTTCCACGGCGGCCTGCACGATGTTCTGCGATACTTCGGTGTAGTAGTACCAGAACCACTCGGTATCAATCTGCTCGGGAATGATCACTAAAAAACGGGGCTCCGTCGGTTCTTCCACTACGGCGACTTCTTCCACCACGGCGGTTTCTTCAACGATTGCGGGAGCCTCTTCCAGCACGACGCCTTCAGCCGTACCCGCTTCTTCCGTCACCACGGTTTCGGACGTTTCCGTCGTCATGGATTCCTGCATGGTCTTCTGAAGTTCGGCCTGCGTCACGGCAGCGGCTTCGGCAGCGGCGGCGATTTCCTCGGCGGTGGTCTTGCGCAGATACAGCGCGGGAGCGCCCGGCGTATCTTCGGTGATCTTGATATGATCATCGTCCAAAAAGGTGATCACGGATTGCGCGCCGACTTTTTCGCCATCGGTATTTTTGATGGTGATCGCGCTTCCGCTATCTTCCACCACTTCAAATCCGGCATCCACGATTTCCTTTTCACCGAACATCGACATTTCCATATGCACGGAGGTTTCGGCAAAGCTGCAATTCAAACCCGCCAGCATGGCCGTCATCATTTGCACCATCGGATCATCCGGCGCAGCGGTCATACCCTGTTCCTGCAGGGCCTTGTCGGCATCGCCGGCCCACGGATTCGCCATCAGTTTCTGCAATCCATCGCCCGCCTGCGCATTCAGGACCATCATCGCCGCGACCATTCCAACGACCATCCACCATGCTTTCATTCCGTCTCTCCTTCACAATACGGGCGGTCCCATCACCAACCCGGGCTTCATTTTCTAACAAAACGGGCCCACCCTAGCCAGTGATAAATGAATGGCAATTTCTTCCCGCTTTTACTTGGCTTTGTCCCGGTTTTTTCGGAACGTGACGCCCATGCAGACCCCTACATGGCCACCACCCGAATCGTTTATCCGGCGCAATACCCTCGCCCTGCCGGAGGATGTCCTGCGCCGTCTGGCCGACTATCTGGGCCTTCTGCTTGCCGCCAATACCATTCACAATCTGACCGCCGTGACGGATGTGGAGGCCGCCTGGAACCGTCACATTCTGGAGAGCATTGCCTCCGTGCGCGCGCTGACCGGCTGCCGCCGGGCGCTGGATCTCGGCAGCGGAGGCGGACTGCCCGGCATTCCCATCGCCATCGTCCTTCCGGAACTTCACATGACGCTGCTCGAATCCACCGGCAAAAAAGCACGTTTTCTTTCGGAAACCTGCGCGGCGCTTCAGCTTCCTCAGGTGGAGGTCCTCGCGCAGCGCGCCGAAACGGAGGCGCGGAATCCGGCCCGCCGCGAACAGTACGATGCGGTGACCTGCCGCGCGGTGGGGTCGCTGGCGGAAATCATGGAGCTGGCCATCCCCTTTTTAAAAACGGGCGGACGCCTGCTCGCCATCAAAGGGCGGCGCGTCGAGGAAGAACGGGCCGCCGCTCAAAACGCGTTCCGGCTGCTCGGCTGTTCGCTGCGTTCGTGCGAACCCCTGCTGGCGGATGACCCGGAGAATGAGTCGGTCCTGCTCTGCATTGAAAAAAACAAGCCCACGGACCGCCGGTTCCCGCGACCGCCCGGCACCCCGAAAAAGTCGCCTCTTTAATAAAAGACGGGACGGCAACGGCGTTACTCTTCGTCGCCGCTGAGCAGAATGTAGAGGAAAAACGGGCCGCCCAGAATCGCCGTCACCACGCCCACCGGCAACTCCAGCGGGGAAAACACCGAGCGGGCAAAGGTATCGCACAGCGTCAGCATCAGCGCGCCCAAACACGCCGTCGGGATCATGTTTGCACCGTGTCCGCTTGAAAAAAGCCGGCGGCCCGCATGCGGCACGATGATGCCGACAAAACCGATCGGCCCGCAAAATGCCACCAAAACCCCCGTCAGCAGGGATACCGCGATGTAGAGCTGTTTGCGCAGGCGCTCCACCTGCACACCGCGCGTTTTGGCCAGATCCTCCCCGGCGAGCAGTTGATCCAGTTCGTTGCGCCGGCTGCAAAAGAAGAGCAGCACCGGCAGGAAGAACGCCGCAAGCACCGCCGTACTTCGGTAATCCGAGGCACTCAGCGAACCCATCAGCCAGCGGATCATGCGGTAGGTGTCCTGATCATTGCTCATGAACTGAATCAGCAGAATCAGACTGGCACAGAAAAGATTGACCGACACCCCCGCCAGCAGCAGCGTATGATTGGAAAACCGGCGGCGCGTGGAGGCAATCCAGTAGACCAGTACCATCGTGATCAGCGCCCCGGCCACGGCAATCGGGATGATCGGTGAAAGAAACAAAAACGTACGCCCCAGCCCCAGCGAAAGCCCGAACACCGCGCCCAGCGCCGCACCGCTGGAAACGCCCAGCGTGTACGGCGTGGCCAGCGGATTGCGAAAAAGTGTTTGAAAAATCAGCCCGCAAACCGCCAGCGAGGCCCCCGCCAGCATGGAAGTCAGCATGCGCGGGAGGCGTATCTGAAGAAGGATGTCCCGCTCCATGAGCGCCGCGGCGGAAGCATTCTGCAACAGGCGCGGATCCGTGAAACGAACACCCATCAACGGCGTGATCAAAACAGCCAGCACCACCAACAGGTATAAGATGTTTCGTTTCCGACTTCCACTCATCCACGCACTCCGTTCGCCGCGCACGGCAGCGTCAGCCGCGCTTAATCTTCAGTTCGGGATGCTCGTTGACAACAAAACTGTCCGGCGGCACCGATTGCATGAGGAACACGTTGCCGCCGATCGTGCTGCCCTTCCCGATCACCGTTTCGCCTCCCAGAATGGTGGCGTTCGCATAAATCACCACATCATCTTCCACCGTTGGATGACGCTGAATATGCTTGATCGGATTTCCGTGCTCATCCAGCGGGAAGCTTTTCGCCCCCAGCGTCACCCCCTGATACACCTTCACATGATTGCCGATGTGACACGTCTCGCCGATCACCACGCCCGTCGCATGATCAATGAAAAAGCCGTGCCCGATCATCGCGCCGGGATGAATGTCCACGCCCGTCTGCGCATGCGTCCATTCACTCATGATGCGCGGAATGATCGGCACATCCAACCGGTACAGCTCGTGCGCCAGCCGGTGCGACGTAATGGCCTGTACGCCCGGATACGCCAGCTGCACCTCGGCATACGTCAGCGCCGCCGGGTCGCCCTCATACGCCGCGCGCACATCCTCCAGCAACAGCTTCCGCACCTCCGGCAGGCGTTTCAAAAATTGCTTTATGACCTCGTACGACTGCGCGGTATCCGTCTTGTCCGCACATTCGGACTCGCACCGGCAGGTCTTGCTGTCCGTCCCGCTCGTTTCCCGAAACCGCAGCGCCTTCGCCATCTCCGGACGAAGCAACCGCCACGCCTGGCTCAACCGTCGCAACAGATAAATCCCCAATTCCTCCGGATCAATAATCCCCGGCGACATCTTGCCCGGAAACATGGCGTCTATCATGATTTTCAGGGCTTCAATCACATTTTCGGGAATCGGATATCCATTCAGTACGCTGTCGGGACGATCCTCGCCCGTATCTGAATACAGCGGCAGGAGCTCGGCCACGGTATCGCACAGCGCCTTTTCTTTGTCACCACCCACACAGGAAGAACCGCATCGACTCATAAACACCTCACTCGCCATCTGAAAACCCGAAATATCACTCAACAAATCCGCTCTGTTTTGTTACACAGAACCGTTTCAAAAACCAAGCATAAGGTAAAGGTATCGCCATGAAGAAATTGTTTCTAGGTCTACTTGCGCTTCTCATCGCCGCCGGCGCGGCACTCTACGCCCTCAAGGACACCCTCATCAAAACCGCCGTTGAAAAGGCCGTCGCCCAAACCACCGGCTGCGAAATGACCATCCAGAGTCTTCAGGTCAGTCCGTTCTCCCAAAGCGTGACCGTCAAAGGCGTACGCCTGATGAATCCTGCCGGATTCGAAGAAAAAGAGGCGCTCAACATCAACGAAATCGCCCTGTCCCTTGATCTTGCTTCGATCTTTTCCGAGCGCATCCATGTGAAGAGCGCCATACTGGACGTTGCTCAGATCACCATCGTCCAGCGCGCCGACGGCTCCAGCAATCTCGACCTCATCGGAAAACGTTCCTCCTCCGAAACCTCTGAACAACCAACCGAACAACAGGACGGGCAAAAAACCGAACCCGGCGAATCGGAAAAGCCCGAAAAAACAAAAAAACCGTCCAAGGGCTTTCTGATCGACACACTCACCCTCCGCATGGGTAAGGCCGAGCTCGTCCAATACAGCGAAGATCAACCCAAGCCCGAGAAGAAAGAATTCAGCGTCAATAAAGAACGCACCTACACGCAGGTCTCCAGCGTGGAACAGCTCATCGGCGACATTACGGCCGACGTACTGATGGACCAGGGACTCCGTGCCCTCAATGACTGGGCCAAAGACAACAGCGACAAACTCGGCGTGAAAAAAGAGGAAATCGACAAAGCCACCCAGGTCATCGGCGGCTTTTTGAATTCTTTGAAGTCAAAATAAGATAGGACTCGACACCCGGTATCATTTCTGTAATGTATGCCGCTTTGTTGGTCCGGGACACGGCACATTCGACCTCCTGGAATCCGGCAAGACAATTTGGTTGGCGGGGCGTAGCGCAGCCTGGTAGCGCGTTTGAATGGGGTTCAAAAGGTCGCGAGTTCGATTCTCGCCGCCCCGACCAAATTGTTTTCCTCAAAAACCCTC
>CAZISY010000044.1:0-28717 GCA_964542025.1 uncultured Verrucomicrobiota bacterium
GGACGCGCGGCAAAGGGATTGCTGTTTGGATTCATCACAAAAAATGATAAGTCACGCGCTGCGGCATGCAAAGACAAATGCGGCGTGTTTTGTCAATCTGCCGGCGAAATCAAAACGGGACCGGGCATTTCCGGAGGAGGTTTTCATGATGGCCAATGGGGTGGTGATGCCGATTGCTGTGAATGAATGGCGTGTTCAGGTGTTAAGTCCGTGGCTGGTTCGCATTGAACAAAAAGGGCCCGGCGGATTCGAGGACCGCGCCACCTTTACGGTGGTGGATCGAACGCCGCAGGCTGCGGATGCAGGGGTTTCGGAGCAGGACGGGTGTACACGGATATATACGGATGATTGGGAAATTCGGATTCCTGAAACCGCATCCGCTCTTGATGCGATTGCCCTGGAAACCAAAGCGGGTGGACGCCGAATGCTCGGGAGTCATGATTTGAAAAACACCTGGCTGCCGTCGCCCTCCGAATTGCCGGCGAGTTGGATTTTATCGGATCATCCGAGAATCGTGCCGCCCGCGCAGGGGGCGCTGCCCCCGCCGGGGAATGAAAAGCACCCCAAGTCGGGATGGGATATGACCCATGGCGCGACGGATCTTTACCTGTTCTTTCCGCAGGCATCCGGATATGAGCGGTTTCGGGAGGATTTTCTGCGCCTGACCGGGCCGGTGCCGGTTCCGCCGCTGTATGCGTTCGGATTGTGGTACAGCCGTTATCATCCGTATGGGGAAAACACGGCGCTGGATGTGATTGATCGCTTTCGCCGCGCAAGTATCCCGCTGGATGTATTCGTGGTGGATACGGATTGGCGCGTCGGAGCCTCCTGCGGGTATGCCGTCAACACCAACCTCTTTCCGGATATGGCGCGATTCGTTCAGCGCGCTCATGATAAGCAGGTACGCATCATGTTGAACGATCACCCGGAACCGCGGGGAACTCACGCACTCTCGCCCGAAGAACTGACGTTCCGTCATGACGGATTGCGCGCTCTGCTGGATATGGGTGTCGATGTCTGGTGGTACGACCGAAATTGGCATACGCACCTGCAGGAGCCTGCGCCGGGCCTTTGCAGGGAAGTCTGGGGTATGCGGCTTTATCACGATGTGACCAGGGAGGCCCGCCCGAATCAGCGGCCGCTGATTATGTCCAATGCCGACGGTATTAATAACGGACGGATGGAAACGCCGTCGCATCCGGCCGCGCACCGTTATCCGGTGTGGTGGACCGGGGACACCATTGCGGAATGGGAATATCTCGCACGGGGAGTGAGCAACGGGGTGGATGCCGGAGTGGTTTCACTGCTGCCCTACGTGCATGAAGACCTGACCGGTCATCACGGCCAGCCTGATCCGGAACTCTATGTGCGCTTTATGCAGTACGGCGTCCTTTCGCCGATTGCCCGGATTCACTGTACGGTGGGCGTTACCCGCTATCCGTGGAATTACGGACCGAACATTGAGCGCATCACCGGGAATTACATCCGCCTGCGCTACCGACTGCTCCCGATGATTTATGCCGCCGCGCACCGGGCCGCCGCGGATGGTACGCCGCTCCTGCGGCGATGCGATCTCGAGTGGCCGCTACGGCCCGAGGCCCGCGATAGCACGCAGTATCTGTTCGGCGACGACCTGCTGGTGGCGCCCATTCTGGCTCCGGCTGAGGAATACCAGCCTTCCCGGCGCACGGTTTGGATTCCCGACGGAGAATGGGTGGATGCGTGGGACGGTAAAACCATCCGGGGCCCGCTAACCGTCACCGTGGAGTCGAAGCTGCACCAGACACCCCTCTTTGTTCGCCTGGGCGGCGTGATATTCAGTGCGCCGCAAACCTTTCATACCACCGATGCCCGATGGGAAGAGCTGGTTGCCGACGCCTACGTCCCGACCGGCGATGGCAAGACTGCCCGACGACTGGTAGAGGATGACGGCCTTTCCGCCGGAGAGACGGCTCTGCCGCCGTCCGTGACCACGGCAGTATTCGAACGGAAGGGCAACACGGTTTCGCTGTCTGTTTCGGCAGCTGGCCCGAAGGAAAGCCGGACGGCTTCCCGGGCATGGACGTTTCGTTTCCATGTTCCGGCGGGCGGGCGGGCGGAGTCCGTTTTATGTAACGGCAAGCCGCTCTCGGGGGAGCAGTACGCGGTGCTGAGCCCGGCGAAGGAACCGCCCCGCGAACTTTTCACCGGGCCGGGCGCCCAGCCGGCTCCGGCGGAGGGCGACGTGGTTGAAGTCCGGCAAACGATCGATGCAAGCAACCCCATTCGGTTGGAGTTGATCGTGCGGTGACCCCTCGCGGGATGCGGCGCATGCCGGGGTTTTGAAAGGGAACGGGCCGCCCGTATGGGTGTGCCGCGAAAAGCCAAGATTTCCCTAAAAAACAATTGATTCCACGATCATCAGTTTATAATGTTCTGCTGCTTTTTACGGATGGCGGAGTAGCTCAGTTGGTCAGAGCAGCGGAATCATAATCCGCGTGTCAGGGGTTCAAATCCCTTCTCCGCTACCATTTTCAGGGCCCTCGCAATGAGGGCCTTTTTTTTGCACATCGACTGATCTTCCCCGCAGCGCGGGACGCCGCAAAAATCGTCGGCCATGCGGGAGGGCTTACTTAAATTCCTCAATGTTAGCGCTGAGCAGCTCCCCGGCAATGTCCTCCAGCGTGACGATCCCCACGCACTGCTTCCGACTGTCCACCACAGCCAGCAGGTGTTCCTTGTTTTGGAGCATGGTGTGAAGACCGGTCATCAGCGTGGCCCGGCTGTCCACCGTGCGCAGCGGTTTGGCTTGCGCGAGCAGTTGGGCCACTTCGCCGCGGGTAACCGGAACGGCCTTTTTGGTGATGATGTAGGCGTGAATATCCTTCGGGTCCGTGCTGTTGCTCACGGGATAGCGGGTGTGTCCGCTTTCCTTCATCAGAGCCAGAAGCGTTTCGGGCGTTGCGTCGCGGGCGAGAAATCGAATGCGTTCCGGGGGGATCATGGCGGTCGTTATTGCGGCGTGGCTGAGCCGTACGGCATTGACGATGATGTTTTCCTGTTCCAGGTTGATGGCTTTTCCGGAGCGGGCCAGCGTGGCCAGGGTGACCAGGTCGGCTGTGGTGATTTGCTCGGATTCTTCGTGAGCGGTCAGGCGGTTGAACATGGCCTCGCTGAGCAGAATGAAGGGATAGAGCAGACGGGTGAGCACTTCCAGCATTGGGCCGGCCCAGGGCGCCAGTTGATTACGAAAAGTGACCCCGATGATTTTTGGAAATATCTCCGTTCCAAAGAGGACAATAACGGTAAAAAGAACAGAGAAAATCCAGATGTTGTGCTCCCCGTAGATTTCGGCAAAAGCGCCGCCTGCAATGGTGGCTCCGCCGGTATGGGCCACCGTGTTCAGCACCAGAATGGCGGTGATCGGGCGGGCCACATTTCTCTTCAGGCGGCGCCAGGAACCGGCGGTACGCGGGTGGGTGGCCTGCAGGCGGTTCATCGTCAGCGGATTGAGACTCAAAAGCAGCGCCTCCGCCAGCGAGCAGAGGAAGGAAACCACAATGGCGACGGTTGAGCTGATAAATAAGACAGCATTCATATTTCAGTCCTTTTCCGATCAGGTGGCAACGGCCCAATGCCGTGCGGAAAAAATAGCACCGCAAAAAATAAAAGCCCATCACTTCATGCCGTTATCTTTTTATATTTACATATCTCGAACTCTCGATATATTAAATGGTCATGAAACGAAACAGACCCGATGTCATCTCTGACGATGAATTCATGCGCGCGGCGGAATGCCTGAAATTGATGGCCCATCCGGCCCGCCTGCGAATGGCCGATCTCCTGACGCGCGAAGCCATGCCGGTGGCCGACTTGGCCGCCGCATGCCGAATCCCCCCCAGCCAGGCCTGCGAGCACCTCCGCCACATGCAGCGGCACGGCCTGCTGGTCGCCGAACGCCGGGGACGACACGTCTTTTACCGGGCCGATTCCCCGCGGATTCAGCACCTGGTGGATTGTCTGCGTAGAAACTGTTCCGAAAAACCATAACCAGCCAACCGGGAGAGAACCCATGAGTAAACGCATTCTGATCATTGGAGGTTCCGCCGCCGGACCCAAAGCCGCGGCCAAAGCCAAACGCCTGGACCAACACGCTCAGGTTACCATCATCCAGAAAAGCCCGGACCTCTCCATGGCCTCCTGCGGCTATCCCTACTATGTGGGCGGAGTGTTCGATGACCGCAATCAACTGCTCAGCAGCTCCGTGGGCGTTGTTCGCGATCCAAAGTTTTACCTGAAAGCCAAGGGTATTATTGCCCGTACGCAAACCGAAGCCATCTCCATTGATCGTACCGCCAAAACCGTTCGCTGCCGCGATTTGGTTTCAGGGAGCGAGTTCGACGAACCCTACGATAAACTCGTACTGGCCACCGGGGCTTCGCCGGTTATCCCGCCCGTGCCCGGCACGGATTTGCAGGGGGTCACCACGCTCCAATCCATGCAGGACGCCGATTTTCTGCGGAAAATAGTCGATGACAAGTCGGTCGCCAAAGCGGTCATTGTCGGCGGGGGGCTGATCGGAATTGAAACCTGCGAGGCCCTGCGTCTGGCGGGTATCGAAATCACCACCATCGAAATGCTTCCGCAGATTCTGACCTTTCTGGATTGGGATCTGGCTAAACTGCTGGAAAATCACATTCGCACGTATGCGGCCAATGTCATCACCGGAAACCCCGTCGCGGCTTTTCTGGGTGAAGACGGCAAGCTGACCGGTGTTCGGCTGAAAAACGGGACGGAGCTTTCTTGTCAGCTGGCGGTGGTGGCTGTGGGAGTTCGCCCGAACGTCGCCCTGGCCCGAAATGCCGGACTCGACATTGGCGAACGCGGCGGCATCGCCGTCAATGAATACCTGCAAACAACCGATGAATCCATTTATGCGGTTGGCGATTGTATTGAAGTGCCGCACCGCCTGACCGGCAAACCGGTGCTGGCACCCTACGGCGATTTGGCCAACCTGGAAGGTCGTGCTGCCGCGCGCAATGCGATGGAAGGCAACACCGTCCGCTTTCCGGGGACCATTCAGACGGGTGTTTGCAAAGTCTTTGATTATGCGGCCGGTTCCACGGGCCTCTCCGAAGCGCGCGCCCGTGAAGCCGGGTTCGATGTTGCGGCGTGTGTGACGTCGGGCCTTGATAAGCCGCATTTCATGGGCGCCAAACTGCTCGTGCTTAAAATGGTGGCTGATCGGAAAACCGGTCGCCTGCTCGGTTTGCAGGCCGTGGGGCCCGGTGATGTCAGTAAACGCATTGCCGAAGCAGCCATGGCCATCCAGGGCGAACTGACTATTGAAGATCTGGTAAACGCAGATCTCCCCTATGCACCGCCGTTCTCGCCGGCGATCGACAACCTGATCCTCGCGGCACATGTGATGGAAAACACCCTGAACGGGTCCATGCAGGGTATTTCGTCCATCGAATTTAAAAAGCGGCTCGATGAGAAGACGCCCATGTACACCATCGACATACGCGCCCCCGAAGAGTTCGAGGAGATGCGGCTCGGCGTGGGTGAGGTACTCATTCCGCTGGGAGCCCTGCGCGGGCGTCTGGAAGAGCTGCCGTCGGACAAAAATGCGGAAATAGTGATTTTCTGCAAAACCTCGCTGCGGGCCTATGAGGCGGCCACGCTGCTGAACGCCCACGGGTGGACGCGCGTACGGGTGCTGGAAGGCGGCCTCGCCGCCTGGCCGTATCCCCGGGAAAAATAAAAAAAGAATCGGTTATGGTTGATGAACAGCTCGGCGTAGCATCTGTTTAACCACCGGGACGAACCATGCGTGGTTTGCTGGGCGGTATTCCCGCCGCGGCGGAGCGGGGCGCGCAGGAGTGAATGAGGAGAGCGTGGAAATTTTAAAATAAAATGCGCGCCGGAAGTTCTTCGCGGTGTATGGTGAATGCCATTGTGTTCCGCGCTCCCCGGGTAACGGCGGTGGCGGGAATGTGTGTCCGTTCAATTCATAGAAAGGAAAACAATGAGCGTTCCGGCAATTAATCATCCCAACTGGGCTAAAGCCATCACAAATCCTCAGGGGTATCCCTTCGAATATCTGGCCACAAGGATTCTGGTGGGCCGCCTGAACATGAATTACAAGCAAAACCCGGGAAGTCTATCCACCTGCATTAAGGAGCTTCACGACTTTTTTTCCGCCAATGAAAAGCAACCCAAGGCCGTGGCCGATATGAACAAAATCTTCTAACCCGCATTCATTTAAGGAGTACACATCATGAGCAACAAAATGGTTACCGTGGAACAGGCCAAGACGCTGATTGCATCAGGGAAAGCACTTTCCATCGCCGCCGACGAACAGGTTCTCCGTCAACTGCCGGCCGGAAACTGGATCGGTGGAACCATCCCTTATTTTATCGCGGACACCGGCGGCCTCTTTTCCCAAAAGGCCGCCTACATTACGGAAATGCCTGCCCAAGCCCTGAAAACCGAAATTCAAATATTCGATGAGAAAAATATCAGCGAAATTTATCGAAAAGCGCCCGCTCACGGATTTTCCTTTGTGATCATCCCGGGATTCAGTCAAACCCACCAGACCTTCGCGCTGAACGCACCCACCTTCCCGAGTTTTGCCGCCAATCCGCTCATCGGCTGGATTTCAGGGTTTAACCTGGCTGATCTCGGCAAGGCATCCGCGAAAGTCTTTGATGGTCGCACCGCCAAAGCCATGGAGAACGGCGCGGTGGTTTTATATGTTACACTGCCGGATTCGCTGATTGCGGATCTTCAGATCGTGAATATCTTTGATCAGGGAGCCGGCGACACCATCACATTCGGTGCCGATGGCTTCTCCGCGAACGAAGCCCTGATTAATGGACAACCCATGCCGCTTGCGAAGTACCTCGCTGATAATAAAATCGACACCAAACTCCCGCTTGTCGCCAATCTGTGCGGCGCCATGATCAACACGAGCTTCCAGGCCGTGGATCAGGCCACCGGAGTGGTAAGCTTCTACGCCCCGGTGTTCCGGGATGTGGAGTACAAAATTGGCAAGCCGGTGGATGATTACGTTTCTGCTTTTCTTTCCCGCCTGCCGAAAGGACTGGAGAGCAGTCTCTTCTTCTCGTGCAACTGCATTCTCAATTATCTGTATGCCGAGTTGGAGGGCAAGAAGACCGGATGTGCCACAGGGCCGATCACTTTCGGCGAAATTGCGTATCAGCTCCTGAATCAAACCATGTCGTTCATGACCCTTGACAAGGCCTGATCCCTGGCGCGAACACCTGCAAAAACCGGGCGGCCCTGATGGGCCGCCCGTTTGTATTCCGGGCCTCAAATTGAAAGACATGTGCTGTTTGAAGGCCGATGAAACTGTTGTCTTCAGAATGGCCGCCTGCTATATTGCGTTCCTAAACGCGATCCCAACCACTTATTCAGGAAACAGGACCATACCGTGCGAAATGCCATAGACCATCACGAGCGGCGCGATCTGATACTGGCCCGCTCGCTGCAATTATTTGCGGAACAGGGGTATCACAGTGTCACGTACCAGAAAATTGCGGATCGCTGCGGGCTTTCACGGACGATTCTTTACAAATATTTCCCGGATAAACGGGAGATCTTTGACGAGGCCATCCTGCGCGTGACGTCGCAAATGGATGCCGATTACCGGCTTATTCTGCAGGCGGGCGGCCCGGTACCTGATTTGCTGGCCCGCATGATGGATAAAACCTTCGATACTCTTCTGGAGCAGCGCCTGCTGCTTAACGTGATTCTGGATTATCTGATTCACCTGAAGCGGTCCGGCGAACGGACAATCCGGCGGATCACGAAGCATACCTATAAGGTACGGCGCCTGCTGTTCAGTTTGCTGCTGCGCGGCATGGCATCCGGCGAGTTGCGTCCCATGGAAGTACGTGCCGCCGTCAATGCCCTGTACGGAATGCTCGAGGCATTCATATTCCAGATGACGGTGACCGAACGGCTGGATGCGGCGAAAAGCAAGGCCACGGCCCGCCTGGTGATTGACGGAATGAAACGTCTTTTTTAAAAGGCACTCGGCCATCGGGCGGTGCAGGAGGGGATGGGATCGGTGAGCTGTGATTCGGCCTTGTATGTGCATGTTCCTTTTTGCGTCAGCAAATGCGCCTACTGCGACTTCTACTCCGAGCCGATCAGCGCCGCTTCAAACTGCGAAATGCAATATGCCTCCATGCTGGCCCGCGAACTGGAGGGGTTGCCGAAGGCGTTTGATCCGGTCACCTGCTACATCGGCGGAGGTACACCCACAGCCCTGAGCGCTCCGGTGCTGAAGG
This sequence comes from uncultured Verrucomicrobiota bacterium, assembly GCA_964542025.1. Taxonomy (GTDB): domain Bacteria; phylum Verrucomicrobiota; class Kiritimatiellia; order RZYC01; family RZYC01; genus JAQVYB01. The sequence continues at coordinate 8,298 of CAZISY010000044.1, forward strand.
TCGTTCTTGAATCGGTGCTTGCCCGTGCCCCGCATGCGGTGGAAATAACCTGCGAGGCAAATCCAGGAACGCTCACCGCCGAAAAAACCCGTGCGCTTTGCGTCGCCGGAGTGAATCGCGTCTCGCTGGGCGCTCAGTCATTCAGCGATCATGTGCTGAAATTTCTTGGGCGTATTCATCAGGCGGAGGACGTCCGGGCGGCCTGCCGGATGCTGCGCGATCACGACATCAGTAATTTTAGTCTGGATTTGATGTATGGCCTGCCCCCGTCCATTTCGCAGGGGCCCGCCGATGATTTGGCGCAGCTGCTCGCGCTTTCGCCGGATCATATTTCCTGTTATGCGTTGAATTATGAACCGGGGACACCCATGTTCCGGGATCTGGAGGCCGGGCGCTTTGAACCGCTGGATGATGACCGCTGCCGCGCACAGTATGATGAAATCCGAACCGTTTTGAAGGAGGCCGGGTTCCTGCACTACGAACTTTCCAACTTTGCACGGCCCGGGCGGGAATGCCGCCATAACATCGTGTATTGGGCCGGCGGGGATTACCTCGGGGCCGGTCCAGCGGCGCACAGTTTTTGGCAGGGGCGTCGGTATGGAAATGTCCGGGATTTGGCGGCGTGGAGCGAGCGGGTGGGGCGCAGAGGATGGAACCCCGAGGCGGAGGAGCTGCTGGATGCGCACGCGGCGGCGAGGGAGCAGGTGGTAATGGGGCTTCGGATGCTGGAGGGAATTTCCCTGAGCGCGCTGCATAGGGAAACCGGATTTACACTGGCCGGGCTGTATCCTGATGGCGAGGTGGACCGATTGCTGGAATTGGGGATGCTGACTCAGGAGCCCGACCGACTGCTCCTGACGGAAGAGGCCTTATTTATAAGCAACGCGGTTTTCTCCGAATTAATCTGAATACGCCTGAAAAACGTCCCGTGTGGCCGTGCATGGCAGAAAAACTGCTAGAAGAACGGAAGTGTTCTAAAAGGTGTTAACCGGAACGTGCCGGGGATAAAACAGATGGGAAGTCGGGCAGTATGAAACACAAAGCAGCAGAACAGGGGGGGTTCTGTGCATAACGTGCTCCTATTTAGTCTGATATGTGTGTCGGTGTTTATCCTATGCGCGTGCCCGATTCCTGAGGGAGCCCCCACTTCCAGGCAGGAGAAACAGGAATCATCCGTCGGCACGACCTGCCGAACAATCCTCGATGAGCGGCAGGTTTATCCCCCGGGGAGCCTCGTTTGGGAATTAAATTATTCGAATCGTTTGCTTAACAAGCGAGTAACAATGTGTCACAATCCAAAAAGACAGTCGGCACGGGAGGGGGCATGAATCATTCGGCAGCTATGCGTTCGCGGTCCGTGAATGGACCCGCTATGTGGATGATCGGCGCCACACCTGTTCTCACCAACAAATGGCCGATATCTTTTAAACAGCCAAACCGGCTAGCCGCCTCCTTTTTCCGCCTGTTTGTAAAGAAAAGGAACGGCAAAGGGTGTCCTGCGGGATTTTGTTTTTCCGATTTGATACGAAAAAACTTAATTCGGTTTCAGGAAGTGCGATGTCTACATGACTCGCTGTGTTTGAGGCGCGGAGGTGGTGTGCGTTTATTGGTTATAGGGAGGTGACTATGAAGAGAAGTGTGATGATTCTGTGTTCTATGCTGTGGTTGGCCCCGCTGGTGTGCTGGTCTCTTCATGCCGGAGAGATTGGAGGAACCACGACGGACTGGAATGCCTGGGTGCAGGTTCCCGGTTTGCCGGGCGGCAATGCGGGGTATGCCCTGGGCGCGGGTACGCTGGGCGAATACATGTATGCGGTCGGCGGCGATGGAGGCGGCCAGACGAATGTGGTTCGCATTAACGGCTCGACCAGCGTTAGTGTCGCCGGTCTGCCGTCTTCCAAGACGCGTCTGGCTTGCGCTGTTCTTGACGGCGTATTATACGCCATCGGGGGAGGCTCCGGGGCAACCAATACTTATGCATTTGACGGAACCTCCTGGACCGAAGTGGCTGGACTTCCAGCCGCTCGCGAGTACTTGGGTGCGGCCACACTAAATGACATGATTTATGCCATTGGTGGAAGCAATCAAACCAATGTGTACGCTTTCGATGGCATCTCCTGGACCGAAGTGAATGGACTTCCGGCTGCACGCTCAAAAGTGGCTGCTGCTGCCTATGACGGAAAAATCTATGCCATCGGTGGAAGCCTTTCTGATTCTGTTTACGCGTTTGATGGTTCTGACTGGTCAACCGTAAACTCTCTGCCCGCCGAACGACAATATGTCGGTGCCGCTGCTTTTAACGGCTATCTTTATTCTATAGGAGGGGATTTCTACGGAGCGAAAACAAATGTGTATCGTTTCGACGGCACGACCTGGACGGAGACCGTCGGCCTTCCAGTGGCGCGTGCCGGCTTGGCGGCTGCCGTGCTGGATGGAAGACTCTATGCGATCGGGGGTTCCGATCAGACCAATATTTATTGTTATCCGGCGAGCGGCACCTACAGTGGTGTTGCCCCGGAATCCGGCTCCTATGTGGGGGGTTACGAGGTGACCATTACCGGAACGGGATTGAGCGATGGCACGATCGGTGATGTGACTTCTGTAACCCTGTGCGGTGTGGAGGCGGCTGTGACGGCTGTCAACGGAACAACGCAGATTGTGGTTTCTGCCGATACCGCGTACGGAAACTACGTCGGACTGGGTGATGTACGCGTGGTTTCAGCTTCTGCGGGCACGACCGTCAAAACAAATGGTTTCACCTATACCGGCGCATCCGGCATTCGCGTGCTCGGTACCAACGCCGCACTGATTGCCACCGGTGATGTGGTGTCTGACGCCAACGGTACGATCTTCCCGGCCATTTACACGGGCACCAGCCTGACCAATACGTTCACCATCAGGAACAACAGCGCGGACACCGCGTTGACGATTTCGGGCGTGTCGACCAGCGGCTCTGCGTCACAGTTCACCATCACAGGTGTCCCGGCGTCAATCGCCGCGGGCGCTTCCGCCACCTTCACGGTGAAGTACAACCCGACCTTTGCGGGAACGCACAATGCGACACTGAACCTGGCCAACAACTCGCCCACCACGCCGTACCAGATCAACCTGCGCGGCTCGGCGGAATCCACGGAAGCCGTGGCGATTGAATTCACCACCTCGCCTTCCGCCTCCACAGTGGCCGGCGTCGCCTTCGCCCAGCAACCGGTCATTACTCTTAAGGACGGATTTGGTAATACCGTGACGGACGACAATACCACGCCGGTCACGCTTGCACTGACCAGCGGCAGCGGCACACTGCGCGGCACGGTCACGAAAACGGCGGTCAGCGGTATCGTGAACTTTTCGACCAATGCCCTGAATATCACGCTGGCGGGCAGCGACAAGCGGTTGACGGCGACCTCCATGGGGTTGACCTCCGCCACCTCCACGGTCTTCGCCATCACGCATGCGGCGGCCAGTGAGTTGGTCTTTACTGGTCAGCCCGGCTCCTCAACGGTAGGACAGCCGCTTTCCACGCAGCCCATCATCACCATCCGGGACGCCTTCGGAAACACCGTCCTGGGTTCGTCGGCCCCGGTGACCGTTGGTTTGGTGGGCGAAGGCGCTTTGCTGGGAACCCTTACGAAATCGGCCGTTTCCGGCGTGGCCAATTTCTCCACGAACGCGCTGACGGTCGCCGGATCCGTGGGCTCACGGCAACTGACGGCCGATGCCGCCGGATTATCCACCGTCACCAGCTCGGCCTTCACGGTTCGCGGTGTGATTGATGCGATTGATCCGAACAGCCTCTATCAAACGGGCGGCGTTACGACGATCACCGGTATGCTGAGCAGCGACGAATTGGGCGCGGACATCACGAATGTGACGCTCTGCGGTGTGGCAGCGACGATTGATGACGCCAGCTCAACGCAAATCGTGGTCACGGCCGGCTCAACCGGAACCGCCGGCACGGGTAATGTCGTCATTCAATCCACTTCCGGCGGAACCATGACGCTGACGAACGGGTTCACCTATATTGGTCTTCCGGGCCTGGTGGTGCTGGGCAAGGACGGTTCGGTGATCGGCAGCGGGGCCTCGCCTTCGCAAACGGCCGGCAATCTGTTTGTTCCGCCTCTGGTGGCCAACGCGGGTGCCATCACGAACACCCTTTCCATCACCAACACCGGTGCCGAAGCGCTGAACATCACCGGCGCGTCCATCAGCGGCGCGGGCAGTGCCATGTTCAGCCAGTCGGGTGTTCCGACCTCCATCGGCCCCGGCACGGCGGTGAGTAACTTCACGGTGGTGTTCACGCCGACTGCTGCGGGAAGTCATATCGCCACACTGACGATATCGAATGATTCGCCGGTGTCCGCCTACGAGGTTGATTTGCTGGGGCTGGCCTATACGATCACGCCGGATAACGGTCCGTTGGCGGGCGGTTCCTCCGTAACCATCACCGACGGTCATTACGGCACGGTGACAGGAGTTACTGTGGGAGGTATCGCGGCCACCATCGATTCCAGCGATGAATCCTCGGTGACACTGACTACGCCTGCCTCCGGTTCCACCGGGGCGAAGACGGTCGTGATTCAGACCTCCGATGAGGGCAATTTCACTCTGACCTCCGCCTTCACCTACAATGTGGCGGGCTACATCAACCGGTTGGAAGATGACTGGGATAACTGGACCGTTGAAACGGAGTTGGCAACCGCAGATTCCGTTTATAGTGGGATGGAGTCCATGGCGGCTTTGAATGGGAAGCTGTATCTGTTCGCCGGTACGAATACCTATTCGTATGATATGACGAATTGGAGCGCGGTGGCCGGATGTCCGGATAGCGTTGATTATGCCGCAGTGGGTACCGTGGGTGATTCCATCTACATGGCGGGTGGCACCTTGACCAATACGATTGTGACAAATAATTACTGTTTTAATGGAACCAACTGGACCATGGCCGCCGGATTGCCGCAGGCGAGATCCTCAGCGGGCTCTTGTGAGATGGATGGATCGCTCTATGTCGTGGGCGGGAACGATTCGGGCGGCAGTACCCCGATCACCAATGTATACAGTTTCGATGGCACGGAATGGACGGAGCATGAAGGGTTGGCTTCTGCTAATAGATGCATGCCGGCTGCTTCGTTGAGCAATAAGCTCTATGTTTCGGGCGGATATGTCGATTCGGCCTCTACTCGGTTTGAAATCTTCGATGGAACCAATTGGTCCAGCGGAACGGTGCTTCCTCAGGCCCGGGCCTTCCACGGTTCCGCTGCCCTGAATGGACAGATCTATATAATAGGCGGTACGGTGGGAACAGCATTGAGTTCCGTCTCCCGTTATAACGGAAGCAGTTGGTCGGCAGCGCCTTCACTTCCTGAAGCCTTCGCGGAAGGGTTTGCCCTTACGTTCAATGATGTGATCTATGCCTTTGACCGCACCGTGGCAAGCAATCTGTATCGCTATCCGGGTCAGACCGGCTCGCAGGGCGTCATTCCGTCCTCCGGGGTACGCGTTGGTGGTTTCACGGTGACGATCATCGGCAGCAACCTGGGCAATGGCAGCGACATCACCAATGTGACGTTGTGCGGAGTTAGTGCGACAAGCATTGACAGCCAGAGCGCTACGCAGGTGGTGATCACCGCGGGCCTGGCCAGCGGTGCGGTGACCGGCGATGTGCAGGTGTTTTCCACCAGCTACGGGGTTTCCGTGCTGACCAACGGGTTTGCCTATGTGGGCACCGGAAAGCAGCAGCAAACCATCACGTTTGCCCAGATCGCCACGCAGTTGACGAACAGTACCGTACGGCTTTCCGCAACGGCTTCCTCCGGTCTGCGGGTGAGCTATGTCGTGGCCAGCGGTCCCGGGCGCATCACGGGCAGCACCAACCTGACCTTTACGGGCGTGGGGACGGTCTCGATCACGGCTTCACAGGCAGGCAACGAAACCTATGATCCGGCGCCGGACGTCACGCGCACCTTCCTGGTGCTGGGGACGAAGTCCTTCAAATTGACGGCGGTTGCGCTGACCAATAACGTGATTACGCGCTGGCCCGACCCGATGACTGCCGGGTTCAGCAACAGGACGGTTGTGCTGCGGCACAGTACCAATGATTATCCGAACACCACGGCGGACGGTACGGCGCTGTACACCGGTACAAACTGGATCTATGAACACACGGGGCTGGCCTCCGGGCAGACGAATTATTATACGGTGTTCGGCAGTCACGACGGCACTTCCTTCACCAATTCGCCATAAAAAACGAAGCAGGCATCCTGTTGGCTTAAGCAGCCTTCAAAGATGCCGATAAGGATAAAAAGGAATAAACAAAATCAGGAATAAGGGTAAGTAACCAAAGAGTTAAAGAAGGGGTCGGAATTATGAATATATATCTGCCAAAGAGCGTATCGAAAGGTATAGGGGCGCTGGCGTTGCTTATGGCCTCAGGCATTATTTGCGGGATTGGCGCCCTTGCCTCCGAAACGAGTAATCCATCCATTCAGCTTCGTGTGTTGAACAATGAACTGCAAGTCGGGACTGAGGCGGTTTCGCCCTACTACCTGCAATGGCGAACCCCCGATGGCTCCTGGCAAACATGGACTGGCGATACGGAGATCCCGCCGGAAATAAGCAGCGTCTGGCTGCGCGGCGTGTTTCAGCCGGCAGAACCGACGGAGTGGGAGGCTCCGGCCGAGGGCGTTCTTGTTTCGCCGGCGGCCATGAACTACGATGCTGCAAGCGATGCCTCCTGGGCTACGGTGGCGGAATTGGATGAGAGCGGGAACCTGAATGTGCTGAGACAGGATGCGGAGGATCCGATTACCATTTCTGCTTCCGGACTGTCAGATGACACCCCGACGGCGGCCCGTAACAATCAGGCCAGCGCCACGCCGCACAACGGACGCGCCCGCCTGATTCTAGAAAACGCATCCACACGCAGCACCTCCAAGTGGATTATTAATGATTCCGGTCTGCGTGATTCCGGTGGTCAGATCTCCGAGACTCCGTACTCTTCAGGATGGGAAATCGGCGGAATCGGCGATCTGAACAACGACCAGGTCGATGACATTCTTCTTTGGAATCCCTCCACTCGTATGGTGTCGAAGTGGGTGCTTACCAAAGATTGCGTGCGCGATTTTGGCGGACTGGTCTATACGAATCCCATGGCTTCAGGATGGACTATTTCCGGCATTGCCGACCTTAACGGGGACCATGTGAATGACATACTGCTTTTCAACACGTCCACACGGATGATTTCGAAATGGATTCTGGATACCAATGGCGTACGTACGTCCGGCGGTTATGTGTATACGCAGGCTGTGGCCGTCGGTTGGACCGTCGCGGGAATTGCCGATTTGAACGGAGATCACATTCAGGACATTTTGCTCGAAAATCAAACCACCCGCAAGATCAGCAAGTGGCTGTTGAATGCAGAGGGAACCCGTGAGTCCGGCGGATGGGTCTATACGAACGCGATGGCCGCGGGATGGTCCGTTAAGGGCACGGCCGATTTGAACGGGGACGGCATTGATGACCTGCTGCTTTACAATTCAACAACCCGGATGGTCAGCAAGTGGCTGATCAACGAATCTGGCGAACGTGAATCCGGTGGATGGGTATCGACCGATCCTCTGGGAGCGGGATGGAATATCTCCGGGGTGACCGATCTGAACTCCGACGGTATAGAAGATATCGTCCTCTATAATTACACAACACGCATGGTTTCCAAGTGGATCATCAACGCCTCCGGTGAACGTGAATCCGGAGGTCTGATCTACGATTCAGCCCTGGCTTCCGGCTGGACCGTGGCCGGATGCGCCCGGTATTGAGGGGCTGATTTTTGTGGTAATAAACTCATGGCAGTCAGCTCCAGTACCTGCGGCATCCTGACCGATGCCATCTTGAAAATGCTTCAACCTTCAGCCCCGGCTTCGGCCGGGGCTGCCCCGTTTGGTGGAGTAGCCGCAGCTATTGCGCTTCACCGTCTAAAAAACGTAACACTTTCTGCAGAGGAAAAACAGCAGGCGATGGAAGTACTGCTGACCGAAATGGAGCGCTCCTGTTGTGCGCCGCCGGTGCGCTACTATTTAGCCGGCATCCTGAATCAGTACCCCCATGGAGTAAATGCCGCCCGCGTATCCGCTGCATTGGAATCCTGCACATCACGGCACCCGATGGATGAATTTCTTCGCGCTCTTTGGTTTGGCCGAAGCGGACGTCGTGCCGAGGCTGAAATTCAACTGAAACACGTTTGCGCCAACCATCCGGAAGCGTCGGATTTGCTGCTTCGATTTGCCTGGGATTCCTTCAGCTTTGATCCAGTCGGCATGGTGACCTGGCTGAAGGTTTCGCGCAAACAATACGGACATGCTTTTCGCCCCGAGAAGCCCAATGCCGAGCAATCCCTTTTTTTTGTGTTGTGGTTGTGCGAGACGAATCGTCTTCGGGCGGCGGACCGTTTCTTTGTGTCTCTTCAGGAGGTGATGTCAACGGGTCGGGAGGGACCCTTGCGTCTGGCGTTGGCGCAGGCCGTGCTGAAGGACGACATGCAACCGGTTGATGAGGTGATTTCGTCCCTATGTGCCGCAAAGCCACCTTCTGGAGGATATATTAAAACAGCTTTGGGCCGCTACTGGTCCTACATAAACTATGTGTTTGAAGAACGCGTCTCCGATCCGGGTACCCTGCGCATCGCAAGGCGACTCGCTGATTCTTTTCATCGGGAGTGGCAAAAAACAGCACCATCTATCGTGGTCGCCCAAAACATGATCAAATGCCTGGCTGCAAGCGGCGATGGAGAAACAGCCGTCCGGCGGTTACAGGAAATGCGAAGGACGGGGATTGATTTCAACTTGCTGGCAGCGATCTCCGCGCAAATGCTTTGGAACTGCCGTGATGAGCATGGAGCCCGCTCGACACTGGACCTGTTGATCCCGGAAGAGAACCCTTCCACCGATTCACTTTTCCGCGTCGCGCTCTCGCAGGCTCTGCTGGGTCGCACTGCACAGGCCGAAAAATATCTGACCCATCTGTACGACTGCCAGCCCGACTATTTTTCCTCACGCCCCGCCCCGCTTCGCCTACAAGCCTATTTACTTAAGAGTATGGGGCATATCAAAGCGGCCGGGGAGATCTGGAACCACGCTGTGGAATGCGGATGCGCATCCAATGGACGTCGCGCTGTCTACGAAAGAATAATCCCCGCTTCCCGCCCCATCCCTCTTTCCGGCCTGTTCCGGGTGCCCTGACAGGATTTCCAACGATTGGAAAAAACAAACAAGCATTTTCCAACCGTTGGAAAATTCAGTATGAATTTTTCCAATGATTGGAAAAGGAAGGGCGATCGATGAATCGGGAACTGTACCATCTGCTGTTTGAGGAGCCTGTCGTAAATGCCGCCTGGAGCATTTCGCTGGGGCAGGCTGTGGAGAACGAGCCGAATTGGATTGCGCGGTGCGCTAAACTGGTGAGAGATGAGTATAAGCGTTCACCGGAGGCGCGGGATGGCTATGCACGGATGGGGTATTGGCTGCTTGGCGGAAAAACTCCGCGCAGGGCTAGCGGGTATTTTGAACGGGATATTCAGCTGGGGCGGATTTCGTGGTGGCAGCGCCTGCAGTACGCAGCCTGTCTGATGAGTCTTGGGGAAGAGCGTACGGCGCTAAGGCAGGTGGCCGGAGTGTATCGCACGTATCCGGAGGCGCGGAATGGATATGCCACGCTGGGGATGGTGATGGACGGGAAGGGGATGAGTGTTCGTGCCGCAGTGCTCGCGCAGAAGGATGCGACTCTAAACCGGTTGACACCCGGATTTATGCTGAATGTGGCGGTGTTGCAGATGAAGGCCGGTAAAACGCGCAGGGCCATCGGGCAGGTACGCAGGGCGTACGCACTGGATGGCCGACTGGAGCGTGGATTCTGCCGCCTGATTCCATATGCGTTTCGTCGAGGGGATTGGAAGCTGTGCTGTGAGATGATGGAAGCCGATCAGGAGCGGGGGAACGTCGACGAAAGTAAATATTACCATTACGCGGTATCTCTCGGAAAACTCGGTTATATCGATCGGGCGATCAGTGTCGCTGAAAAAATGCACCCGGAAAAAGCACAGCCCGTTTATAAAATGCTGGCGCTTATTTGCGGAGGAAAAAAGATCCCGAAAATAGTCAATCAGCTTTTATGCCGTGCCGGCATCGAGCCGGTGCCCGCACTTTCGAAACAGTTTGTGGCGGAGGTTGATTGGGTGGAACGATACTGGCCCGCCTCATTGCGGCCGGTTCGGGGTGCTCCTGTCGAGGCCCCGGTTCAGTTGATTTGCGTGAACGGAAATACCCCTCAGACGCCGCAGCTGGATGCATTTCTCGAAACACTGCGCGATCCGAAGCGTGGCGATTATCAGGGACGCGTATGCATTGTCTCTACGGGCATCTCGTTCGCCGCCAAGTCGTATCTGAGCCGCTATGACGTATCCTTCCATGAAGACAGGCTTAATTGGCTTTACCACTATAATGCCTGGTATGTGATAGCCGCCTTCGTCCGCGCCTATTGGGATCGCAAGGTCATTGCACAGCCAAAGGCACTGAGCAACGAATTTGTGGTCGCGTTCAGTGATTATCGCAATAAGCATTTCAGCAAATTGGGATTGCTCTCCATGCCGGAGTCCCTGCTGGACGGGGTCACGCATATTTTGTTTTTTGATGGCGACATTATGTTTCAGCGTCCCCTGAGAGAGGTGCTGTCTGTTCTTGAACCAGGTAAATTTGCCGTGAGTCTTGAGAAAACGGGAATCATCGAAGGCTCACATATATATGAGAGTAACCGTCTGGCCGAAACGACGCCCATAGGGAAATTTTTGCGTAACGGCCCGAACGAGCACGAGGTGAATGTGGGATTTCTCGCCGGGGAAAAAGAGAACATGCTGAATCTTTTTTGCGCGTGGAAACGCCTGATGTTTGAAATGGACTTGGAGTGGCTTTTCACCGCGCATCCGCATTATGCATGGCACGAACAGGACTTCATGCGGCTGCTGATGTGTCTGCGTCCAAGGTTCTTTCAGCGCCTTCTGCCCGACTTGGTGCTGCATCTTTGCAATGGCGGCGACGAACTCGCTCAAGCGGATGACCGGGGGGTGTTCCGCCTTTACGAGAGCGGGGTAGAGCCGGCGATTGTTCACTTCGCCGGGGGTTTGTGGAAGGATTATCTGCCCTGGTTCCGGAAGTATTCCCGAACGCCTGAGGAATTCGGGGCGTAGGGAGTCGGTTAGGCATTCCTGTCTGACCGATGCATTGCTTTGCGGTGTGAAAACAGCGTGGCATGTGCCCTGCTATCCCCCGGAAGGAGCGCTGGATAATTTACCGGCTCCCGGAGCAACTAATGATAGGGAACAATGCCATTACAGCCGATTATGTCGTGGTGGGCACCGGCCTGACGGGCAGCGTTATTGCGCGCGCCCTGGCCGATGCCCATCAGGATGTCGTGGTGTTGGATCGCCGCCCCCGCGTAGGGGGGAATGTGGCCGATGCGATTCATCCTGAAAGTTGTATCCGGTTCAACCTGCATGGGCCGCACTATTTCAGGACAAATGATGACGATCTCTGGGCGTATGTAAACCGTTTCGCGGCGTTTTATCCTTTCAGTGCCGTGGTGAAGGCCAAGGTGGATGGCGTTTGCCAGTCGTGGCCGGTTTCAAAAGACCAGTTGAGCCGTCCGACCCCATTGCCGGGACATGGGCCGTCTCCCCGGAATTTCGAAGAGGCGGTTCTCAAAATCATGGATGAAGAGGACTATCGCCGATTCGTTTATGGGTATACGCGAAAGCAATGGGGCATCGAACCGCGACTTCTTTCTGCCGACTTGGCGCGTCGCGTCGAAATTCGCAACACTCCCGATGAACGATTAACCCTTCACCGGCATCAGGGATTGCCCCGCGGCGGGTTCAATGCGCTCGTTCACGCCATGCTGCGGGATATTCCATGTTTCTTGAAAACGGATTACTTGAAACAACGCGGGGCGATTCAGGCCCGGAGGCAACTCATTTTCACTGGTCCTCTGGATGAGTTTTTCGATTTCGAGCTGGGCCGCCTGCAATACCGCGGACAGCACCGCGCAACACGCCATTTTCCCTCGCGCGATTTCATTCTGCCCTGCGGCCAGGTTAATCTGCCGGAATACGGGCGCAGCCGGGCGCAGCGGATTATGGAATGGAAACACATGATGGCGCCGGACGAGCAGGGGCAGGCGATCGGTACGCTGCTGACTCGCGAAACGGCCTGCACTCCGGAGAATCCGGATGACTATGAATATCCGTTTCCAGATGCCGAAAATCAAACCCTGAAAAAACGGTATCAGGAGAGGGCGTCGGAGTTTCCAAACGTGTTTTTTTGTGGCAGGCTGGCCGCCTATCGTTATTACGACATGGATACCGCGATCACCCTGGCACGCGCAGCGTCCGAACGCATATTGTCCGCAGCGGACCGCGAAACGACGCAACCCGGATTTTCCGTGGGAATCGAAAGGAGTGAAACGTGAAGCGCATACTGGTGACAGGAGGTTCCGGTTATATTGGTTCGCACACACTGGATTTTCTGCGTGAATGCGGATATGCGGTGGATAACTACGACTTGGTTTATCCAAAAGACGACATTCGCGATACTACCCGTCTTGAAAAGAGGCTGAGCGGTTGCGATGTCATTTTTCATCTGGCGGCCATTCCGCACCCATTCAAGGGCAAGGAGTGCGATTATCGAATCGTCAATTATGAATTGGCGCAGGGGGTGTTTCACGCCGCAGTCCGAGCCGGAGTAAAAAAATTTATCTTTGCGTCCTCCGGATGTGTTTACGGTGTTTGGGGCGGACACGGAAAGCCGGTACAGTTTCCCGTTACAGAGGAGAATCCCTCTCCTTCGCTGGCGGAAGGGCAGACGCTTTACGGTTATTTCAAGCTGGAGTTTGAGCGGTTCCTCGAAAAAAATGCGAAAGCCAACAATATTCATTGTGTGGCACTACGTATAGAGGGACTGAATTCAAATCCCGCAACGAATAAGGGCCTGCTGGGGCGTTTTTTTGGGAACTCGCGTCCCGAGGAGCAATCCTGCAAGCTGGAACACTTTATCGGGAATTGTTCGCCGGAGAATTATCAGCAACTGCTTCGGCTGGTCATTGAGAAGGATCTGGAGTCGTATTTCGAGGCGCTTAACGTGGACAACGGAAGCACTCACCCCTCCATCGATCCGCACGCTGTGGTTCGCGAACGCTGGCCGGGTGTTCCCGACCATATGGAGGGACCGCATGCCTCGCTGATTTCCATTGCGAAGGCGTCGCGGCTGCTGGGCTATTCTCCCGTAGAGCCGGCATCCTTCGCGCTGTATCGAATGCAACAGGAGAACAAAATCATTTCGCTGGTGTGCAATCGAAGCGATCTGTTTTCGTTCCAGGAGCTGTGCGCGACCATGGCGGATAATCTTAAAAAGCAAGGGATCAAGAGGGTCTCCATCTGGGGTGCCGGAAAGAACGGTCGATTGCTCTACGGAGTGCTGTCGGCCATCGGGTGCGAAGTGGATCGTGTGTATGACGATTCCGCCACCGGGAAACTCGGTGCGCATGCGATCAAAAAATATGGCACGCAATCTTCGAATACTCCGGTTCTGGTGGCTTTACACGCCAGTATTCCCGGACGGCAGGCGATTATGGAGAGGCTTGTGGCGGACAAGCGCTATGCCGGAGTCTTTGAGTGATTCGAGGTGATGTATGACCACAAACGCGACCGTTGAGTTTGAATCCTCGACCACCCGGAAGACCCCGGAGGTCCGTTGCCACGGAAAAGACGATCCATATCCGGTGGAAATGGGCCCCGTGCATAATCGTGCCGCCCGCCTACCGCTCACCTATCGGTGCAATTTGCGGTGTCGCTATTGTTTCTGGAGCAAGCATCGTGACGAGATGCCTGTAATCCCGCCGGACATGGATTTCGATCTGGCTTGCCGGGTGATTGATCGTTTGGTGGGGCATATTAGAAGCCTTGTGTTGTATGACGGTGGGGAGCCGTTGCTGTATCAGCGTCTTGAAGATCTGATACGATATGCCCGTCGTTATGTTCAACACATAACGACCACAACCAATGGAGTGCTTTTGACGGAAGAAAAATCCAGTCAACTTTCCGAAGCAGGACTCTCGGACTTGACGATTTCGATTGATGGGGCCTCCGCCGAACACAACAAAATTACGCGGGGCATACCTCTCGAGCGTATCCTGAAAAACACGGAATTGTTCAGCCGGATTTCCGGAAAGCCGGTAACACTCGCGGCGGTTGTTACGATGGACAATATCGACACCATCGAGCCGATGCTTGAATGGCGGACACGCATTCCCACGTTTCGAACCCTGAGCCTGAACACCGTTGGCGGCACAAAAGAACACCTTCAAGGCATGAACGGGCTGATCAGTTCGACAGCGTCCGAGTCCTTTTTAATGCGGTTGCGTCAGCGCTGTACAGATGCCGGGATCAAACTGCTCTTGAATTGCTTTAATGACGAGTCCATGAGGAACATTTGGGGAACTCCATGCCGGATGCCTTGGAGCGGGCTGATCTCCATTTCCATGAAAGGCGACTTGATGCCCTGTTCCCGGATTCATCACATTCCGCTTGCCAACATATTGTCGGATGGATTGGAGGGGGCACTGAACGCTGAAAAGACAAAGCGTTTCAGGGCTGAAATCCGTGAGGGGAATTATTCGGCTATTTGCTGTAAAACCTGTCGGTATTCTCCAGGATGCGGCAGTTTTCTCGATGACGAAATCGAAGAACGAAATTACATATGACAAAAGATAATTTTTAAGCAATATGTCACGTTTTCATCACAACAAAACGAGGATCAATAATGAAGGCAGATGCAATAACATCCAGCAACTTGGTGGCGGCTCATGTTCAGCAGGTTTGGCATCTACTCGGTGTTCTGGCGGCGGAGTGCCGCGTCGCTGTTTTCGGCGCTGGGGATCATACGCGATGGCTGTATTCGATTGTGGCCCGCACAACAGGAGGGCCCAAGGTCGTGGCTGTACTGGATGATTCGCCGGAAGACAAGCCGTGTTATTGGGGGTGTCGTCCAATCAAGCCCGATGTCTGGGAACACTCTCTGAGTGATATTGTTGTCATCTCTTCAGATACTGCGGGGGATCAGATAAAGCGCAGATGCTTGGATTTGTTTGGCCGCAATATATGTGTGATAGATCTTTATGAAGGGTTTCCTGCGGGTCCGTACCCGAAAAATTGTGATGGTGAAGAACTGTCACGCTTGCTCCCGGATGGAATATCCGCCGCGTTATTAAAAAAAGTGGATGCATTTAGTTGGTCGTTGCAAAAACTGGAAAACCAAATCAAGCGTCAAACCGCTGAACAATACCGGACATACGCCAGAACCCGTGATTCACAGTTTCTGGCGGATGAGTCGCGCTTCATGGGTTTTACAAGGGACATGTGGGATGTTCGGGATGTTCACAAAGGGCGCCGATGTTTCATCATCGGCAATGGACCTTCTCTGAACCAGGTGGATATGACACTTCTTAAAAACGAAATTACTTATGGATCCAATCGGGTATACCTAGGGTTTCCAAAGTGGGGATTTTCCTGTACTTACTGGTGTATCCAAGATGAAACACAGATCGTGCAGGATGCGAATAAATACCTGAAGGAATTGCCGGAGAATATCACCAAATTTATCCCGCTTCAGTTCATCGAATATTTTGATCCACGGCGATTGCAGAATGTGGTTCCTTTTAATTTTGTCGATACTCCAAACCCATATCCGCAGTTTTCAGCATCACCATCAGTAATATATAACGGCTGGACGGTAACTTATTCGTTGATCCAAATGGCGATCATCATGGGGTGCAATCCAATTTACTTGATAGGCATAGATCATAAGTATCACGTTGGAACAGCTGAAATTAAATCACCAAATCGCTGGACAGATTCAGAATCAAAGAGTCATTTTCATCCAGACTATTGTGATGCAAAGAACAACAGGATGTGGAATGTGCCGGACATTTCTCGCATGGAGGCAGCCTATCAGTTAGCGATAAAAGAGGGGATCCGAATGGGCATTTCCATCCTGAATGCCACCCCGGGCTCTGCTCTAACTTGTATTCCGAAAGTAAGTTACAACGAAATATTCCCTGCCGAGTTGTAAATGATGATAGTCTCGAATAAGTCATGAAGTGAATTTCAAAGGAAGATTCGATGCCAGAACAAACAGCGACCTTGCAACAGACAATGTCCATGCCTCTGCTTACGGTGGCTGTATGTACGCACAACCCGAAGGATGTTGTTTTTCGGCGAGTGCTGGACAGCCTCCGCGGGCAGACTCTAAACAAAGAGCAATGGGAGCTATTGTTGGTAGACAATTGCTCACATAATTCATTGCAATCATATATAGATATTTCATGGCATCCGAAGGCGCGTTTTATCAGCGAAAAGCAATTAGGTCTTACACATGCAAGGCTGCGTGCCATCCGCGAGACTCAAAGTCCGTTGTTGGTCTTTGTGGACGACGACAACATTTTGCAACCGGATTATTTAGAAGCAGCCTGGACTTTTATGTCGCAACATCCTCAGGTGGGAGTTGTTGGACCAAGAATCGATGGCGAATTTGAGGTTCCTGTTCAAGGCTGGATGACACCTTGGCTTCCTTTTCTGGCGATTAACAGTACCCGAATTAGCAAAGTAGTGATAACGGACGACCCCCGTGAATCCATAGCAATACCTTCCGGTGCCGGCCTATGCATAAGGAGCATTTTAGCTTCACAATATGCAGATCAGATTAGTGGCGATAAGCTACGTCTTGTTCTTGATCGAAAGGGAAAAATTCTTTCTTCGAGTGGAGATACAGATATTGTGTTTACAGTGATCGATCTCGGATATCAGGCGGGGTGCAATCCAGCGATGCGCCTTACGCATTACATGTTTAAGGAGCGTCTGAAATTGTCTTATTTGGCACGTTTGCGCCGGGCTGGCGGTATGACATCCCATGTGGTTCGCTATCTGCACGGAATTTATCCAGCTACTAAAAATTCGTTTTGGCTGGCGGAAATCTGGCGGTTTATTTATGCCACTCCGGTTAATCGCGATTGGCGAACTTACTGGCTCAAGCTAAATGGATGCATCGGTAAAATCAAAGCTGAGCGTTTTTGCTTTAGCCACTGCCAAAGCGCTTTGGCGGAGGGGAGGCGTCCCATTTCTATGAGATATGACTCTGTGTCCGAGACCGGCAGGCTGGCAAATGCGATGAATCAGGTTCTTGCAGTCTTAGCCTCTCATCGCCATCCTTATGCTATTTATGGAACCGGAAAAGTCGGTCGGGAATTATCACAGTTGATTCAGCAGGGCGGATGGAGGAAGCCTCTCGTTTTCGTGGATGATAAGGCAACCGTTGAAACGTTGGATGGCATTCCAATCATCAAGCCGTCCGGGCTTATTCAGCGGGGCATTGAAGAGGTTGTTTTAGCCACGACATGTTTTCATGACGAAATGAAGGCCTCTTTACGCGCCTGTGGATATGATAAGATGATTCATTGTCTCGCCCCTGCTTCCAACCCCAAGGACGCTGTGCAGAAAGATGCCGAACAACTGGATGATTATGAATATGGATGGAAGCTTAATGGTGCGTTTCTCAAACGCCAGGCCGAAAGTCTGGCTCTTGTCAAAGAAGTTCTGAAAAAGGGGAGTTCTTTAAACGAAGCGCTTTCAGGATTTGACGGAACGCAATACAGCGAGCGCATCGTGGAATATGCCTATGTATTCCAGTGGCTGGAGAAATACGCCGATGGAAAACGGCTTTTGGATATTGGGTGTGTGCTTAACAACGAGGTGGTGGCCCCGGCATTGAAAACCTTCTGCCGTGAATTGTGGTTCTGCAATCCGGCGATGGAGCCGCCAAAAGTGGAGATGCCGTTTTTCTATCATGTGGCCCGAATTGATAATGCCCTTTTTGAGGAGCAGTATTTCGACCTCATCACATGCCTTTCCACCATCGAGCACATTGGGTATGACAATTCGCAATACGGAGGCTCTGGAGCCATTTATAACGAGCCGACCGATCAACCGCTGCTGGATACGCTGGCCCATGTTCTCCGATGGCTTAAACCGAACGGTCATTTTTTAATTAGTGTGCCATTTGGTCGACGCAGTCTGTGCAGGCATCGCGTGACAAAAAAAATAGCGTTTCAGTTGTTCGATAATGCATCTATGACGAAGGTCGTTGAGTGGGCACAACAGCATGGCGCAGTTGTCACCGTTAATGTTTATCAAGGTGGTAAAGATGGGTGGGTCCATTCAGATCATCCGGAAACCTGCAAGATTCCTTATGCACACGGGTTTCCATGCGCGGGAGCGGTGGCCATTTTGGAGGGGCGAAAAACGGATGAAAATAACCAAGCGATTTGAAGCGGGGGAAAGGGACGGGAGCGAGTGAAAATGAAAATTGCAATATTTGCAAAAAATACGCACCAAGGTTACTCGGGGGGGCGCTATTATTCCTGGTTGATCGCCCAATCGCTTGCTGGAGCTGGACATGCTGTCACGTATCACACGAATTGCGTCCCGGAATTTCTGGCTGATTTTCGGTGCGACCCGAACTTTTCGAAAATTAAGCTGGTTATTAGTGAAGGTGCTTCAGCCGTCACATCGTTTGAAAATCATGATATCGTATTGGTGATTCCTCATTTGGCATATACGGATGCTTATTATTCGGAAGTTTCAGAGTATGCCGTGCGATGTGGCGCCAAACTGGCGATGATCAACTTTGAAACCCCGAATTGGTTTAACGAGCGGGTTCCCTCCCGCGATGCGGCGTTGTGGGAAAACTGGATGAACCTGACGCGAAGGGATTGTCTCATTCTTTCGCTCACGAAAACGGGAATGCATTACGCCAAACAATATTATACGCGTTTCCCCGGCACTACATATTTTGATTATGCCTATCCCCCGATCAACGATGCGCTGGCCGATAGCATGTCGTCCATGGCGCGTGAAAAAAGGATTGTCATTATCACGCGCTTCTCGGATGCACATAAGGGTGGCGACCATATATTGGATTTGTTGACGCCGGAAATGAGCGGTTATACGGTCGTGATTATCGTCGGCAATAAAAAGGTTGGTTATCAGCAGCAACAAGCCCTTGTTCGATCGGCTCAGGTGATGGGCATTCGTATAGAACTACTCTTAGGCGTTCGTGAGGAAACGAAATTCAGGGAAATCAAAAAAGCCGCGTTAATGCTATATCCATCCACTTTTGAGGGATACGGCTATCCGCCGGTTGAGGCTGGTTACTGTTCTACACCCTGCATATGCTTTGATCTTCCGGTGCTGAGAGAAGTGAACGCCGGACAGGTTCTCTATGTCCCGCTGGGTGATTACGCCGAATTCCGAAACGCCATCGGTGGTTTTTTGAGGGGAGAAATCGTTTGCCGACCGGATGCTTTACATTACACATTTGCAAAACCACTGAGTTTCGCAGAGCGTTTGGAGTCCATATTTACTAACTATCTGCGGCAAACAGAAACAAATGGAACAATTCTGGGTGAGGGGATTTCGGCGGAGATTGACCGAACCGCGAACGATTATGATTGTTTACTGGCTCATGTCGCTCGTCAAATGGCTGAATCGGAAGAATCGACAGTTTCCATTTATGGTGCAGGTAAGAACGGCTATCTGCTCTATGGTCTTCTGGCTGCTTTGGGTGTTTCTGTAAGCGAAGTATACGATGATCTTCCCGGTCGCTGTTTGGGGACTCATATCACTACTCCGTTTGACCATGCCAACAGCCGGGACTTGGTCTGGATCGCCATATCCAGTCGAAACCCTAGTGCCAAAGCGGCGATTGATCAGGTCAGAAAATCCGGGCGAGAAACCATCTGTTTCGGATAACCATTCTGGTGTTTTGATGGTTTGCCATTCGCAAGCCGCTTCGGGGAAAACAGCACTCTATAATTTCCCGAAACGACGCTTTATAATCCCGCGTCCTCTTTCGATAATTCGCCATCGTGTAGGAGCGTGACGAATACCTTTCCGTATCAAGCCCCCGCACCATCAGAATACCTAACAACGGGAGATTGTATGAGAAAGCAACAGGGTAAGGGGGAATATAGGGCGCAGAAACAAGATGAATTAAATGATGTAGGAGGATGTAAATGAATTGGAAAAATATTGGCGTTGTCGTTTTTTGTTTGTCATTTTCCCGATCTTCACGGCTTTGGCAGAAATGCCCAGTCAGTTTATCTTCGAAGATTATTACTGTGATACAAACGGAGTTCCATTTACGGGAGAAATGAGCTTGCGATTGCAGCTCTATGATGCCGCCGTAAATGGCACATGTTATTATGAGGATTCTAACCCGTCTTTCGCTATTCGGGGCGGAAACCGACTATTTTCAGGGGGGCGGCGGTCATTTTCC
>CAZISY010000045.1:0-5292 GCA_964542025.1 uncultured Verrucomicrobiota bacterium
AGGAAGGCGCCGGCGATGCCCCAGAGCCAGCCCCAGAAGAGAAGGGAGAGGAGAATGACGACGGGGCTGAGGTCGAGTTTGTCGCCCATGAGTTTCGGGGTGAGGATGTTTCCGAGAATCTGATTGATGAGGAGGATGAGGGTGGTGGCGCCGATGGCGGGCCATACGTTGGGGTAGTAGAGGAGGAGGGCGAGGAGGATCGGGGGTATGGCGGCGAGTATGGAGCCGACGGTGGGAATGTAGTTGAGGAAGAAGGCGAGGGTGCCCCAGGTTTCGGCGTTGGGAATGCCAAGCAGGCGGCAGGAGAGGCCGACGAGTACGCCGGTGGCCAGGCTGATGGCCGTCTGGACAATGAGGTAGGAGGAGATGTTGGTGGAAATGGAGCGGCTGACTTTGGCGACGCGTTCGGCGGTGTCGGTGGAGAAGGCGTTGACGATTTTTCCGGCGGAGTATTTTTGTCCGGTGAGGATGAAGGCGAGCATGATGATGATCATGACGACGTCGGAGATCAGGCCGGTGATCATGCCGGCCAGTTTGCTGATGACGCTCATCAGCTGTCCGGAGAGGCGGCTGATCTGCTGGCTGATCTGGCGGTTGATTTCTTCGGTGGAGAGGGAGTCGAAATGGATGGAAATTTGGGTGACGACATCGGCGAGCATGCGGGAGAGTTTGGATTGGTAGCCGGGGAGCTGCTGGGCGAGGGCGGCGGCGCAGGAGGAGATGAAGAGGCCGAGCCAGTAGAGGACGAAAACCATCATAATCATGATGAGCGTGAGCGTCAGCGCCATGGGTAATTTCCAGCGGTTGAAGGTGCGGACCAGCGGGGAAAGTACCTGCGCAAGAATCCAGGCGAAAATGAGCGGGATGAAGACGGATTGGGCGGCATGGAGTACGGCGCCGGTCAGAATGACGGCCATGAAAACGAGACAGAAACAGATGCCGCGAAGTACGGGCAGCAGGCGGCCTGGCGAATCGGATGTGGGCTTATTCATGTGTTGTATTTCCCGGCGCCCCAGACGGTCCCCGTGCTGTAAGCAACCTCATGGCGCGAAAACTACGGTGTTCGTTGGGCAATATCCAGATGAATCTGTGCGGAGTTGCAAGTTCAGTTCGGCTTCTTTTCGGCGATGCGGCGGGCGGCATAGTCGGTGACGGCCTGATAGAGGGCCTGTTCGTCGGGCAGGGCGGAAAGCGCCTGGAGATGGGACTGAATGGTCCGGGTGTCGCCGCGGGCAACGGGGCCGGTCAGGGCCTGAGCGGCGCCCTGTTCGCGTACGTTGCGCAGCGTGTTATGAATCAGCGGGGAGAACGCCTGCCACATGGTTTCGCGGGGGATGCCGGCAGTGGCGGCGATTTGCTCCACGGCATGCAGCAGGGCGGTGAGGCCGCCGCAGGCCATGACGGCGGCGGCGTGGTAAAGCGGCTTGCTGTCCGGTTGCAGGACCATTGGAATCAGGGTCAGTGCTTCCGCCAGTTGAAGCGCGGTTTGCACGGCGGGGGCGTCCCCTTCAATCATGCAGTAACTGTTCGGGAGATCGCACTCAGCCTGCTCCACGGAAGCGAAGGTTTGCAGCGGGTGCATGGACGCGGCGAAGCAGCCGGAGGACGCGCATGCGGCGGACAGCACGCGGCTGCTGTGCAGGCCGGAAAAATGGATGACGGATGCGCCTTTTGGAAATGCACATTGTTGAGCCACGGAGGCGATGGCATCATCGCGGACTGCGAGCAGTATGATGCGGGCGTGCTGTGCGGCGTCGCGGATGGAACAGAGTGCGGGGCACGGGGAAAGCGCTTCGGCGGTGTCACGAAGGCGTTCGGGGTTTCTGCCGCCGATGGCGGCAATGGGATATCCCGCCTGTGGCAGGAGGCGGGCGAGGGTCTGGCCGACCCGTCCAAATCCGATGAGGACGACCGGTTCTTTTTTCATAGCAACTCCCTGTACATGCGCATGTGAGCCTGGAACCACGCCGTCGGGGAAAAGGCCGGTGCGCAGCGCGCCAGCGCGGTTTCTGCGCGGCGGTTCATTTCATCGGGGCGGCTCAGCGCAAAGAAGAGGGCATCGGCCAGCGCCTGCGGTTGATCCGGGGGGACCAGCAGTCCGGAGTCAGCCTGAATTAGATCCGGAACGCCGCCGACGCGGGTGGCGATGATCGGCTTGCGGGCTGCGATGGCTTCCAGAAGGCAAAGGGGAAGATTTTCTATTTTTGAACACAGCACAAATTGATCAATGGATTGGAAGAACAGCCCGCGCGGCATGAAGCCGCCCAGCGTGATGGTTCCGCCCAGACTGTGCCGCTGAATCAGTGCTTCCAGCGCCCTGCGTTCAGGGCCGTCGCCGGCGATCAGCAGACGCATTGGCGCGAAGGCTTCCGGGTGCTGTTCGCGCAGCAGTCGGGCCGATTCGATAAGCAGGGCCTGGTTTTTTTCACCGCTGAGCCGTCCCAGTGTGCCGATGACTACGGTTTCATGCGGCGCGTTACGCGTTGCGGATGGCGATTTATTTCCGTCCGGGGCGGGTGGGAGCGGGGATGGGATGTAAGCGATTCTTTCAGGAGAAACGCCGTGTTGGGCGAGGAAGCTGTGATAGTGGCGGGACAGCGCGACCACGCGGTCAAACCGTTTTAGAAACTGCAGGTCGAGCCGGCCGTAGAAACGTTCTTTCAGATCAGGGCGGTTCAGCCAGCCGTGTACGGTGGAAACCAGGGGGCACACGCCGCGGGCGGCGGGAAGGCCGTGAACATCGGCTTTATAACCGGTGCAGTGCAGAATGCAGGGACCGCCTTCGCGCAGTATTTTCCGAAGGGCCCGCACGAGGCTTGGCGAAAAACGATGTTTCGCGGTCAGTTCGGTGAACGGGATGCCGCGCTCCGTCAACTGCAGCTGAAGGTCGTTTGCGGGACGATTCACCCGGGTCTCCCGGATGAGCAGAAGCTTCGGGGAAACTCCGGGTTCCTCCTTCAGGCGTGCGGCCAGGTCCAGCGTGGCCTGTTCCGCGCCGTACAGACGTCCGGTATCCTGCAGCAGAAAGAATATGTTCATTAGGCTTTCATGTTTTCCAGCATGGCGCGTGCGGCGGCCATCGGGTTTGCTGCCGCCAGAATGGGACGGCCCACCACCAGATAATTCGATCCGGCACGAACGGCGGCGGCCGGCGTGGCGATGCGTTTTTGATCGCCGATGTCATCCGTGGGCAACCGTATGCCCGGCGTCACGAGCAGCATTTCGCTGCCGAGGGCGGCACGCAGTGCGGCGGCTTCATGCACCGACGTGACCAGTCCGTCGATTCCGGACGACTGAGCCAGGCGACCCAGCGCCAGTGCCTGATCGGGCAGGGTGCGGGTGATGCCGAGGTCGTTGAAATCATCCAGATTCAGACTGGTCAGCGTGGTGACGCCGATGATGGCCGGCGCGTTGTCGCCGTACTCGCGCGCGGCTTTTGCGGCGGCGGCGAGCATGGCCCGTCCGCCGCAGGTATGCACGGTGAGGAGCTTCACGCCGAGGCGCGCCGCGGAATGTACGGCCCGTTCCACGGTATTCGGGATGTCGTGCAGCTTGAGATCGAGAAAGATGCTCAGGTTTCGTTCCCGCAGCGGCTGGAGGGCATCCGGGCCTTCCGCGCAGAAGAGTTCAAGCCCCACTTTGAAGAAACGGATTTCCGGAGGCAGCGCATCCAGGATGGCGGGTATGTTTTTGGATTCGGGGACATCAAGCGCAACAATCAATTCAGACGGCATAAACGGGTATTCCTTTCCTTAAAACTCGCGAAAGGAATAACCGTTTCCCCGCCGACTGGACAGTAAAAACAGCACGCCGCGCGGAATATCGCGTTGTCCCCGCGCTCCAAAACGTTTTGCTGGAAGCGCCTATTACGGATAGATGCCCCGGAGTTTGACGGCCGTGGCCACGCGGCTGACCGCCAGGATGTAGGCGGCGATGCGCATCGGGCATTTTTCGCGGTCGGCGATTTCCACCACATCGCGGAAACTGCGTGTCATGATGCGTTCGAGTTCCTTGTTGATATCCTCCAGTTGCCAGAAGTGTGATTGCAGATCCTGCACCCACTCGAAGTAGGACACCGTCACGCCGCCGGCATTGGCCAGAATATCCGGCAGAATGAAAATGCCTTTTTGCTGGAGAATTTCATCCGCATCGGGGGTGGTGGGGCCGTTCGCGCCTTCCGCCACAATGCGGGCCCGGATGCTGCCGGCATTCTGCGCCGTGATTTGATTTTCCATGGCGCAGGGCGCCAGGATGTCCACGTCCAGAGCGATCAGCGTTTCGTTGGCTTTCTTGACGTCGTCTACGAAATCGCCGCCCGCGAAACCGCGAATCATGCGTTGCGGACTCTTTTTGACATGCTCAAGCAGCGCCGGAACGTTGAGCCCTTTGGCGTTGAAAATTCCGCCGGAAACATCCGTGATCCCGACGATTCGGCACCCCAGCTCATGCAGGCATTGTGCGGCGGAACTGCCGACGTTACCGAAGCCCTGAATGGCCACGGTGCAATCGCGCGGGTTCATGTGCAAATGGGCCAGGGCCTCGCGGATGACAATCATCAGTCCGCGCCCCGTGGCGGCGAGGCGGCCTTCGCTGCCGCCAATATCAATGGGTTTGCCCGTTACCACGCCCGGCGCCGAGAAGCCGACGTTCATGGAATAGGTGTCCATCATCCACGACATGATCTGGGCGTTGGTGTTCACATCCGGAGCGGGAATGTCCTTTTCCGGGCCGATAATGAGCGATATTTCCGAGGTGAAGCGCCGGGTCATCCGTTCGATTTCGCCGAGTGACATTGTGTGCGGATCGCAGACCACGCCGCCTTTGGCGCCGCCGTAGGGCAAGCCCACCACGGCACATTTCCACGTCATCCACATGGCCAGTGCCTTCACTTCGTCGAGCGTGACATCGGGATGGTAGCGAATGCCGCCTTTGGCCGGACCCCGTTCGAGGTTGTGCTGCACCCGATAGCCTTCAAACACCCGGACATTTCCATCATCCATGCGGATGGGAATGGATACAATCAGCGCCCGTTTGCAGTGCCGGAGTTTGCAGAGGACGTTGGGATCCAGATTGATTCTCTGCGCCACGTTATCCAGTTGCTGACAGGCCATCTGCCAGGGATTGAACGATTCCTTTTTCATCATGCCTCCCATTCGCGTTTTCACGGCAGAATGTCGCCGATGAATGCGTGAAAGACATCCGCATTAGATAACCGGCGCTGCCCGGCGGAGGAATATACACGGCGCAGCCGGAAAAGTCATGCGCGGGAATTGGCGTATCCGTATGGCGTTT
>CAZISY010000045.1:5392-11936 GCA_964542025.1 uncultured Verrucomicrobiota bacterium
GCCAAACCCGAATCAGGAGAAGAATGAACCGGCTTCACAGGCAATCGGTGCTTCAAACAGGCGGCCTTCCGCCAGAGAAAGCTCCGTGTCCGTTTCGAGTACTTCGTTGATATACATCAACTTGTCGCCGGTCTTGGATTCAGCCGTTACAACTACCGCTTCCACGGGACCGTTTTGCGATCCGGGGATGGTGATCATCAGTTGCGCGATATGGATAACGGCATAAATGTCATCCTTTTTCACCTGATCAGCAACGGATTGCATAATCCTATCGCGATCTTGGTCCACGGGCACCGGAATGGTTGCCGCACGGCCATCATGCCCAAGCAGGAAAAGAATTTCCATGTGAGCATGGTCATTGAGGAACATGGTGCGCGCATTGTCATTCAACCACGCCGTATACTGGCGGAGTGACTCTGGCTTGGCATCCGGGTTCCACGTCGGTTTTTTGGCGTTCATGGGCGTAATATGGTTTAACTGCCTGTCCCTGTGCAAGTAATATTTTCTTGTTTTTGCGACTTAAGGGTTTCGGTGAGGACGGCGCATGAACACCAATCCGTGATCGTTTGTGATTCTCGTATTGGGTTACGGCAGTACTGCTCTGTGACAATCGGTGAAATCTGTGGCGAAGTTTCTTGTTGAACAGAAGTTAACAAAGGCAGTGAAGGGGGGACGCCATACGGTTGCGACAGAGCGCAACCCTCCAGGAAATGGGTTTCTTGCTTTGCTTCTTTGAGCGAAGCGGGTGTTTGAATGCTGTTTTTTATACAAAAGCTCGGGAATGTAAATAGACCGGATCAACAAAATAATGATCGTGTCAATCCTGTATATCCTGTCTGAACAAGGATACGCAACACGACCACTTTCCAGTTCAATTTGTAACCGCGAATGAACGCCGGCGAACATGAATCGGGGGACAAAGGTCATACGCTTAAATGAGAGGGTGAGGAAATCGTTCCCGCAGGGCGGGCGGGGGCCCCTTGTTTGTTCGCGTATACACTGTAAATAGCGTGGAATTTTTCTTTGCAGCTCCTTTCCCCTGTGTTAGTAATGGCCAATATCCGCTGAAAACATTTGCGGGCTCGCCCGCCTGTACGTTGTGTTGGAGGAATGCCATGATGAAATGGAAGGCCCTGCCGGTCATTGCCTGTATTCTGTTCTGCGCATCCGGTGCATTCGCACAAAACATGCTGTTGAATCCGGGGTTTGAGCAGACCGGGGGAAGTGGCCCGTGGACATCGAATCCCACAAACTGGATAACTCAGGGTAATGCAGGGGGGCAGGAGGGCTGGGCGGCGCAACCTGATGTCGGAGGATATCTTGGGTGTTGGTTCGGGGGATGGATAGATGGGGGTTATGCGAATATTGGGCAGGACGTTTCTATCAGTGAGACCAATGGAACCGTGTTTCGCTTCACCATTAACGCCAAGTGTGAGGAGGACTTTACATCCAGCGGGAGTGAACTCTATCTGAAGTTTGAATTTTACAGGGGGACGGCTCTCGTTTTGAGTGTGACGAATGACATTTATGCCGCCGCCAAGGCGTCTGACCCCTCGACATGGAATACGTACGGCCTTGTGTATACCAATCCGGTGGTAAACGCGACGGCGCTGAAGGTTCTGATTATCGGTGGCCAATTTCACAATACCGGCGGGTCACAGAGTTTCCTGTTCGATAATGCCAGCTTAGTGCAATACAAAACGGAAAGCGCAGCTGCTGTATCAATTTTTTCAGATGATTTTGAATCCGGCACGTTCACAAACTGGTCCTGTAAAGTGGCAGGGGATTGGACAAACTCCACAACCCACCCGATAAACGGTTTGTATTCTCTGTGGAGTGCACCGTTCACCAATGCGGTAGAGACGTATGTTTCTGCACGGCCTGTGTATGCTGTTAGCGCCGAAAAGACAACATGGCGTTTTACAGTGAAAGACGATTGGGGTGGCGATCCTTCGGCCAACAATCGCTTTCATGTCTGGTTGATGGCGGATTCTTCCAACTTGGGAGAGGACGGATTAGTGCCGGCCAATGGATATGCGGTCGGACCGGATGCAGAGCGAGATGATTTCATCAAATTATGGCGTTTTACCTCTGGCTCTGCTGATGTATTGCTGATTACGTCCGCCGTCCAGTGGGTGAAGAAATCGACCAATGCCATCGAAGTGACACGCACAAAAGATGGAATATGGTCACTTGCCATCAGCCGCGGAAAAACTTTTGACAATTTGGTGAACTACGGGGCAGCACTGGACACAGCCTATACGAACACCTCTTACTTTGGGCTGTTCGCAAAAATGACCAAGACATCAACCAGCAATTTCTGGATGGACGATGTTTCGATTTCGCAGGCGCGCAGCGGTTCGCCATACGTCATGATTACGAATCCTTCGGAGTCCGTGATTGTAACTGATTCAAATCAGCTTCAATCGCTGCGCGGCGTGGCTTCTAACGCGGCTAACGGCTTGGTGTATTGGAAGAATAATGCCACTCTTGATGCCGAAGCGGTTCCCGTTGCAGAGAGTAGATGGAGCGTTCCATCTATCAACTTAAACCCGGGAACAAACATCATTACGGTAACCGTAAGCAATGCGTCGGGGACTGCGTATGAAACGGCTGTGGATTACGCTTCTTTGTATGGTGGTGTCTGGACGCAGCACAGTGGAACGGCTTCCGGGTTTAATCTGTGGGAACTTGAGGCCTACGGCGGCACGCCTAAATATGTCATATTAAGCTCAACCAATGCGGGGCCGGATATCACGGGTGTCATGGATTCGGCCGGAGTGTCTTTCGCCCTGTATTCTTTCAGCGGGGATTGGGCCGGAGCGTATCGTTACTTTACCAAAGGGGGATTGGTATCGGGGGATGTTTTTCAAGTGGACCTGGCCGTCAACTATCTGGATGGCGGGCGCGGATTTGATTTACTGGACTCGACAGGGACAAAGCTTTTGAATTTCCATTGTGCCGGGAGCACCTTCTCCATAGAAGGGGAAGGTGTGCTGCCCTGGCCCAACAATGAACGGGGATACACGATACGTTTGCGGGTTGAACAGTTGACGGACGCGCAGACCAAAATTGTCATCACTCGTTCTGATGGTAATGAATGGGTGGGACTACGCAATTTCGCGCGTGCGCCAGGCGCCATTAAATTTTATGCGGGGGGCATGAACTCGGGGGCGGAAAATGCACGGCAATACCTGTACGTCAACAATATGAAACTGCTGTCCACGTCGCCTGCGACAGATACAATTAGTGTCTTCCGAAATTATGGGAATTTGCCCTATATTGCCATTACGAATCCGGCTGGCAGTGTGGTCGTCGAGTATCCGGTTGATTCCTATACAATTGGTGGAAAGGCCTCGAATACGGTGGGCGTCCTTTCATGGGTCAACAGTGCAAATGGACAGACCGGGGCAGTTGCAGCAGCCACAACATGGACCATCAGTGGGATTCCATTGGCGTATGGTCAGAATGCCATCCGTGTCTCTGGCGTGAACAGCAGCAACCAGACGTTTACGACACTTCCATTATACATAACCCGTCGTCCGCCTCCGCCGTCTGTGGCGATTACTCTTCCGGCTACAAATATTACAGTGAACAATCTGGTAGACACATACACGTTGGCCGGCACGGCAGATCAGGCGGGAAATATTCGGTGGACCAATACGGTGACGCAGACGTCAGGGATTGTAGCAGCATCGACTGTTTGGGGGATCACCAATGCCTCGCTGGCTGAGGGCGATAATTATTTCCTGCTGACGGCCACAAATGAGCGGGGATATGTAGATACAGGATGGGATAATGCGTCGGAATCGGCGTACAGTGGCGGATGGACTTCCGGCATCAACGGCGGAGAAGGATTGGGTGCGTGGGAACTAACTTCGGGGTCAGACATTACCTATTCTGTGGGGACCAGTGTATATGGAACGGCCTCTTGGGGTCTTTCCGCGTTAAATGCCTCGGTGGCTGAAGCTGTTCGTTCGCTGGGCGGCGCAATCGGCAAAGGCGATGAGGTTTCGGTGCAGCTGGCCTTTCCGTCGGCCTATCACTCGGCCGGCCTTGTTTTTCAGAATGCCGAGGGGCAGGACCTTTTGGCATTTTATGCGAAAGACGGCATTTGTTATGTGCGGCATGGAAATGGCGCAGATGAAGTGACCCGCGCGGCATTTTCGACAAACGGCATGACGATTTCATTTGTATTCAACTCATCCACCACGTATGTCGCGCAGGTGGTCGCGCGCGATGGTCGGATATCAGCTTTCAAGGGCACCCTGATTGATCCCGCCGCCGGATTGCCGCAGGCCACATCCATAAAGCTGTGGTATTATTACGAGGGGGCATCGGGATCGGGCGTCTATTACGTGAATGATCTGCGGCGGCGCTATTGCATGGCGCGCGACTATGTGTTGATATCCCGCGAATCCAGCAATATGCCGAGTGTGATTATCACCGCACCGACTCAGCTGGTAACCTATGTTGATAATGATGTGACGAATTATTCTTTGATTGGAACCTGCAATGCGAGCACCGTCGGGAATCTGCGTTGGATGAATAGCCCATCTATGCAGGGAGGCGTATTTCCTGCTGCGCTGGGATGGACGCAGACGCTTGCATTGGTTGTGGGTACCAATGCCATAACGATTACGGGGACAAACAACCTGGGAGAAAGCCGTTCGGCGAGTGTGACGATCATCCGGGATTCCGCAGGCATCTACACCAATTACCCGTCCATCAGTATCACTTATCCGGTGGCCGGATTGGAGTTGAACTATGTAAATACGAAAATTGTCGTGACAGGCATCTGCAGCGAGCAGGCGGTCGGGAACTTGACCCGTTTGTGGAATGTGAGCCAGGGGACGGTGAATACCTCAGTGGCGATCACAGTCTGGACGGTGACCAATCAGGCGCTTTCTCTGGGCGTGAATGAATTTTATGCGCGGGTAGATAATGGCAGCGTGATCCGTTGGGCCGATGATGAGGCGGGCAATCCCGGGTATGACTATGGCGGATGGACCAATGGGTCCGGGGAAGGCGTCGGGATGAATACCTGGGCACTGACGGCAACAGGTGTGGCCTCTAACCGAATTGCCTCAGGGACGAAGCTGGGAACAGCGGCCTGGGCGCTCTATGCCTCGTCTGGCGCGGTTATGCAGGCGACTCGAACGTTCTCGACGAGATTACGTCAGGGAGATCAGATGTCCGTATCGTGGGACCACGGCATTGTTCAGTCGGGGGGAAAGAGCGGTGTTGCTCTGGTGAACAACGCGCGATTGAAACTCTTGGAGGTTTACTGCCAGGGTGGGGCGGCGTATTACTCGGTGACGGATGCTTCCGGGATTCGGGATACGGAAATCGCGTCTACGAATGCGGTGGTCCTTTACTTCAATTTGAAGAGTGAAACGAATTATGTCCTATTAATTACATCGCTGGATGGGACGAAACGGGACTATCTCGCGGGTACCCTGAAGAATCCGTTGTACGGGGCTTTCCTGGCCACAGGTTTTGAGCTGTGGAATTCAGGCGCGGGAGTGTTCAGCGCCTTTGACCGGCTCTATGTGGATGGCGGAGTCGATGCCGCCTATACGTATGTGATCAGAAATCAGTATCCGCAGCGGCCGATTTGGATTAACGAACTGCATTATGCCAATGATGGACCCGACACCAACGAAGGTGTTGAGGTGGCCGGGCATGCCGGAGAATCGCTGAACGGTTACCAGCTTGTCAACTATGTGGGCGCCCAGGCTTCGTCCGTGTCCAATCTGCAGGGAACTGTTCCGAACGAGGCGGGGGGGTACGGTGCGGTTTGGATTCCATATGCGAGCATTGCCAACAATCCTTCCAATGGATTTGCGTTGACCTATGTAAGCGGGAGCTACACGCAGGTTGTGAATTATGTAACGTGGGGCGGAAAAGTCCTGGCGACATCCGGTCCGGCGGCTGGCTTAACCAGTGACTTCATCGGCAATGAAACGAACGGTACGCCGGTGGACTATGCGTTGCAGTTGATCGGCATGGCTACGAATTATATGTCCTTCCGCTGGATTGGTCCGTCACAAAGTTCGCGCGGGCGCATCAATGCCGGACAGTTTATTTCTTCCGCGACCAATGTGACGGGCATTATTCCCGATGTATGGTGGTTCCAATACTTCACGCCGTCCGACAGTGCCTCAGCCACCACGGACAACGATGGAGACGGCTATACCAACTATCAGGAATTTCTGGCGGGCACCAATCCGCGCGATGCGAATTCTCTGCCCATGCTATCGGGGATTGACAATGGATACGCCGGGCTGGTGCTGACCTTCGCGACGACCCCGAAGCGCAATTATACGCTTTGGTGGACGACCGATCTTCTGAATACGCATTCGTGGACGGAGCTGCTTAGGCGGCAGGCGGATTCGGATACAATCTCAATCACTGTAAGTAACCACTACACCAATGCCTATTATCGGATGGGTGTCAGCATCCCGGGTTGGGAGTGATGGGAAATGCAGGAATTGGAGAATGCCGGAATTGAGGAAAGCCGGGATACCGGGACCGGATGTTT
>CAZISY010000045.1:12036-27556 GCA_964542025.1 uncultured Verrucomicrobiota bacterium
TGTTTGACGGTTGCCTTTACGGTCTTGGGCCTGCTTGCAGGAGTCGCGGTGGCGCAGAATGATGCGGTCCCGGTTGATCGAACCGCAGAACTGCTGGCCATGACGCAGGCAGACCTCCAGGCGTTGGATGCCGACGCGCGCGAAGCATTGGCCCAGGAGCTGGAGTCGTTGATTATTGAGGAAACACAGGCATCCATCCAGTTGAGCGGTCAGCTCGAGGCGGCCCGCGAACAGGCGCGTATGACCGATGAGCAGGTTAAGCAGCTTGAACAGCGCATTCGGGAGCTGCGCCGTCTGATGGATACGGCGGTGGCGGAAAATCCGCGCGTGGCCGAACTGAATGAAGCGTTCGGTAAAAAACAGCAAACGGTGATGGCCCTCTTAAAACTGAAGCGATTTGTGATACAGGACAACGAGGCTGGGAATACAAAATGAATTCAGAGCAAAGAAACGTAATCCGAAAACAGGGTGGGCTTATGCGAACGAATGGGAAAAGCAGTGTGTTCATAATGGGCGTCGGCGTGGCGCTGTTCATGATCTGTCTGGCTCGGCAGTCTCTGGCCCAGTGCGGCGGAACGGCCAATGACTACCGTCTTTACGCCAATGGTCGCGGGTGGATCACGGGTTTCGGCACCGAGGGAGAGGCGTATGCTCAAGGGCGCGGTCCGAATGATGACCCGGATGGTGATGGGTTGAAAAACGACCCGGAATTTTTGGGCTGGCAGACCAGCGTGAATGGCGTGGCTGAAGGCTATTCGTATCATACGGGGGATGGTTTGACGACTTGCGGCCCCGATTTTGACAGTCCGGATACGGATGGGGACGGACTTTCCGACTGGGCGGAATCAAAGTCGGGAACCAACCCGCGCAGCGGGGATACCGATGTGGATGGCATGGGCGACGCCTGGGAAGTGCATGTGGGGCTTGATCCCTGTGATGACGGCACGGTGGCTCCTCTGAATGATCCCGATGAGGACCCGGATGGTGACGGAATCAGCAATAGAGATGAAATGAAGACGATTAGTGATGCCCCGACTACTTGGGGGTCTTCGCCGGGCGCGTCACAGCATTCCATGGTGATTCCATTCACGAACAGTGCGTGTCCCTACACCTTCCCGCTGAATTTCGACAGCGATGGTGATGAGTTGATTGATTCGTATGAACACCGGACCTGCAAGCACAGTAACCTCAAGGCTAATGAAAAAAACGACCCGAGCGAGGATTATGATCTGGATGGTCTGTCCAATTTCCGCGAGCAGTGCGTTCACCCGCTGCTGGCTCAGTTCTGGAGCAACAGCGGGTTCCCGGATTCTGCAGAGATTGATTTGGATGACGGGAAACTGAAAATGAAGTATTCACGGTCAGGCGATGGTCTAACGCATGCGCCTGCCCGCAAAGGTCTGATGACTCCGGGGTATATGTGTCTGGCTCAGTACGATGAAGGCGGAAACGCTTCGCCCGCGGGACTGGATGTGCCTTATGACCTGGGCCCCGGCGTAGTGAAGTGGGGCCTGCCATATAGCTTGCGCCGGTGGACCCGCCCGAACAATCCGGACACGGACGGGGATACGCTGCCGGATGGATGGGAAGTGGAGTCCGGCATCAATCCGCTGCGCGGGGGCAATCTGGCGGAATGGGGGTATGCCGATCCCAGCGGACCGCTGGGCGATCCGGATAGCGACGGGAAATCCAATCTGGAGGAGTACTACGGCCAGGACGGGTACCGCATCAATAACATCACAGGCACGGGGGACGAAACGTCTCCCTGGATTGCACGTAATTTGAATGGGTCCTATAATGATAGTTTCCAGGCGGGCGTTGGGCAATGGACTTATGCCTTCAAAAACGGTCAGGCGCCCGAGCAGTATCTCTACATGTATGACGTGTCGTACACGGCAAGTTTTGACCCGACAGCGGCGTATGGGCTGATCGGATTTTTTGATTCGGTGGCGTTTGCGGCAGGTAATTATGTGCCGGTTCCGGGTGTGCCGGCGGTTCCGTATGTGGATGATCGCCTCGACAGTACGTTTTCGCGCTTCAATCCGTTTGCGACGACGATGGCGGGCCTTGTCTTCCGGGACGCTCCGGGCAGTGAGGACGGCCTGTTCACGCCGGGGTTGGATGATGCCTGGTTGGACAGGGATGGCGATGGCGTTTTCCAGTTCGCCAATGATGTGATCATCGTGGACAACACCGGGTTGAGCGGCGGCGAGCAGATGACGGCGCTGATTACGGCCAATGTGCCGCAAAAGTGGCCGGAAAACGGGCTCGATACAGATGATGATGGCTATCCGGATTATCTGGAAATAGAGAAGGACGTGCAAAAAGGGAAATATCCGAGCAGTCCGGTGAATCCACTGAGTCCGTTTGAGCCTAAAGCGATGGCTGTACACACGGGCGCCGGCATCGAAGTATCGCCCACCAATCGGGCTCTCGCGACGGACCCGGATAATGTCAATTTCGGAACGGGGCCGAACCGTCGGTTTTTCTCGCGCGATTTCACGGTGGAAACGTGGGTGTATTTGGAGGGGGCCAGCACGGATGACTTTCAGGGTTCTTTCATTCGGGGGTGCGTACGCATTGGTGGACTCTACAATGTGGATGCGTATAATCTGGGCGTGAAAGCGTTTGTGTCGGAAGCGGGCGTAACGAACAACGCGGTGCCCTATATTTCTTATCAGACGGGAGGCGGCAAGGAGTATTTGCTTTCAGCGGAGCGCACGATTCCGATGAATCGCTGGGTTCACCTCGCGGGTGTTTTCACGCACGACAACAACGGACTGAGCCTGTACATTGACGGACTGCTTGAACAGACCGCAGAGATGCTCGAAGAAACCAGTGGACGCTGGGGCATCACGGCGGGCGGGGAAGTGTTGCTGGCCCAGGACTTGCCGGGGGCGGGCATCAGTTTTGCAAGCAACCTCTGGATGGATGAAGTGCGTATCTGGGGTATTCCTCGCAGCAGCGATGAAGTGGCGAATAATCGCGCCAACCTCGTCAATCCCTTCCAGGAACCGGGCTATGACAAGTATCCGGAACTCTATACC
Organism: uncultured Verrucomicrobiota bacterium; assembly: GCA_964542025.1. Lineage (GTDB taxonomy): Bacteria > Verrucomicrobiota > Kiritimatiellia > RZYC01 > RZYC01 > JAQVYB01. Next base: position 15,084 of record CAZISY010000045.1, read on the forward strand.
ATTTCGATCCTGAGCAACTACACCTATACGATTGCGCCGCAGATCGTAACCAACTGGATCGACACCAATAATTACGTGGTGGCCACTAATTATGTACAGGTGACCAATGTCACCATCAGCTTTGTGACGAATCACCCGATTAATGCGTTGTTCTGTTACTTCCCGTTTGATGATGGGGGCCGCACGGCGCAGGATTTCACCATGCGTGCCGCCAACAGCCTGGCGGGCTATGATTATCCGGCGGACAGCGATTTGCCTGCGGCACCCAAAGACGATCTGTTCTTTGGCGACAGTCTGTTCACGCTGGAGCCCTATCATGTATCCGCACTGGGCACGAATGTGCTGTTTGAATTCGACAACACGCGCAAGGCGCCAGTGATCGGCATGTTGGATCCGGAACAGGGCGGACTCGATTCGGACGGCGATAAATTGCCGGACGGATGGGAAGTCATTATGGAGTTCAATGCGTTTCGCAAAATGACGCCCGCGCACAAGGTCCTGAATGGTTATGATCCATTGTGGGCCACAACAACTGGAACGGTGTTCGACGCCGAGTCGGACCCCGATGGCGACGGCTTGCCCACAATCTACGAATACTGGGCGCGAACCAACCCCAGACAGAAGGATACGGATGGAAACGGCAAACTGGACATCAACGAGGACTTCGACGGGGACGGCCTGAACAATCTGCTTGAAGTGCAGTTGGGGTCGCGTCCGGATCTGGCGGATACTGATGACGACCAGTATCCGGATGGCGAAGAGCAGGCGGCCAGCACCAAGCCGAACGATTCGTTGAGCCCCGCGCGCAGTATTGCCGCCCTGTTTGACGGCAGCGAAGGCTCGTTCCTGGATATCCCATCGCGCTCGGACATGCGCCTGCCGAACTATACGATAGAAGCGCGTGTCCTGCCTTCTGCAGCCCTGACCAACCTGCTGGCCGATGGCGATGGAGCTTCCATCCTGCGCAAGGTGGACCAAGTAACGGAAAATGATCTGATGGCCTGTAACTATGAGTTGCGCATCGTCCGCAGGGGCAACCATTTTACGCCGGAATTCCGCTACATCTCCGTGGAACGAAATGGAAATGGAACGATCAGCAGCGTTTCCGGGAACCCGGCCAGTCAACAACTCGATCGAATCAGTCTGGATATGTTCGAGAATCTCGGTGGGGGCTATGTGGATTTGGCCGTCACGTATAATTACACCAATGGAACCATGAAATTGTACATGGACGGGCGCCTGGTGGGATCCTCGAGCATTGCGACAAACCGTCCGCCAATGACGGGCAAGGGGCCACGCTCCTTCATCCGCATGGGCGAACGCTTTGCCGGTGCCATGGACCACGTTCGAATATGGGATACAGATCTTTCGCAGACGGAAATCACGGCACGCCGTCGCCTGCACTACAATGGTTCGGTCAGTAACCTGGTGGCGAATTTCCGGTTTGACGACGGAGGCTTCCCGCTCCATGCGATTTATGAAGCGGTGACAGCCATTCAAGCCGCGCCGCCTGCCGCGCCGCAGGCCAGCAGTCGGTATGTCGTGGATGCCGGCGGTTCCGGCGCTTGGACAGGAAAAGACGGCAAGATCGCAGAGTTTGACGGTGTGGAGTGGAGTTTTGTAACGCCGGTGGACTATGGGCAGGTGCGCGTAATCGGAGCAAGTTGGTATCAATACCGCAAAGCGTCGGGCGTGTGGACTCGCGTTTCAGATGTGTTGCCCTCGGCGCGTTACAGTAGCAAACCGGCGGTGCCGCGTCCCGGCGACACCTGGATGAACAGCGGACGGATCGTGACCTATGACAGCGGTATTATCTTTACCTCACCGGCAACCTATGCCTGTGCCTTCGTTCAGGGCGGTATGGCCTATGGAAGCGCGCAAACCGGCGACTTTGCCTATTATGCAGAATTTGACGAGTACTGGCGGTGTGTGAATGGTGCGACAGACACATGGCAGCGCTGGGGCAGTAACCCGCGTTGGCTGGGCAACGCCATGGCCATTGTGAAAAAGGCCTATGCCACGTCGGCGGCGATGCTGGCTGACCGTAAATCCAACAACACATTTGTGGGCGATGGCTTCCTGGTAGAAGGGCCAACGCCGTACGTATATGTATTTAACGGGGCAGATGCCGTCAATCAGATCACCTCGTATACCCGCCTCAATATCTATGATGGCAACCGCGTGTTGAATGCGGGTACGGCCCAGGTCGTGGATTACAAAGGCACGGCGTTTGTGACCGTGGCGGATGCGATCACCGATGGAGGCGACCTGTACATCGTCGTCAATAGCGAAGGCGTAACCTATAAATCGGACGGTGTGGCTTGGGTGCGCTGGGGCTTCATCCCCACCTTCCAGGAATTTACCGTGACGAATGGCTGGATGACCCAGTGGTCGAAGTCGGCGCTGGTTTATGGGAATGTGAAGGCCGGATCGGAAGGCGAAAGCAATTCAGGCGGTGGCGGTGGCGGTGATACTATAGTCGATCCGACTGATACCGATGGCGATGGCCTCCCGGACGAATGGGAAATACAGTATTTCGGAAACCTGGATCAGGGACCGGACGATGACCCGGATGGCGATGGCCTGACGAACATGTATGAATATCTGGCAGGAACAAACCCGACGATTACGCATTCAAACGGCAGCGGCAATCTGAATGACAATCTCTATGACAGCGATGGCGATGGGCTGAGTAACGGCGAGGAACAGCAGCATCGAACCAATCCCGGGCTGGCCGATTCGGATGATGATGGCGTCTCGGATTATAGTGAGCTGGCCTCGATTCTCACCTATCCGCACGGGTCCGCCTGGACCCCGCCGACCAGCCCGCTATACAGCATGGGCAGCTATTCCCCGACGGGCTACAGCTTCAACATCACATGCGATAAGTTTCCGACGGATGGAGTGGTGGTTCCGGACGGGGCGATAGACAACCCCTCAACGGCCATGACGGACTGGACGATCGAAACGTGGTTCTTCTCTGACAACATCAACATGCAGCAGGGGGTGTTGATCGGAAAATATGTAGAAGGCAAGTGTGCCTTTGAATTGGGTATTGATAATGGACAGCCCTATGCCGAGTTTGATTATCAGCAGGGTGTGAGCACCAATACCAAGCGGGTGATCGCCGATGCGGGCACCTTGAGTAATCTGGAGTGGGCCCACTTGTCCGCCTCATGGGATTCGAGCGCCCGCTCACTGAGCCTGTATGTGAATGGCACGATTCTTTATCGTGAGGCTTGGCCGGAAGAGAGCTGGACACCGGTAAACGGGACGGGTGTGGTTAGCTTGGCTATCACCGCGGGGGCCGGTTTTACTGGGAAAACCTATATGGATAACGTGCGCATTTGGAGCACAGCACGCTCGCTGCCGGAAAATGACGCTTCGCGCATGTTGCTGTTGGATGCGGCGTCGGCCTCTGGTCTGCTGCGCAGCTTCCGTTTTGATGACGGAGGCCAGACCGTCGAGGATTTTGCCCATCCGCTGAACCGGGTCACCGACAGCACAAGTCGGTCCTATGTGCTGAATCCGGCCACCTACGGCATCAAATATGGGGCGGGCGGCCTGATCGCCTGGCTGAGCCGCGAAGTGCCGCCAACAGCTTTTTATGATGAGCAACTCGCCGATGGCGAATATCTTCCGGACTGGTGGAAGAGTCTGTATCAGATTACAGACCCGAATGCGGATGGAGACGGTGACGGCCTTAGTAACCTTTACGAGTTCATGGGAAAAACCGACCCGACAAAGAAATACAGCTATGGCAGCACACTGGATGCTCAGCGTCTGGGAACCCCGGCTCTGCTGACGTTGCTGCAGGAACAGACCTACTTCTCCGATCCGCGTTATGAGGACACCGATGGTGACGGCACCAGCGATGCCGACGAAATCTTTGGCAATCCGGTGCGTGATATGTGCGACTGGCCGGTCAGTGATCCGGCCACCGCCCTCCAGAACAACAACGTTCCGTCCAATCCGCAGATGAACCGTTATTCGGTGCAAACCGGAACAGGACAGTACCTGACGCTGCAGACCAACGGAACCCCCGGCAAGTATGCGCTCGAGGACTGGACCCTCGAAGCCTGGATTTTCCCGCAGACCGTGCAGGATGGCAGCATCATCTGGCGTCAGGTGCAGACGGCTGCGGCGGGTGGGGAACTGGTGAATTATCATCTGGGTGTTGAGGCTTCCAGTGGCTTCCTGTATCCCTATGCCGCCTATATTGGAACCGACCACACCGGAGCCGTTCAGCCCGAAACGCGGGTGGGTGGCGCCGCCGATGCCGCTTATTTTGGCGATTACCTCGTGCTTACCGGCCAGTGGGCCCATGTCGCCGCCCGCTTCAACAGCGAAAGCAATCTGCTGACCCTTTTCGTTAATGGCATGCCCGTGGCGGACAACAGCAGGCTTCTGGCTGCCTCCAGAAAGCCTTCACCCATTGGCGGAAAAACCCCGGCGGACCTGCGCATCGGTGAAAATTTCGCCGGCTTGGTGGATGAGGTGAAAATTTGGGGTGCGGCGCTGGATAACATCGCGCTTTACAACAATTATCGTGCGACGGGAAGCGGCAAGGCAGGCGGCTATGACATCGGCGAAAATGGCGCCCCGACCAATAGCTCCATTGGCTGGATCGGTTCCGTGGAGGACGCCAATGACGCCGACATCGAATATGCCGAAAACCAGATGCTCGTGAAATTTAACCCGTCGCTTTCCTCCAAGGCACGCATGGCGCTGATGCAACATCTGGGCACACGCTCACTGCGGCACTACGACTTTATCGGAGTGGATCTCGTGGAGGTTCAGGACGGCACCCCGCTCCAAGATAAACTCACCGATTTTCAGGCGAACAACGGCGTCGAATATGCCGAGCTCAACCTCCGGCGCCAGATGAGCCGCCTGCCCAATGACGCGCTCTTCGGCAGCCTGTGGGGTCTCAACAACACCGGACAAAGCGGAGGAATCCCCGGCGCGGATATCAGTGCTTCGGAAGCCTGGGATAAAACCATTGGGTCCCGCGATGTAGTTGTGGCCGTCATTGATTCCGGCGTGGACTATGAACATACCGATTTGGCCGCCAACATGTGGACCAATGAGGACGAAGTACCAGACAATGGAATCGATGACGACAACAACGGTTTCGTGGATGATTACTATGGATACGACTTCTACAACGAAGATGGCGATCCGATGGACGACAATTCGCACGGAACCCATTGCGCCGGAACCATCGGCGGTGTGGGCAACAACGGAATCGGCGTGGCCGGTGTCAATTGGAACGTGCGCATTATGGCGCTCAAGTTCCTCAGTGCCGGAGGCGGCGGCTTCGTTTCCGACGAGCTGCGTGCCATCGAGTACGCCCTGAAAATGGGGGCCAAAATCAGCAACAACAGCTATGGTGGTTTAGGTTTCCTGCAGTCAGAATATGATGCTATCAAGGCTGCCGGCGAGCAGGGGCACCTCTTTGTGGCGGCAGCGGGCAACTACGGTATTGACATGGATGAGTATCCCTGGCCCTTCACGCCCGCCGGATACGACCTGCCCAACATCATCAGCGTGGGCGCTTCCGACCACAACGATGCTGTACCGTTCTGGAGCAATTATGGCGCGGAAAGTTGTGACCTCATGGCACCGGGTTCCTCCATTCTCAGCACCATTCCGGGTGATTCCTATGGTACGAAATCTGGGACTTCAATGGCCTGTCCGCACGTCGCCGGTGTGGCTGCGCTCGTCAAGTCCATGAATGATGCCATGGGCTATGCCGATATCAAAGCAGCAATCATGAATGGCGTGGACGCGGTCAACGGCATGGAAGGCAAATCCGTCACCGGGGGGCGTCTCAACGCCGCCAAGGCGCTCAGCGGCATGGGCGGCCTCGTGGCCTATTTCCGCATGGATGACGGCGGACAACTCGGTGGCGGTTCCTATGCGCAGGATATGGCCGTGGCGAATGATAACGTTTTCGGCTGGCGCTCCTCCGCACTTCTGGCGGGCGGCTCGGTCTACGTGGACTCAAATTACGCCCAGATGACCGGGGATTCCGATTTCGACGGCATGCCCGATTGGTTTGAAACCGCCTACAAAGTGGATGATGCCAACGCTGACGAGGATAGTGACGGCCTGAAAAACCTCTACGAATACTATGCAGGAACCGATCCGCTGCAGGTGATGACTTTTGGAGTTGAGAATGATGCTGTCCTGGATTCGGATGGGGATACCCTGGATAATGCCAGAGAACAGTTAATCAAATCGCATCCCGGTTTGCCGGATACGGACGACGATAATATTCCGGATGGACAGGAAGTGGCGAATTATTCGTCGCCGGTACATTCACTGTTTCCGACAAATTCGATGGCCATGGCGCTCAGCGGTGATGAATTTCCGATTGTGTTACCGGATCAACCGCGACTTGCGCTGTCAGCCTCCTGGACGGTTGAGGGATGGGTGAATCCTGATACCGCTGATGCAGATGGCGGTGTGCTTGTCGGGCGCTATGTCTGTGATGATGGCGTGAATTACGAACTCGGATTGCTCCCCAGTAACGGTGCGCTTTATGCCTACGGATGGGTGGCCAAAGACTCCGACAACTGGGCACTCGTTGCGCAGAGTACCGGAACGGTGGCCGTTGCGCCGGCCAAGTGGACTCACCTGGCACTGGTTTACGACGTGAACTCGAACAAACTGCTTTCGCTTTACGTAAATGGTAAGCTGGAGGCTTCAAAAGCCATCTCCTCTTTCAAACCGGCCTCTATGGAGGTGGGTCGATCATATGGAGTTATCGGCAGCGATTTGGCCGGCATGGTGGATGAGATTCGCATCTGGTCCGTGGCCCGGTCGGCCTCCAACATTCTGGCTTCCATGTATCCGGCGCTGGTTGGTAACGAGGGCGGACTAACAGCCTACTACCGATTTGATGACGACACGAGCTTCATGGTTGATCCATTCACCGGAACAAGCCGCGGGACGGATATGAATCGGTACTCGGTGGGTCAAATTCAGGACTTTGATTCGCTCTTTGAGCGGGATTGGGGTACCGATTGGTTTAACGGTGCCACGATACTCTCTTCGAACGCCCATTTTGTAGCAAACACCACACTGCCACTGATTGAGGAAGACAGTGATAATGATGGCATGCCGGACTGGTGGGAGTACTATTACTTCGGGGATCTGAATGAGACGCCGGATGGCGACTTCGATGGAGATGGCCTGTCCAATGGCGCTGAATATCGTGCGGGAACTGATCCGACCAATGAGTCAAGTTTCGGAAACGGGAAAGATTCAGGGATCGACAGCGATGGCGACGGACTGCCTAACCAACAGGAAGAAACACACTACAAGACCAATCCCGGTAAATTCGATACGGACAACGACGGCGTGGGGGACGGGCTGGAAGTGGATAAAATGACCGATCCGACCCATCCCATGAGCGTATTTCATCCGCTGAAAAAATACCGCAATACTGCAATTCCCCGCAGTTTGGACCTGGCGGCTGTGGTGCAGGGAGGAATCGAACTGCCCGATCGGGAGCGATTCAGCTTCATGAGTACCAATGGCTGGACAGTGGAACTTTGGTTCCAAATGGGCAGCGATCTGAATGGAACGTTCTTTGAGTATCAGGGAACCGACGGGGACAATGTCCGCTTTTCGCTGTATAACGGAACGCCCTACGGGCAGGTTTTCAAGGCAAACGGTACGACCAGAGTAGAAGTGGGCGGCCCAATGTTTAACGGTGACAATGCGGTTCCGCTGCCGCGCGGGCGCTGGGTTCATTTGGCGTTGGTGTGGACGCCGGGAGACCATTCCATCGATATCTACCGAAACGGATCCCTGCTTGTTGCCCAGCAAACGGATTATACGATGTACAATGAATCCGGTCGGGCATTTATGGGTCTGAATTTCAGCGACGGGTATCTGGATGAGTTCCGTGTTTGGAATCGCGTGAGGTCGGCAGAGGAAATTGCGGACTGGTATGATAAGTTCTATCCCGCTCCGGGGTACGTCGGACAGTATGAGCCTGTCATGCCGGCCACGTATCATCCGGCACGCTATAATGATTTGTTCTACTCCGTGGGAGCTCATGATAAGGCCTGGATGGAGGCGTATGTACCGAGTTATGAATATGGACAACCCCTGGTAGCCTATTATCGCTTTGACGATGCCGGAAGTCATATTGAGGACTTTGCCTGTCTGAATCAGGAAGCTTACTACCTGACCGCTCCGGTTTCCTCCAATGAGGCATATCGGGCGACCGGATTGGATGATGCCGACGGCGACGGGCTCCCTGAATGGTGGGTGGAAATGCACGGGCTCAACGCCTATCCGAAAGACAACAACACAGGACCTTATCATGTGACGCAGCCCGGAAAAGTAACTGATTATCCGGTGACGTTTTCGCGCGGTTGGGGTACGGACGATGGCACAAAGGGAATAAATACCCGCCTGTATTATTATTGGCAGACGACCTTAACGACGAATGACGAACCGATTATCATGTACAACGTATGGAAGGATATTGATCCGGAGCCAACAACGAATGATACCATTCGGGATACCTATTGGGGCCAGGGACAGTACAATGAAACCAACGATGTGCAGATGTATGCCGATGCCAATGACTGGTTCACCCCTGATCAAACCTACGGGTTCAACCATGACATTATGTATAATGACAGCAACGGCAGTAAGCTGTACGACTCCAATGAGGATATCTGGCTGAATATGCCCGGGGGTGATTCCGGGCTTTACGACCAGGCTCCCGTGGTGGGCATTTGGTATTATCGCGACTTTGTGGTGTATGGTTCGGTTGGCGGCGGAGGGGTGAGTTGGTGGGAGGATGAAAAATATCTGTCGACCAAGGATGATTCCGTATCTTACGACGGACATTACTCGGCGTTCTTCCGGTACGTTTATCTAAAAGATGACATTGTTTCTGCATCTATGGTGCTGAAGCTTTTCCAGGTAGAGCAGTACAATCTTTACGTAAACGGAGAGAGCTACCAGCCGGATAATGATGAGAACTTCGTGCAGCTGGCCAGCCTACTGAAACGGGGGCGGAACAGTATCTATCTCCGAACGAACAACGGAACCAATGTCTATCTTATTGAAGGGCCCGTAAATTATAATGCCACGTACGACCGCCCGCTTACCGGAATGAAGTTTGATATGTCGCTCACCGTCAATGGCGATGATGTGATCAAGCGTGGCGATTACTCCGTGGCTGATCCTGCCGCGGTGTGGTATGGATCGGCCTGGTCGGATTACTACGAACAGGAAGTCGGAAGCGTCACGCCGCATCCGGATACAAACGGTATTGGCCACCTCAATGCTGATTTCGGCATCAAGAATGACGAGGATGGTGATACCCTAAACAACTACTACGAGTACAAAGTGTTGACGAATCCGCGGAGTGACGTATCGTCCAACAATCCGCCCGACACGCTCGCAGACTTTGATGACGACGGTTTGGTGAATATTGATGAGTTCACCTCAAACAGCGATCCCACACTGCCGGATACCGATGACGACGGACTCGGGGATGCTTATGAGAAAGAGCAGATGTTCTTCAGTCCGGCTGATTCGATGAGCCCCTATATTCAACGGGCCCTTTCATTCACCAATGGCACGATAGACGACTACATGGAGTGCCCGGTTCAGCCGCGCTTTAATCTGAACAGTTTTGCGGTGGAAGCCTGGGTGGCGCCGATGGATGCGATGAAGGGTAAGGGCGGATACATTTTGCGTCGTTTGCGGGCAGACGGCAGCGAAAATGGAACGTTTGCGCTGGGGTTGGATGCGAACATGCGCCCGTACGCGAAATTTGTTACATCCACTACGTCCGTACAGGTCGCAGGGGGTGTTTTGCCGACCGCTCCATCGCAAATGCTGATCACCAATTGGTCGCATGTGGCCTGTACCTATGAAGCCTCAACCCGGGATTTGAAACTCTATGTGAACGGAGAGCAAGTGGATCGGGAATTGAATGCCGCAGTGCCGACGTTCAATTATCTGACCTGGCCCGTGCAGCGTATAGGCGAGCAGTTCCTGGGAGCCATCGACGAGGTGCGCATTTGGAATACCGCGCAGGCGCCGAACTGGAAAACGGCTCCCAGCGGCACGGAAACCAATCTGATTGCCTATTATCGCTTCGATGACAGTACGGCTCAATCTCCGAGCGCTTCCGGTAAGCGGTGGACGATCAATGACGATCAGTATGGGCAGGTTGAAGATTTTGTTCAGCGGACGGAGTTTCTGAGCGACTGGGAAAGTCGTTGGATTCATGCCGGTTCACTGAATGGCTATGTGGATTATGTCCTTAACAAGTATCTGTCAATTCTCCGCATGGATGGGGATTCGGATGGAGACGGCATGCCGGATGATTGGGAACAGCAGTATCCGACGGTTCTGAATCCGATGCTCTATGATGCCAATCTGGATTCGGACCATGATGCGTGGGATAACCTGTCAGAGTATCTGAACGGTACGGATCCTGATGATGCCGGGCTTTATCCTCACCCCTCTCTGGATGTGCTGCTCTTGGCCAAGGAGAGCCAATTGTCCGGAACAATAACGCTTTGGGTCTACGACAACATTGATATGGCCGGCACTCCGATAGCAAAGACCAAACTGGGCATCGCGAATGTGTCGCGATCGCAGGACAATGTTTACACCCTTACGGCGAATGATGAGAAGCGTCGGGATTACAGTGGAAATATTCCGAAAACCGGCAGCCGCACGATTCAAGCGGGGAGTGTGCGGATTACGTTTTCTGATCCATTCAATCCGTTCCAGATGACCGATTCGGGAGATGGAACATTGACAGGACCAAACGAGGCGACCGGAACCATCAACTACGACAACGGGGATTGGTATGTAAATGTCTCCAGCAACCGTTTGAACGAGGGTGCCACCATCCAGCTCGCCTGGCAGGAAATCGTGGGTGCTACCTATCCGTTGGAAATCACGGCGCAAACCTTCGATTACGGAAAACTGCGGCAGGGTGACAACTGGTTGTTTGTCTTCGTGGATGCGGACGGAGATGGAACGTATGATGCCGGCGAGTATGCCGGAAAACCGGATGTTCAGCCCATCAACCTGCGTAACGGCAGCTTGACCGGGGTTCGTGTGGGGCTGCAACGGCAAGTTCAGGGGTATCCGCGGATTTCCTGGGATGCGGTTGCCGGTGTCAGCACCTATCAACTGGTGATCAATTCGGCGGGAGGGACGCGAATTTTCAGCAAGTGGGTGGAGCGCACCTTTGTCACGGAATGTGATTTCCAGGCGGCAGGTATATTCGGCATGCCTTATAATTCCGGCTATTTCTGGTATGTAAACACCAGCAATAGTGCCCCTCATGTGTCGTCTGGAAGCTTCAGCATGAGTTATCCATCCTCTCTGCCCGCGCCGGAGGCGCAGAGTCCGGCTGGGACGTTTGTGGCAAGCGGACATCCAACGTTCCGGTTTAACATCAATACCAATGCCACCCTGTACGGGTTCGAATTGATGAATAGCTCAGGAACAGTGATATGGTCGCTTCCGCAAATGGTCATGCCGTACATCAACGGCAGCGGAACAGCAGAAATCAGCCCATACCTGTTCTATGGCTGCGAAACGCTGACGGCGGGAACGTATCGCTGGCGCATTCGTGCGTTTAATCCGGTGACGGGCTGGAGCGCATGGTCAGCACAAGCCAGCTTCACTGTGAGCCTCAGTGAGGCGTCGGGCGGTCCGTTCGCGGTACGCGGTGATGTTTTCTATTTCGGAAAAGCCAAGGATGTAAATGTCGTCGTGGCTGCCAGCAAATCCGATGGGTTCAGCGGAGATATGTACCAATTGACACGAGTGCCCAAGGTGGTGGCTACCAATGCGCCGTTGAGCGCATCGGTTACCCCCTATGCTCTCCGTGCGCTGCCTTCAGGGCATTACTATATCGTGGCCTTTATCGATTTGAATGGGAATTTCCGTTGGGACCATTTCGAATCGTACGGGTATTTGACTTCCGGGGACGAGGAATACAAACCGGCTCTGATCGATGTTACGAAGAGCCGAACGGCTATGAATATTAAGATCCACGATGTGGACACCGATAGTGACGGCTTGCCGGATGCCTGGGAATGGGTGAATTTTGGCGTGTTAACCCGGGCCGGGCTGGGTGGCGTTCGCGGATATACAGATTCGGATGGAGACGGGCTTAATGACCTTGAGGAGTACAACGAATCTGCTGTGGATAGTGATCCGACCCTGGCAGACACCGATGGTGACGGTATTAAGGATGGCGACGAAGTGCTTAGCGTTGGGTCCGACCCGAAACTGGCGGATACCGATGGCGACGGGTTGCCGGATGGCGTGGAAATCCGAGTAGACGTTAAGGGTAATCCCGGAGTGAAAGATACGGATTCGGACGGGGTGCCGGATGGCATCGAGTTTGAGTTCAAGGCTGCGCTTAACAATGCGGATGGCGATGGCGATGGATACATGGATAT
>CAZISY010000046.1:0-25754 GCA_964542025.1 uncultured Verrucomicrobiota bacterium
TCAGAAGGAATTGGTACTGACTTCGATCCGGTAAAAATACGGTGAGGCCGGCGGCGCAGCCGTGTACACGTTGAGCGGCGGGGTGGCCGCCAGGTTGGAAACGACCTGCGAGAATCCCGTGATGGATGGACTGGCCGTGCCCAGGATTCGGTAATAGCGGCCCGCCGCACTCGGCCAGCTCAATACGACCGTCTGAGTCTGAGACCGGAGTGCCGAGGAAAGCTGCAACTGTGACTGTGTGCTGGTCGGATCGGTTCCGGCGATAAATTCCGAGCCGTTGCTGAACCCGTCGTGATCGTAATCCTCCTCCAGTCCGGACAGCGCGGCATTCGTGGCGCCGAAAAAGGCAACCTGCCAATCCGCATAGGTTGAAGGGGTGTCGGTGGAAAGGCGAGTGACACTCAAACTGTCAAAGAAAATGACGCCGCCCAGTTGCGAGTCCGCTCCGATATCTTCCGAGAAGATGGTGCAGCCCACGCGGCCGACAACGGCACTCATGGGGTCGGCCGGAACCGGCACGGTACTGGTCACGCAAAAGTAGACCCAGGTATCGGCGGGACTCTCCGTGGTGAAATGTTCGGTGATGTAGAGATGGCCCTCTGCGGGATTCGGAGAGCCGTCCACATAAAACGCCACGCTGATTTGTCCGTAGGAAAAACCATCGCTGCTGAATTGCGATGATCCCGAAGGCGTGAACATATAGCCGGAGACAACATACTTCGCGCCGGGGTCTGCCGTGAAGTCCTGCAGCATGTAGTTGCCCGGCCAGGTCAGCGCGAGCGATTGGGCGCCTGACTGTGCGTATTGGGAAACAATAAACCCGGCATTGTCCCCGCCGGCCCAGGTCCAATTCGGCAAATCATCGGTGCCCGAGAGATGGAAGGCATTGCCTGTGACGCCGTCCTCAAAACCCGGATTGTGCAATTCGCCGGACATGGTTCCCTCGGCAGAAACCACGCGCTGCGTGAGGTCATCGAAAAACAAAGACCCGGAAGCATAGGCGGGATAATTCGGATCTTTCAGCACAGCGCAGTAGACCCGCGCCGTCACGGCACCGGAGGGCGCCACCCCCGAAGCGGTCAGGGGGATCCATTGATCTTTCGGGCTGTTTTTCGTGAAGTGCTGACTGACACACCCATCGCCGATCTTCGCTCCGGCTGCATTAAGATAATCAATCAGCAGGCATCCAAACGCCTCATTGGTTAAGATTAAGCCTGTCGACGACGGGTTGGCCACATACCCCGAAACTTCATACCGAGTTCCGGGAGTGACCGGGAAATCCTGCCCCACCAGATTTTCCTGATACCAGATTTGCAGCGAGGAAAGCCCACTCCGGACAAAGTTCGTCGTAACGCCAAACGCATTTCCGTATTCCATCCACAGTGGCGGGACGCTGTAATTCGTATATTCGCGGGCAGGCAGCATTTCGAATCCCGGGTTCTTTATGGCTCCGGCCACGGGGATATCCACTTCTTCATAACTGATATCATCGAAATATACCACTCCGGCGGTGTTGGTGTCGGCCGGGCTGCCGGATAAATAGGCACAAGTTATACTCGCGTATTCAATACCGCCCAGCATCACCATGGGCGGCGTAGAGAATTTCATCCAATTGGTGCTGACACCGGTTGCGCCATCCAACTCGCGCGTGGAGAACGATGCCCACAGAAAAGTAACCCAGCCGCCGCCCGAAAGCAGTCCCACCTGAATGGCCACGCGCCCGCGATCAGAACGGAAGCGATCCGCTCCATCCGGGGTCTTGATCCAGCCGCTCACCTGATACACACACCCGCTCTTCAGGGCATCGCTTTGATGCACGTTTTGAGAAATGCTTTGATGATATTTTCCGACTGTGTTCATCTTCATGAAACAGGAGCCCGAATGAGCTTTTGAAGCATCCTGTACAATTTCGCCGGCATTCGGCCAGTTGACATAGGATGGAATGCCCCAGGACACCACATTGCTGAGAGAGCCGTTGACTAGCCCGGCTTCAAAGCCCGGATTGGAGAGAAAATTGGCTCGGCAAGGTTCCGCACCCCACAATGCAAGCACACCCACAATCCAACCAATGACCTGTGCCACGCGAAATACCGGCCGATGAACCCATGTCATAACGCCTCCCTTCGTTCAGATTGTGTTCTAGATATGTTCTAGTTTGTAATTTAGTGGAGAAAGTTTGTCAACCCCGGTTTTTTATGAAACAGCGAATAAATGTTCCGCACATCAGGAGCGCTGGGTAAGAGCATCCAGCTCGGCGCGCGTAATGAGGTGGTCGGTGTCGGCCTTCTGCGCACAGGTGAAGCGGGCGACTGTTTGGCCGCGCCGAATGGATTCTTCCGGGCTCAATCCTTCCAGCACATAGCCGGATAAAAACCCCACGGCCAATCCGTCGCCCGCGCCGTTGGTATCCACGACGGCGCAGTCCATTTTCACGGGAGGAAAGCGCCGGAGGTGTCCATCCACACTCAGCGCACAGCCCTCGGCCCCCATCCCGGACACCAGTAAACGCGCCGTCCCCCGCTGCTGAAAGGCACGCATCAGCGGTTCGGGATCGGCGTGATTCACGGACGAAAAAAACAGCGCATCGGAATGCTGCACAAAATCGCGGCGATACTCATCGTTCGGATCAACAACGTCCTGCAAATCGCACGCCGTGAAGGTGCCGTTCTCCCGCAGCATCGGCAGCAGGTTTCTCGCCCAGTTGGGCAGGTGTACATGCGCAAGACGCGCCCCGCGCAGCACGGCTTTGCAGCGCGCCATATCAGGCCGAAGCGTCATGTGCGATTTGGCATCGTAGAAATTCTTCCGCCTTCCATCGTTCCTCATCATGTTGATGCTGCGACAGGTCCCGGCGGGATCTAAAAAGAGGGCCTCGGTGTTGATACCATCCTTATTTAATTGCTCCCGAATGAAGCGGCCCAGACAATCATCGCCCACATAGCCGACAAAGGCGGTGGAGTACCCCAGCCGCGCATAGCCGCGGGCAGTGTACCCGCCGGCCTGACCGATGTAATCCATGTTTTCAGTGAAGGCGGATTCCAAATCGGGCGAATAGTCGCCGTATGGAAAATAGACATTGGTGTCGATTCCGATGTTGCCAATCACCACGACGTCAAACGGCATAACGCAAGGCCCTCGCTTTCCCGCCGGGCCCGGCCGATACGCACGGGCCTACAGCGTCAATGCCACGCCACAGGGATCCGTAACCGGCGAGACCGGGGCTTGCCCGTCCGAAGGCGGCGGATCATTGCGGCGCGACCAGCAGCGAATATACTCCTCGGTCCATTTTCGCGCCAGTGCGGATTGTCCGATGGCCGCATAAAACCGGTAGAGGCGTCCGGCATTTTTCACCTGGTCCTCCACCCGATTTTCGCGATACGCGGCGGCATATTCTTCCTGCCAGCGGGCAAGCATAGACGCCGGGGTGGGTATGGGCATTCCGTTTATCATAACGCCTGCAATGGAGCATCGGCGGTGCCATGCGCCTCATTGCGGCAGGATATCGCGAATGGTCTGCACGCGTTTACGAATCCCGGGATCAATCCGCTCAAGGAGGTTGAGATATTCATCCATCCATCGGTCTGCCAACGGATTACACTCCATGGACGAATAGGCGATGCTCAACCCGCCGCAACACTCGATCAAGGTGGGCAGATCATCCTGCTGCAAAGCTTCGGCGTATTGTTGCTGTAAGAGGCTCGCATATTGCGCCCAGGCTTTCCGGGATTTTCCTTGAAAACTATTCATCCGTCTCCACTCCCATCCTCAATGGTTATGCGCTGGTTCCTTATGAGCTAGCATCGAAAATGCCACAAGATGTGGAGTTTTTTGCGCCAAGTTATTCACAACAACGCAAGATCGTGTGGCCTTGACGGGATTCGCCCCGAAAAATACAAAATGAGGAGGGCCGGACCGTAAAACAGACCGCTTAATTCATTTTTTTGATCAGGAAAAATCCGATGGCTTCGGCAATGACCACCGGACACCAAATGATCAAATCCGGATGAACCTGCGGCTTGTTGATCAGCGAGTCGGCGATGATGATGAACAAATAAAAGAGGAACACCACCCCCAGGCTGACCAGCACCCCCACCGAAGATTCCTTGCGGCGCGACTTCATGCCCAGCGGAACCCCCAGAATCGTAAAGGCGAAACACGAAAGCGAAAGAGCCAGCCGTTCATTGGCCGAAACCACCATTTTCATTTTTTGGTGCAGTAATTCCTCTTCACTTAAATCCGGGTACGCCTGCCGGACATTGCGTATGGAAGAAACCAGCTCGGTCATCGTCATGTCGGGCACTTTTTTCTGGATATTCGCGTCGTCCCAAATCTCCGAAAAGTCCAACCGCACCGGATACCGCTTGGCGATTACCTGGCGCGACTTGGAAAGATCCATCGGATCCTCTTTGCTGGGCTGATCAATGCGGACATCAAAAAGCTCCACCAGCAGCGCCCGGTTTGTCACATCGCTGGTAATGGTTCCGCTCTTTGCGCGCACACTGCGCACCGCCCCTTCATCGCCCGTCTCGTACACCACAATATCTTCCACGGTGTTTCCGTCTTTTTTTCCGACGTAAATCATCAGGCCGGGAAAGTCCTTCACGAACCGCCCCTCCTCCAGCAAATTCACAGGCTCTTCCACCCCCACCGTGCGCAAGATACGCCGGTTTTCAAAATGGCTGTTCGGCGCCGCATAGCTGTTCAAATACACACAGAACAGCGAGAGCAAAATGGACACCATCACCGGGCCGGATACAATCTGCCACATCGTCAGACCGGACGCCTTCATCGCGGTGATTTCCCCATCCAGCGAGAGGCGACTGAAAAGCAGCAGCACCGTGGTGAGCGAACTCATGGGAATGGTGAACGAAAGGATGAACGGAATGTTCGCGGCAAACACCTGCAGGAATACAAGGATCGACACCCCGCGCGAAATCAAATCGATCGCTTTAATCACCGTTCCGACACACATCACAAACGTGAAAACCAGAATGGTCATCAGAAAGGTGACCAGATAATCCCGAGTGATGTAGCGTGTTAATATATTCACAGTGTTTTTTCCGTCAGCTGTTGGCACTCTGCGGCCGGACCCGGCCTGCTGATTCCACCGTATTGTAGAGCAGCATGGTAATGGTCATCGGGCCCACGCCTCCCGGCACCGGCGTGATGGCCGCGGCCTTTTCCCTGACCGCCTCAAAATCCACATCTCCCACCAACCGGTACCCGCGCTCTCTGGAGGCGTCCTCCATCCGGTTAACACCCACATCAATCACCACGGCGCCCTCGCGGACCATATCGGCTGTGATGGTATTCGGACGGCCCGCCGCTGCAATCAGAATATCCGCCGATTTTGTGAAGTCTGCCATGTTCCGCGTACGGGTGTGGCAGATCGTCACCGTGGCATCACCCAGCGCGTTTTTCTGCGAGAGCATGTTCGCCAGCGGACGTCCCACGATATTGCTCCGACCGACAATCACTGCATGCCGACCGGCTGTTTCAATACCTGAACGTTTCAGAATGTGCAAAATGCCGTGCGGCGTACAGGGCAGAAACGTCGGCAGGCCGAGCATCATTTTCCCGACACTCACCGGATGAAAACCGTCCACATCCTTAGCGGGATCAATCGCCTCCAGCACGGTCTGTTCCATGCGCGCATCCGGCAGAGGCAGCTGCACCAAAATGCCATGAATGCGCGGATTGCTGTTAAAATCATTCACCACCGCAAGAATCTCGGACTGTCGGGCCGCTGCGGGAAGCCGGATTTCCAACGAATACATGCCCGCCTTTTCGCAGGCTTTTTCCTTGGCGGTCACATAGGAGCGCGAGGCCGGATCATCACCCACCAGCAGCACACCCAGGCCCGGCGTCGTACCGTGCGCCTTGAGTTGTTCCACCCGCAGCCGGATTTCTTCGCGCATTTCCTGCGCAATCTGATTGCCGTCCAGTATTCGTGCCGTCATGAAACAACTCCTTCCCCCATCGCGCGGCATTTAATCTTCCGCCACGTTGCTCCCGCCTTTTCGCTCATAGAATTTATCCGCCTGGCGGTAAAAGTCCTGATTGGCGGGATACTGTTCCGGCGTGATGGCTTCAGCGATGTCCTGCAGTTTTTTTCTCTGCGCGCTGTTGAGCTTCACCGGCACCTCCACCATCACGCGCACATGATGATCCCCTTTGGTGTGTCCCCGCGGATTGGTAATCCCCTTGCCGCGCAACCGAAACACTTTGCCGTTCTCTGTGCCTGCAGGAATTTTCAGGCTGGCATACCCGTGAATGGTCGGAACGCGCACCGCGCCCCCCAGTGCCGCCACATCCAGCGGAATGGGAATTTCGCAGAAAATGTCGTCGTCCAAACGTTTGAAAAGCGTATGGGCGCGCACATGCAGAATGACATACAGATCACCCGCGGGACCGCCGTGGGCGCCGCCCTCTCCCTTGCCTGCCACACGCAGCCGCGACCCGGTTTCCACGCCGGACGGGATCGTGATCGTCAGCTTACGGCGCTCCTTAATACGCCCGGCTCCTTTGCAGGCGCGGCAGGGCGTCTGAATCACTTCACCGGCTCCGCCGCACGAAGGGCACGCCTGACGCATGTGGAAAAATCCATTGGAGGTTTCGACGACACCGCTTCCGTTGCAATGCCGACACGTTTCCTTGCGCGTTCCCGGCTCTACGCCGGAGCCGTTGCACGCATCGCATTCGCGCATGGCCAGAAAAGAAATTTCACTCTGAGCGCCCAGCACGGCATCTTCAAAATCAATTTCGAGATCATAGCGCATATCCGCGCCGCGAACAGGTCCGGTCCGCCCGCCGCGCCCGCCGCCGCGCCCGCCGCCGCCAAAAAAATCCTCGAAGATGCTTCCGCCTCCGCCGAATGCGCCCATAAAGGTTCGGAGGGCCTCCTCCAAATCAATGCCATGCGCCGAACTGAAGCCGCCGCCCATTCCACCGCCCTTTGAAAAGGCGGCATGCCCGAACTGATCATATTGCTGCTTCTTACGCGGATCACTGAGCACTTCGTAGGCTTCGGAAATTTCTTTAAACTGCTCCTCCGCCTTCTGATCACCCGGATTTTTATCCGGATGATACTTAACGGCCATTTTGCGGTAGGCTTTTTTTATTTCTTCCGCCGTGGCGTTACGTTCGATGCCCAGTACTTCGTAAAAATCCCTTTTACCCGATGACATTCCGTTCCTCCTCAGGCCTGTTTCGGCGTGCTCCCCATGGACACCACCACCTGGGCCGGACGCAGCAACTTATCCCCCAGCAGATAGCCGCGCCGGATTTGTTCGATGATTTTTCCCTCTTCGACCGTCTCCGAAGGAATATATGTTACCGCTTCATGCCGATGCGGATCAAAGGTTTCGCCGATCGCATCCACCGCTTTCAGGTTAAACTTGGTCAGCAGGTTTATCAGCTGATCGTATACAAGCTTAAATCCTTCCTGCACCGGGGCATCAATCCGGCCGTCCCGAGCGGTCTTCAATCCCATTTCGAAATGATCTACCACGGGAAGCATTTCCTCCATCATTTCCTGGTTGGCCCGCTGAAACCACTCGGCGCGCTCCCGGGTCACACGCTTTCGGAAATTATCAAAGTCTGCCTGCAGGCGCAAAAGCTGCTGTGTAAGCTGCTCCACCGCCGAAGCGTCTGCCTCCTTCGGCGAGAATTCACTGGAAGCCGGCGTTTCGGGGGATTGCCCGGGGATCGTTTCCGGAACCTGGTCGGCCGGCGACTCCTGCTTCATTTCCTCTTCTTCTGAAGACATGGATTTTTCCTTTTTACTCATGATTCCTCGTAATAAGAACAACCGGAAAAATCAGCTTTTCGTGCTGAATCCGGTTGCAATTCGGTGGTGCTTATCCGAAATCCCGTTACAGGATCTTGGTCAGCCGCAAGCTGTAATCGCGGCCTTTGCCCGGCTGGACATCCATCGTGTCCACAAAGCGCTTGACCACATAGGCCCGCAGATCACCGGGATCTGTCTTGGCGCTCATCGCTTCATCCGAAATGGTTTGGTCCCTGCTAAACTCAACATCCGATGAAACCGAAGTAAATTCCACGACGACCCGGTCGGCTTCCTGGATCAGACTGAGCCGAATCGGCTGCCCCTCCGCGCGCCCCGCCGTTCGGGATTCCACGATGCGGGAACACACTTCGTCCACCGCCATTTCCAGTTCGGCTGCGCGAAATTCAGAAATTCCCGCATGCATGCAAACAGCAGAAACCGCCTGCCGCACGATGCGAAGGAAACTGTATCGCGCCGGGATTTCCAAAATCACCACACCACACTCATCCGCCGATTTTCCAGCATTGCTCATGGAGTTCGCCCCTCTTTATCTGTGTTCAGGAGAATTTTGCGACGGCCTGATCCAAGTCCTTGTGTATCTCCAGAATCTTGTGGAAACCCAGTAATTCAACGATATTATAGATTTTTGGAGAGAGATTCACCAACTTGAGATCGCCCTTCCGCTCGCGCGACATGCGGGCAAACCCAATAAAAGCCCCCAGCGCCGCACTGTGAATATAATCGAGCCCGGAACAATCCAACACCACCTTGTTGTGTTCCTTTTCTTTTAAATTCTTCAGCTGCGCCTCCAAATTCGGAAAAGAATAGGCATCCAGCGACCCATCAAGATGCAGGATGTATACTCCATTCCGCTCTTCCACATTAATCACACACTCTTTCATTCTCGAATACCTCCACGAGCAACGTTTTTGGTTTATATAAACTACAAAGGCATCACGCGTAAAGCAATCATTGTCATATCGTCATATTGGGCTGTTTCGCCCACAAAACGCATCAGCCGCTGCCGGACATTGTTTAAAACGCTGTGCGCCCCTTCGTGCGAAGCCACCTGAATGGCCTCTTTAAAGCGGTCAATCCCCCACTCCTGCCGCTGCGCATTGAGCGCTTCAGTCACGCCATCCGTATAGGCAATAACAACAGATCCGGCCTGCAAGGACACATGAACTTCATTCAGCAGCCGATCAAAATCCTCCCGGGCCACCAAACCGAGGGCGGCGCCGGTCGACTGAACCGCCGTAACCGCCTCATCTTCCCGGCCGATCAGCAGCGGCCTTTCATGTCCGGCCCGGGCCACGGTCAACTCCCAGGTTTTCGTGTTCAGCACCATATACAGCATGGTGATGAACATATCCTCCGCCACATCCTCTTCGATAATGTGATTCACATCATGCAAAACTTCCGCCGGACTCCGCCGGCCGCGCGCCTGAGCCCGCAACACGCTGCGGCAGAGGGCCGTCATGATGGCGCCGCTGATGCCCTTGCCGGAAACATCCGCAATGGCAATCCCCAAACAATCCTCATCGACGGCAAACACATCATAATAGTCACCACCCACTTCCTGAGCCGGAAAATTGAAGGCCGCAAGCTCCAGCCCCTGAATGTGCGGAAGCTCCTTGGGAAGCAGCGAGGCCTGAATGCTCCGCGCCACATTCAAATCATGATCAATGCGCTGCTTTTCATTCAGCTCCTCGCGCAACTTGACGAAATGAATGGATATGGTGGCCTGATCAGCCAGGGCCTGAAGCATGTTCAGGTCGGTCTCACAAAAGGAGTGACCATCCACCCGGTTGGCTACCACCATCACGCCGAGCACTTCCTGATGAAAGCGCATGGGAATGAGCATCAGCGAGCGGATTTTCAGGAAATCCTCCTCGTATTGAGGAATTCGGGCATCGCGTTCGCCATCCTCCACCAGCATGGCCGTTCCCAAATCGGCCACTTCGCCGACCAAACCCTCGCCGCGGTGAATCTGCCGGCTTTTCAACTGCTGAACGATGTGTTCGGCTTTTCGCGTCACCTGGTTCAAATCCATGCCGGCATCGGGAACCAGCGGCGGCAGAATTCCGGAGACCGCCGCCACCCGAAGCGTCTCGCCATCGGCTCCCACCATAAAAATGGCCCCTGAACTGGCCCGCACCGTGCGCAGTGCGTAAAAAAGCACCCGTTTAAGCATTTGGGAGAGCTCCACGCTGTCGGAATCGGCAAACACTTCGGCCACATCATGCACGAAACCGAAAATCAGCTCCTTTTCCTGCAGCATGGCCGCGCACCGCTGCCGAAGCAACCGCACACGGTTCAGCATTCGGAGAAAAAGAATCAGGAGGATCGTCGGCGCCACGGCCGAAAAAAAGAGTGTGATCAGATTCCCCGTCACGGCTTCACCGTACCCTCGCCGTCACCGGAGGGGGAGGGTTGATCCGGCGAAGACAATTCCGCCCGCAGATATTTCAGCACGTCTTTGAATTTTTCTTCGTTTTCGGGGAGCAGCCGGGCCAGCGTTTCGTGAGCATCCAACATTGTCCTGGCGCTGATGTCCTTGCCGGATACGGGAATCTCTGTCGGCACGGGTTTACACAACGCGGCGATTTCCTTCATGTTGATCTGAGAAGGTACCGCGGTATGGGCTTCAACCAGCGTATCGAGTCCCAGCGTGGCGATCAGCCCGCGAAGATAGGCCGACAGGTTGATCATCATCACCCGGCCGCCCTCCCCTTCGAGCTTCAGCGACTGTCCGGCAATCACTCCCATGAACGTGCTGTCCATGCCCGGACAGCCCGACATATCCAGAATCAACTGGTGGACCCCGGATTCCATCAGCGTTGAACACAACCGCTTAAAGGCCGGGCTGATTTTGAAGGTGGCCCTTCCGCGAACGACGATATACGCCGTATCTCCGGTAACAGCGGCAAGCAATTTATCTTCCTGGGCTTCATCTGTCATAAGCGAACAAACACCCCGCAAATCTCGTATTCCGACACCGCATTACATTAGGTGTACCAGTGGCGGACACGTTATCAAATGCTTTGAACATGCACAGCTAAAAAAACAAGTTTTCCCCCGTCTTTTGCCCACCCGCCCCGCAAAACAGACTCACTCGGAAGACTGTGGCAGTGATCGCAGACCCGAACCCGGTCAAAACCCATCAAAAAGGCTCAACTGCCCACCCGGCGATTTCTCTTTTCGAGCGCGCTTCAATGCGATTTGCGGCTGGCCGCTTTCGCTGTATTCCTCGTCTTCCAGATTGGCCAGAATTTCTTTGGCGCGCTCGATAACCCGGTCGGGCAATCCCGCCAGACGCGCCACCTGAATGCCGTAACTCTTATCCGCGCCCCCCGGCACGATTTTGCGCAGAAAGGCAATGTGGTCGTCTTTCTCCCGCACAAGCACGTTGTAATTCTTCACGCCGCGCATGGTCAGCGCCAAGTCGGTGAGTTCGTGATAGTGTGTGGCGAAGAGCGTCTTGGCTTTCACGCCCTCGTGCTCGTGCAGATATTCCGCAACCGCCCACGCAATGCTGATGCCGTCATAGGTGCTCGTACCTCGTCCGATTTCATCCAGCACAATCAAACTCCGCGGCGTGGCATTGTTGAGGATGTTGGCGGTCTCCTGCATTTCCACCATGAACGTACTGCGCCCACGCGCCAGGTCGTCGCTCGCGCCCACGCGGGTAAACACGCGATCCACCACGCCGACTTCCGCTTCATACGCCGGCACAAACGAACCCATCTGCGCCATAATCACCAGCAGAGCCACCTGCCGGATATAGGTGGATTTTCCCGCCATGTTCGGGCCGGTGATGATGATCAGCTGGTTCTGGTCGGTGTCCAGCCGCGTATCGTTGGGCACGAAGCGTTCGGCATCGGCCATCTGCTCAATCACGGGATGCCGTCCATCGCGAATGACCAGCGTGGTGCCGGCATTCACCACCGGACGCGTATAGCGCAGCGACCGCGCCCGATCCGCCAGCGCTGCGAGCACATCCAGCATCGCCACCTGTGCCGCCGTCTGCTGAATGGAATCCATGTGCGCCGTCACCGCGCCGCGCACTTCCAGAAACAGCTCATACTCCAAATCCACCGACCGATCCTGCGCGCCGAGAATCCGATTTTCATAATCCTTCAACTCGGGCGTAATGAACCGTTCCGCATTCACCAGCGTCTGCTTGCGGATGTAATCCTGCGGCGCCAGATTCAAATTACTGTTCGTGATTTCGATGTAGTAACCGAACACTTTATTGTGCCGCACCTTCAGCGACTTGATGCCCGTACGCTCCTGCTCGCGCGTCTGATAATCCGCCAGCCACTGACGGCCCTGCGAAGCCGCCTCGCGCAGTTCATCGAGTTCCTGATGATATCCCCTGCGCAGCAGTCCGCCTTCCCTGATCGTGATCGGCGGTTCGTCCACAATCGCGCGCTCGATCCATGCCACCACGTCGGGCAGCGGCTCAATACCGTCGCGAATGTCCGCCAGCAGCGGGACCGCCGTGCCGGCCAGCCGTTCCCGAATCGCCGGCAGCGCCGCGAGGGAGGACGCCACCGCACGCAGGTCGCGCCCATTGCCGCCGCCCGCGCTCAACCGCGAAATCAGCCGCTCCATATCCTTCACGCCGCCCAGCAGGTCACGCACCTCTTCAAGCAAACGCCAGTCATTCACAAACGCATCCACGGCGTCATGCCGGGCGCCGATCTGCTCCACATCGGCCAGCGGACGCAGCACCCACTCGCGCATGAGCCGCCCGCCCATCGGCGTACGCGTGGAATCCAGTACGCCCAGCAATGTTACGGCCGTACCGCGCCGCGCCGATCCGCGCGTACTTACCAAGTCAAGATTCTGAATGGTCGAATCATCCAGCAGCATATAGTCCGAGGGATTCACCACCTGCAATCGCCGGATGTGATCGGTGTTGCGCCGCAATTCCTGTTTCACATAATGCAACACGCCACCCGCCGCGCCCACGCCCGCACGAAACGGCTCGCAGCCGAATCCCTGCAGCGAATGCACCTGAAAATGACGCGTCAGCAAATCGTTCGCCGATTCAAATTCAAACGTCCAATCCTCATGCGGCGTCAGCACCGTGTTCGGAACCGACGACAGTGCGCGCAGCAGCTCCGAATCTTCGCGGTCCGCCTCAGGAATCAGACATTCCGACGGAGCATAGCGCATCAGATTGTCGCGGATGGAATCCGGTGATGCCGTCTCTTCCAATCGAAAGGCCCCTGTCGAAAGATCCAGCAGCGCCAACCCGAACACGCCCTCCCGCCGGCACAAGCCCGCCAGATAGTTGTTGCGGTTTGATTCCAGCACCTGCTCTTCGAGAATCGTTCCGGGCGTCACCACGCGCGTGATTTCGCGCTTCACAATACCTTTGGCCAGCGCCGGATCTTCCATCTGATCGCAAATCGCGACCTTTTTCCCCGCACGAATAAACTTGGCCAGATACCCTTCCGAGGCGTGAAAAGGCACCCCGCACATCGGCACATTGCTGCGCTTTGTCAGTGCAATATCCAAAATCTGCGACGCCTCTTTGGCGTCATCAAAAAACATTTCGTAGAAATCCCCCATACGGAAAAACAGAATCGTATCCTCCGGAATGCTTTTCCGGATGGCGCGATACTGCTGCATCATCGGGGTGTCCTGATTGCTCATAATGCGCCGCATGGTAAACAGACCGCCCCGCTCATGCAAAAGGAAACCGCAGGAAATACGACGTTAAATGAAGGACTGGTCCGCGCCCGCCTTACAGCTCCAGCTGCCGGGAATGATGGCAGTCGGAAATCAAATGGTAGCACTGGTCAATCAGGGATTGAATTCCCGCCTGCGGAGGCAATCGGTTCCGGCACTCTTTCAGCAGCTCGATGGCTTCCCGGCTTTTTTCTTCCGCCTGAATCAGCAGCTGCGAATTCTGCCGGGACGACGTGTATTCATCATAGAGCGCCCGCGCCTCCCGATACCGCTCCTGGCTCTTCCGGTAGTCTGCATCGTTTTTCCAATCATTGGAAACGGGCGACGCCGAAACGACCTGGGACGAAGACTCTTTTTCTTGTATGGCAACGGGGGCTTGCGACACTGAAAGCGTTGACCCGGATGTCTCCGTTTTTTCCGAAACATCGGAACGACCTGAACGGCTCCCGCTCAACCCGCCCGCGTAATCTGCAATACGATCCCGGTATGCCAAAACCACCGGACCCAGTGCGGTGTAGCGAATCCCGAAATAGAGTCCGGCCGACAGCAACACGAGAAAAATGCCCACCACCAACCAGCCGGAAGATCCCTTTTGTTTAACTCCGGAGGCTTTGCTCAGGCTGGTTTTGTTCACGCGAATCTGCTTCTTCGCGGATTGGGGTTGAGGAGCGACCGGTGCAGGTGCCGGCGCCGGGTTGGGGGGCTGCACGGGCGGCGGTATTTCCAGGGGGCGGGAAAGCTGAACGGTGCTGTGTCCGCCCGGACAATTCGCATGCCGCGGCGCGTGACCCGCTTTCAGGTCATGCAGATCTTCAATCAATTCCTCCCAGTCGGCGTAGCGGTCGGCCAGGCTCTTAGCCATCATTTTATGAATGACCGCCGCGGCGGCATCAGAGAGCGTGGGATCCAGGTCGCGGGGATCTTCCAGGTGCCCCAAAAGCTGCTGCTCCAAAATAGCGGATGGCTTCAACCCGTCAAAGGGGAGAATACCGGTCACCAACTGATAAAACAAAACGCCCAGGCTGTAGATGTCCGTCCGGCAGTCCAGCGCTTCCTTTCCGCCGATATATTCCGGCGAGGCATAATTCGGGGTCCCGACAAAATCACCCGCGCCACTCGACATCGTGTTCATCACGCGGGCAATGCCCAGATTTCCAACACGAACTTCCCCGCTTTCCGAAACGATAATGGTGGCGGGTTTAATGTCGCAATGAATGATGCGGTGTTCATTCCAGGCGTATTGAAGGGCCAGGGCCACCCACTGCACAATGGCGAGCGCCTCTTCCTCCGACATCACGGAAACAAGATTCAGCTGGTCCTGCAACGTACTGCCCGGAATATGCTCCATGACGATGTAGGCCATATTCCCGAATTCGCCGGCATCAATAACCTGAATAATCCCTGAGTTTTTAAGCTTGGCGGCGGCCATGGCTTCCTGACGGAAACGAATCGGCGAATCTTCATCCACGTCGGCGCCGAGGGTCAGCACTTTAACCGTGACCAGACGGTTCAGCGAGCGTTGGCGTGCCTTCCAGATGGTCATGGCGCCATCCCGCCCGATCAATTCAAGCACATCATAGCCGGGCAATTCAGGAAAAGGCATTTGCATCATGACACCCCTCGTTCATCAACCACGCACATCGTACCGGTTCGAGGGCCCGCATCCCGCCTGTTACAGCAGCGCCGATCATTAATAGGCCGCGCATCTGCGGAAGGAACGAGCCGTGCCTCAGGCTAATACAACAAAACGGGGATGCCGTTCAAGCTCTGTTCGTGCGGATTACGCTTTTCAAAAAAGGAAAAGCAATGAAAGGGGCGGGCGCGGGGAAGATCAATAGGAGACGGAATGAGCAAACCGGCGCCGTGACCGGGAGTAGATCCGATGCCCTTCTTCCAGCGTATTGATGTGGAACTCCTCCAGCGTGGTAAATGAACGCCCCATGGACTGGCGAATGGCATGCCGAAGGGTCACCCCGTCTTTACGGCGCCGCATCCAGCGAATCGCCTTGTGCGACCGGTAATGCAGCGTACTGGCGTGGGTGTTGCTCCGCCGAACCTGCGCTTTCTGGTGCATCTGAAACAACACACGAAGCATCAGCGTAAGGGAAAAACCAAACATCCCGAGCAGGCACAGCTTCGTCTGATCCATCGCGAAGAGCGGTTCCAGAAAACGCTGCGCATCCGATTCCGTGATTTCCGGAGCCGGAAGCGGCTGAAGCAGTTCCTGCAACAGATCGTTGCAGATCGAAGCACGCTGCTCGGCCTCTGTTCCCTGAGCACGGACAAGGGGTGACATTCCCACCAGCAAAAAAGACACCAACAAAGCACACACACACTTCATGATGAAACCTTCTTTCAGCGGCTCGTTACCCTTCGGCAAGCGCTACAGTATGTCCGCCCGCCTGCTCTCATCTCAAACCCGCCATCACCTGCTCGAATACTTCAGTTATGTTTTGATAGTCGAAAAAGTAGCATAGTATGATACCAGTGTCTATACTAAAATATGAAAAAAGCAGGATATAATTCCAATATTTCCTGAATGTTGGCGAAAACAGGCCTTTTTTCGGCGTTCTATATCGTATCTATGATGCTATTTTTCCTCTGACACGCCCGGCGGGGTGCTCTCGCTGACTGGCCGGATATTTCGCCGCACGGTTTATTGACGCCATCGATGGATCGGGTTACATTACGCCCCGTTTCGTACGGACGTGATTAACTTTATTTGGAGGACGCGAACGATCATGAGCAGAATATACAACTTCAGCGCCGGCCCGGCCATTCTCCCCGAAGAAACCATCAAGGAAGCCCAGGAACAACTGTTCGATTTCAAAGGCTGCGGCATGTCCATTCTCGAAATGAGCCACCGGGGCGGTGAGTATGACGCGGTGCATCAGGAGTTGAAGGACAACCTGAAAAAAGTAGCCGGCATCCCGGATGACTACGCGCTGCTTTTCCTCGGCGGAGGCGCCAGCACTCAATTCGCCATGGTACCGATGAATCTGCGCGGCGAAGGCCAGACGGCTGATTACGTCAATACCGGCGCCTGGGCCGGAAAAGCCATCAAGGAAGCCAAAGTGCTGGGCTCCACCAATGTCGTAGCCGACACCTCCAAGGAAAAACCCGCGCGCATTCCGGCTCCGGAAACGATCCGCTCCACCGCCGGCGCCGCCTATCTGCACATCACCTCCAACGAAACCATTGACGGCACTCAATGGCGCGCCTACCCCAACGTGGAGGCTCCGCTGGTGGCCGATATGTCGTCGGATATTTTCTGCCGCCCCGTGGATGTTAAGTCGTTCGGCCTGATCTACGCCGGCGCCCAGAAAAACCTCGGGCCGGCCGGCGTAACGCTGATCATCATCCGCAAGGATCTCGCGGAACGGGTTTCTCCGAAAATTCCGAATATTTTCCGTTACAAGAGCCACGTTGATCAGGACTCCCTGCTCAATACGCCGCCCTGCTTCAGCTGCTACATGCTGATGCTGACCACGCGCTGGATTCTGAAGGAAGGCGGACTCTCCGCCATTGGGAAACGCAACGAGGCCAAGGCGGCCAAGCTGTATACGGCCATTGACGCCACGGAATTTTATCGCGGCACTGCTTCGCCTGAATCCCGCTCCATCATGAATGTCACGTTCCGGCTGCCCACCGAGGAGCTGGAAACGAAATTCGTCAAGGAAGCGGCCAAACTGGGCATGAAGGGGCTGAAGGGCCATCGGGACGTCGGCGGCATTCGCGCCTCCATCTACAACGCCTTCCCGACCGCCGGGGTGGACGCCCTGGTTTCCTTCATGAAGGAATTTGAGCGCGCCAACGGATAATTCCTGATTTCACCATTGAAACGCGCGGAGAGGTGTTATACACATATCCGCGCGTTTTCTTTGCATAGAGTGCGCCCGTAGTTCAATGGATAGAGCGTCAGCCTCCGGAGCTGAAGATAAGGGTTCGAATCCCCTCGGGCGCACCAGTTTTTTCCGGCCTTCGCCCCCATTCCAACACCATCCGTCAGGAAACGGCCCGTTCGTTCCGACTGCTTAACAGCAGGCGCATGAACAACCAGGCCAGCCCAAACGTCAACACCACACCGGCAAGTCCGGCCGCCCCCGTCGAGAGCGCTTCATACCGCAGTGCCGGAACCGCATAATCCGCCAGCGGGCCCGCAAATACCGGCGCTGATTCATGCAGAAAGCGGTATTTTTCCGCAATGTATTCCAGTCCATCCGGAAAACCGGATGCAAAAGGACTGAGCAGCAACGCAATCAATACAGAGGCGCCGAACGGCACGGCGATACGTCCTTTTCCGGGGACTGCGGCGAACCCGGACGAAAGCAACCGGCACAGCAGAACGGTTATCCCCGCTTCCCCAAGGCCAATCAGCGCATGCGTGAGCACCATCGCCGGAAGAACCCGCCCTATCGCGATTTGCCCATCCAGCGCCAGTTGCACGCTGACCGAACAGGAGGCCAGCACCACGGAAAACCAGGAGGCCGCCGCCGTAGCCGCCGCATTCCCCCAGGCCCCGCGCCAACAATGCTCAAGCCCTGAACGAATCATCCCGCCGACGCCTGCGCCCAGGATGGCCATATTGAATACGTTGGCGCCCAGCACCGTGAGCCCTCCATCCGAAAATATAAGACTCTGAATGGTCACTACCAGCGCGATGGCCAGCACCCCGAACGGAGTACCCAGCAGACTGGCGGCCAGTACGCCGCCAAGCAGATGCCCGGACGTACCATTCGCAATCGGAAAGTTCATCATCTGACCGGCAAAGATCAGCGCCGCAATCGCGCCAAAGTAGGAAGCAGACGGCCTCTTCGCCGATTTCACTCCGTAATACGCAGCCGCAGCAACGCCCACCGCGCTGATTGCTGCGCTGACCGGACATATCCGCCCCTGTAACATGGAATCTGGAATGTGCATGGTTTCTCCTTTTGTTGGTTAATAAAAATCGGACGCAAAATCGGAATCACGAATGCCCTCCGAGTTTAGAAAGAGACGGCACGGCGACGCCGAGATCGCTGGGCGCGCGGCCGAGACGGTCCAGCAGTTGAATGATGGCGCGCGTCTGGTCCGCGATGCTTTCCGTGGCGTGGGCGCGCTCCTGATAGATCGCATAATCCGCGCGATAGTTCAGCGGCGTGACGTTCAGCATAACAGAACTGGCACCCGCCATCAATCCGCGCTCGCGGGCCTGCGGCGAAAGGGTTTCATAGGCCGTGGTGACCAGAATTTTGGATTCGGGCGGGGCGGCCAATCGGGATGCCGCCAGAAATCGAAGCATCTGATGATCCGTGGCCGAAACAACATGGCGCTGCCGATGACTGGCCAGCAGGGGGCCAAAACTGAACATTTCCGTGCGCAGTTCGCCGGCCAGCTCAATATCGGCAGCCAGCGTTTCCACCGTCTGACCGGGCAGCCCAACCAGCCCTCCCGTGACGAGCAGCCACCCGTTCTGAAGCGCATGCCGCAAATGGGCCAGGCGTTCTTCCAGCGTATCGCCGGGATGCAGCGCGGCATACAGGCGCGGATCGGACGTCTCGAAGCGCATCAGCAAAGCCCGTGCGCCTGCTTCATACAGCAGATCCAATCCCTCCAGCCCGACTTCTCCAAAACTGACGCAAATGAAAACACCGTACCGCCGTTTAATTTCGGCAATCGTTTCCGCCAGAAAAGCCGGAGTGAAGGCGGGATCTTCCCCGGATTGCAGCACCAGTGATTTGAATCCGTAACCCTCGATGGCCGCTCCGGCGGCGACCAGAATTTCATCGCGGCTCATTCGGTACCTGCGGGCAAGCGGCGATTTCGCTGCCAGGCCGCAATAAAGGCAGTCGCTCGCGCAGTAGTTCGAGATTTCCAGGATGCCATGCACACAGCAGGAATTCCGGTGATGAAGATGGCGGACGGCGTTGGCGGTTCGATAGAGCCGTTCGAGGCGGGCGGGTTCCTCAATGGTCAGGAGATAGCGCAAATCACTGCCGGAAATCCGCTCCCCGGCACCGGCTTTATCGAGAATATCCTGCAGCGGATGGTCATCCGCTTCGGGCGGCGGACGCTGCGCCTGCCTGGAATCACGCTCCTGAAGTGTTTGAAATAATTCCCGCCAGGTCTCCAGCATTTCGCGGGCAAATACGGGCTCCACCTTTTCGATCACAAAGCCGCCCTGCGCATACACGTAATCGCCGGGGCAGACCCCGGCCAACTCACAAAAAGACGGACGGAGTTCACCGAAATAATCAATGACGGCAACCCGTCCGTCCCGCTTCGTTACAATACCGGGGATTGCGTAGCACATCAGGTGAAATCCACGTCCACAACGCGCAATCCGGAACGATGCCCACAGGGACGTCCCGGCTTTCCGCACTGCGGACAGGTGAACACGCCCGGCTTCCGTTCAAACTCGGCGTCGCAGGCGGGGCAGAACAGACGGGGCGGTACATGCACAAACTCGATGGCCGCGCCGGCCAGCGCAGGATCCTCCTCCAGGTGCGATTCCAGATGAATCCCCACCGACATCTCATCCATGTGCGCATCCGGGCTCAATTCAAGCACCACACGGCGCACTTGCGCGGCGCCCGCCGTCAGCATCCTCCGCTTCACCTCTTCGATCACGCCGTCAATCAGATGGTCTTCGTGCATATCAGAACGTCTCCCATTGTTTGGTTGCCACAGGAATCCCGTGATCCCCGGTCAGTTGCAGGCATTTCTTGGGGCATGCCTCAACGCAGGCTCCGCAGGAAATACAACGCAGCCGGTCGATGTGCCATTTCCTGTTGGGCTTATCCACATCCAGCGCGCCGGTCGGACAGCGCTTCGCGCAGATGCCGCAGAAAATGCAGGACGAAATCTGTACATCCAGCCGCCCTCTCGATCCGGGAATGATTTTCCGCGGCTCAAAGGGATAAGCGGTCGTGACCGGCCTGCGCAGCGTCCACGACAGAATCATTTTTTTCATTTGAAAGAAGGCCATACCATCACCTTTCCGTGCAGCTGATGCAGGGATCAATCGTCAAAACGAGAATCGGAACATCCGCCAGGTCGCACCCCGCCAGCATTTTCACCAGCGACGGCAGATTGGCAAAGGTCGGGGTGCGGGCCCGGAAGCGGACCAGGTTTTTCGTCCCATTTCCCTTCAGCAGGTACACCACTTCCCCGCGCGGCTGTTCCACGCGCGAGAAATATTCACCATTAGGAGCCCCGGTGACCTTAACGGCAATTTCCCCCTCCGGAATTTTGGCGGCCGCCTGGCGAATCAGATCGACGGACTGAAACAGCTCGTCGCAGCGTACCGCACACCGGCTGTAGGAATCGCCGTCGGGTTTTGTGATCGGCTGAAAGTTCAGTTCTCCGAATGCCGCATAGTTCAGCAGGCGCATGTCCATCGCCACGCCGCTGCCGCGCAGCGTCGGACCAACCGCTCCCCACCGTTTGGCGTCGTCCCTGGAAATCACCCCGACGCCGCAAAGCCGGTGTTTGACGGAACTGTCGTTCAGAAAAATATCCGTGATCTGACGCATTTCCTTTTCAATCTCCGTCAGTTCGCCCAGCAGCCATTTCATTTGTTCCGCGGGGATGTCGCGCCGGACGCCGCCCACTTTACAGGATCCGAAAATCACCCGGCCGCCGGTGGTCGCCTCAATCAGAT
The DNA here is from genome assembly GCA_964542025.1 of uncultured Verrucomicrobiota bacterium. Taxonomy (GTDB): domain Bacteria; phylum Verrucomicrobiota; class Kiritimatiellia; order RZYC01; family RZYC01; genus JAQVYB01. The sequence continues at coordinate 21,135 of CAZISY010000046.1, forward strand.
CAAGAATCCGTTCGCGGACGCGCCAGGAGTGCATAAAGAGCGCCTCGAATCCGAACGCATCCGCCATCAAGCCCGCCCACAGCAGATGACTGTGAATGCGCGAGAGCTCGCCCCAAATCGTACGCAGATACCGGGCGCGCGGCGGAACCGGAATGTTCATGATCGTTTCGATGCCCTGACAGTAGCCCTGCCCGTGAATGAAGCTGCAAATGCCGCAAATCCGCTCGGCCACATAAACGTACTCCACGAAATCCTTCTTCTCGACCAGCTTTTCCAGCCCGCGATGAATGAATCCGATGGAGGGAACGGCCTCGACCACCTTTTCGTCCTCCACCACCAGATCAAGATGAATCGGTTCCGGAAGCACCGGATGCTGCGGACCAAAGGGAATGATTGTGCGATTGCCCATGATTACTGACCTCCCGGTTTCACCGTGTTCGCTGCGCATGCGGGCCCGCCATCCTGAATGAACGGATGTTTCACGGCCGTCGTATAAAACGTCCCCTTGAAGTCCAGCGCATTCCCATCCACCTGAATGCCGAACAGGTCGCTGATTTCATTCTCATAGGTGAACGCGCACCAGTACACGCCGCTGATGCTGGGTATACGCGCGCCGGTTTTCGGCACAAAAAAACGAAAGTTTACGAACCGCCGATCCAGATCAAAGCTGTAATCCAGCTCGATTTCCTCTGCCAGGCGGGTGGCGCAAATCTGCACCAGCCGATAGCCCTGCTCGTACATCCTCCGCGTCTCGGCGACCAGCGTTTCCGGCATGACCGCAATCATAGTCTGTGTTTCAATCATTTGCGCTCCTTCTGCAGATATACCCATTGCACCGCCGGGGTGAACGGCTCTGTTCGTATCTGCCGGTACCCCAGCTTCTCATAAAGATGAAGATTCCGCAGGCTCTGATGCCCCGTGACGGCTTCGAATAGTTTTACGTCGCCCATCTCCTGCTCCAACTGGGTGATCAGGCGCGTGGCGATCCCGCGTCTTTGAAAATAGGGATGAACAAATACCCGACTGATGCGGGCCGTTTCCCCTTCGCGAAGTCCGCGTATCGCCCCGATGATCTTTCCGTTCACAACGGCCTTCAAAAACAGCATCCGTTCGAAATCGGCTTTGAGCTCCTCCATCGTCTGTCCCAGCGCCGGCACGCCCGCATCCCCGTACAGCTCGGCTTCACTGCGGTAAGCGGTTTTCTGCAGCGACAATATTTCCGCCATGTCCTTTTGATTCGCCCGGTTAATCAGGAAGCCGCCGACCGTTCCCTCCGACGTTTTCATATACTGGCGCTTCAGTTCCAGCACATCCAGCGCGCGCACCACGCCGTCGATAATCGCCTCGGGCCGGGCGGCGCAGCCCGGAACATACACATCCACCGGGATCACCGAATCGATCCCGCCCATCACATTGTAGCATTCCCGGAAGATACCGCCCGAACACGCGCAGATTCCGATGGCCACCACCACTTTCGGTTCGGGCATCTGCGCATAAATGTTCCGAACGACCGGTACGTTCTGCTCGTTCACCGCGCCGGTAACCAGAAAGATATCGGCATGTTTCGGATTGCCGGTATTGATAACCCCGAACCGCTCCACATCAAAACGCGGCATCAGACAGGCCAGCACTTCAATGTCGCAGCCGTTGCAGCTCGACGCATCATAATGGATCACCCAGGGCGATTTTTTACAGGCAGTCATGCGGGTGTTCCTTTCATTTCCAGAGAACCAGAAGAATGATGTTCACCGCCGAGAGCACCAGGGTGACGCCCCAGGCGCTGCGTACGGCCGGTTGCCATTTCATGCGGGCAAAATTGTTATCCACAAAAATCATACTGAAGAAAACAAGCGCCATCATGACCGTGCCGATCCAGACGTTAATCGCGAAAAACAACCCGACCCAGGCCAGCATAATCACGTTTTCATACCAGTGAGCCACCTCAATCAGCGCCAGCATTTTACCGGAAAACTCCGTTGTGATCCCCTTGACCAATTCCTGGTGCGCGTGATGCGACGTGGAAAAATCAAACGGCGATTTGCGGAACTTGATTTCCAGCATATAAAGGAACCCGAGGAAAATCGGCAGCAGCTTCAGCGGATTGGCCGGGTGCGCGGCAATGTCATCCACATGAAAACTGCCTGTGGCCATATACATGCCGACCGCGGCCATCAGCACCATCGGTTCGTACGCGCACATCTGAATCAATTCGCGCTCCGCCCCGATGAAGCTGTACGGCGAACTGGCCTTATACGCCGCCAGAATGAAAAAGATTCCGGCCAGCGTCAGCGAAAAACTCATCAGCAGCAAATCGGAACTGCAAAAAAACAACGCGCCCGAAAACACCACAAAGAGAAAGAAAAACACAATGTAGAAATCCTGGGAGCGGCGGACCACAATGTTTTCCTTCTGCCAGAGCTTCATGACGTCGTAAAAAGCCTGAAGCACCGGCGGACCGCGCCGCCCCTGCATGCGCGCCGTCAGCTTGCGGTCGATGCCCGACAGCAACCCTCCGGCCAGCGGAGCCAGCAGTAGGTAAGCCGCCAGCCGAATACCAAAAGCACTCGGCGATATTTCACTCGGCGAGAGCGCCGCCATCGTCTGTTCGGCCAAACCGATCGGCATCAGAAACATCGCCGCCAGCACCGCCAGAAATGCGGTGGCCGTCCAAAACCCCGCCTTGAAAACGCGCTCTTCGCCCAGCAGATCGCCGATGTAATAATTGTGCATCGACATCTCGCGAACGGTACCCGCCGAACCCTGAAAATACACCCGCCCATCAGACGATTCGAGATTGGCGCCGCCCAAATAGGCATCCACCACCTTCACCTTGCGGTTGTAATTCAGAAAGCTCAGCGGAAACATCGCCACCATGCCGAGCATCAACCCCATGATGATCAAATTGCTCCGGCCCAATACAATTTCCGCCGCGTGAAAATTATTCAGGTAGGGCTCAATCAGATACGTCGAAATCAGCGGAAACCCCGCGCAGGTAAGAATCGTCAGCAGGGCCAGCGTTCCCAGAGAAACCCATTTTCCGCTGCTGATGCCCGACTCCGTCCGCTCCATGGATCCCGTGATCTGAAGCATTTTCCCCATCCACTTCACCCAGAAAAAGAGCGTGGCCGAACTGCCGAACACAATGAAAACCGAAAGCAGCGGATGCACATCCACCACGGCTTTCAATACGGCCCACTTGCTGATCAGCATGCCGAACGGCGCCAAAAACATGCCGGCAATGCCCAGTTGAATCATGACCGCGATACGCGGCATACGCAGAATCAACCCGGCCATGTCCTCAATGTCGCGGCTGTGCGTTCTGTTTTCAACCACCCCGACGCAAAGGAACAGCAGCGCCTTGGCCACCGCATGGAAAAGAATCAGCAGGATCCCCGCCCATACCGCCTCATACGTGCCAATCCCTCCACACAGAACGATCAACCCCAGATTGGCCACCGTCGAATAGGCAAGCAGACGCTTGGCATCGCTCGTACAGATGGCCGCCAGCGAGCCGGTGACAAACGTAACCCCGCCGATCAGCGCCACCACAATACCCACCTTGGTTCCTTCAAGATTGGGCGCCAGCCGCAGAATCAGGTACACCCCCGCCTTGACCATCGTACTGGAATGCAGCAGCGCGGAAACCGGCGTCGGCGCCACCATCGCGCCGCGCAGCCAACCGGCAAAGGGAAACTGAGCCGCCTTGGTAATCCCCGCAAAAGCCAGCAACCCCGCGGCGATGACCACCAGCTTCGAGGCGTTCCCCTGATCATGCAGCGCCGTCAGCGTCTCGATCCCCCGGCCCTTCAGCAGCACGATGGCCAGCGCAAACCCCAGCCCGCCCATCAGATTCATCACCAGCGCCCGCATCGCATTCGTCTTCGACTCGTCCGTCTCCTTATACCCAATCAGCAGAAACGAACTGAGCGTCGTGACTTCCCAGAAAAAATAAAGCCAGACCAGATGATTCGAGCAAACCAATCCAAACATCGCGCCCAGAAAAATGAACACCACCGCAAAAAACATCCGCCGTCGATCCCGGAACTCCTGATGCAGACTGTGAAATTCCGTCATGTAGCCCGGCGCATAAATGCAAATCAGTCCGCCGATGAGGCCGACCACCAGAACCATAATAACGGACAACTGATCAAAAAGAACCCACGTTTGCGCCGCGCCCGCCTCCGCCTCCGGGTGCATCAGCTCCCGCAGTTCAATCCCGGCGATCAGCACAAATTGAGACAGCAGCAGAATCAGCGCCGACCATTTTCTGGCCCGCACCACCACCCAGGTCAGATACCCCGCAATCAAACACTCCAGCCCAAACATCGCGACACTGATTGAATGAGCCAGCCCGGCCGATGGCTGCCCGTTCTGCCCGCCGTGCCACGCCAGCAGAATGGCCCCCGCCATAATGACGCACGACGCGGCATACACCGCATTCCGCCGAAACCGGTCATTGGAAACAAAAAACAGAACAATGCCCGCCAGCAGCGGAAAGCACACCATCCATGGAATTAGGCTACCCATCATAAACTACCACCTCGTTAACAGACATTCGGACGGATGCCGTCTGCTCAGAAAACGATTCATCAAGGCGTGCGGCAAGCGCCGGAAAACGGA
>CAZISY010000047.1:0-25657 GCA_964542025.1 uncultured Verrucomicrobiota bacterium
CTGGGTGAACCACTTCGGCTACGAAGGCACCGTCCCGCTGAAATAAAACTTCCAACGATTGGCGCCACCGACAAAAGTCTTTGTGTGGACAACGGCTCGCGGGGACGCTCGCCCTCCAGGTCGAAAATTCCGGGCGTTTTTGTGTTTCCGGTTGGAGGGCGAGCGTCCCCGCGAGCCGTCTTTGGACTTTTGTCGGTGGCTCCAACCGTTGGAACTTTTAAGAGATTGACGCGGCCGGCTCGCAGCGCCGGCCGCACTTTTTATTTCTCTATTAGCGTCAATTCCCGTTCATCAGCGGTTCTTATACGGAGAGCACGCCGTCACGTTAATGCCGACCGCCTGATCGGCGGTCCCGGGCTCTTCTTCCGGGGCGGTTATTCTGCAATGTAGGTGGGCGGGAGGGCCTGTGACCAGCCGTAGTTGGTGATCAGATACCACGGACTGAGGAACTCCATCAGGAATTCTTTCATCGCCCAGGTGCCGCTTCCCGGAATGTACAGGGCCGGCTGCATATTGCGGAAGCTGGGATGGGCGCGGCGGTATCGGCCGGGGACAGGGAGCATGTCGTTTCCGCCCCAGGACATGGTCCGGGTGTGTCCATTCAGGAAATTGCAGTACCACTGCCCGCTGGGGGGATGATAGACGCACAAATCGGAACGTCCGTCGCCGTTGTAATCGCCCGGTACGGGACGCGTGGCGGACCAGCCCCAATTCTGGTTCAACACGACTCCGCCGGTGCGCACATCCACAGCGATCCAGGCGCCGGAGTCAGGGACAAAGACGGCGATATCGTCGCGTCCATCGCGGTTGTAATCACCGGGTACGGGAATCACATCGGAGTAGCCCAGCCGGATGACGCGGGAATCGGTGGCGGAGAGCCGGACGGTCCATTCGCCCTGCGCGGGATAAAAGACGGCTACCTCGGCCGCGCCGTCGCCATTGTAATCGGCCGGTACGGGCAGGGCTTCGCTCCATCCGCAGTTGGTGGTCCAGAGGGATGCGGTTTTGCTTTTGAATACGATCCACTGGCCGAGGGCGGGATAATAGACGCCTTTGTCGGTGATGCCGTCGCCATCGTAATCGGCGGGGACGGGGCGCGCGGCATTCCATCCGAAGTTGACGACTTCGTTGCGAGTGAGTTTTCCGTTGGTGTTGTAATAAATGTACCACGATCCGTTGGAGGGGAAGTAGAGGCACAGGTCATCGTAGCCGTTGCCGTCGTAATCGCCGGGCAGGTAGGTGCGTTTCGACCAGGTGGTGCCGTCGCCGGCGACGGTGATACGGCGGTAGACCGGGGCATTGTTATAGTAATAAATCATGTGGATATCGCCGTTGCGATCCACGCAGAGCGAGCTGAGAATATGTGCCGCGCAAACGTCGATTTCCGGTCCGCAGTTGGCCAGCGAGGTGGCGTTAGCCGGCACGTAGCGCAGCTTGGCCCGTCCGGCGCGTATCCAGCTCACCCAGGTGCCGCCGTGGTTGGCCGGATACTGCTGCACTTCGTAGCGTCCGCCGAGACCGGTTTGGCCGGAAGGATCCAGACAGAGCAGGCCGCCCTGCGGACTGAACGCAAAGTAGCCGTTGCCGTTGTTGTCGGTGCCGTGCCAAATGTTCATGTAAATGCCGTAAGGGGCGGCTTCGAGGTATTCGGCGAGGATGTAGGCGGTTTGCGGTTCAATGCGGTCGGACACGACGGAGGGGTAGGCGTGGTCGTTCAGCATGCCCTTGTAGTAATCCCAGTCGGACCACTTGAGGCATTCGAGTCCGGCGGCGGCGCGCATGGAATTGTTATAGGACCATTCTGTGGCGTGATGTTTGACGGCGCAGGTTGCTCCGCCGGCGTGGGTCACGCTGCCTGCCTTGGAAATCCAGAAATACGCCTTTTCGCCGCCGGCGCCGTCATTGACGCTGCCGTTTGCGCTTTGATAGATGGCATAGGCGGAGGGATTAAAGGTGTATTCTTCCCATACGCCGCGATGCGAGCCGAAATAGCATTTGCCCCCGGCCGCCGGATCAAGGGAGAGGTTGGCCACGTCGTAGGTGTTTCCGTCCCAGATGTCCTCCGAATTGAAACTCGGGGCCGCGCCGGGATTTCCCTTCACGTTCGGGCGCACGCAAATGCCGATGCCCATATTGGGATACCAGAATGTGGCGGAAATCCATGCCGTGTCAGCGGTATCGATTTCGATATGCGGACTTCCGAACTGCGGGCTGTTGAAAATGGCCGAGGAGTCATAGGCTTTAACCGAGAAGCCCCCGCCGATGAGGTCACAGAAATAGAAGTTTTTGGCCGGGGCATCCGAGATGACCACATGCGGCGTGGCACCGCTGTCTGTGGCGATACTGGAGCGAAGACCGCTGGTTCCGTTGATGGAAATGACGGCAGCGCCCGTATCCGTCACCGTGGGTGCCGCCTGACCCGAGAGCGCTGTGCCGAGAAGAAAGACCGCCAAGAGTATACGCCCATCCATACCATTCATAATGATACCCCGCCATGTTGTGTTGCGGCGTCATGCCGCATCTGCTGTGTGCTATGGAATAAAGACCCTTCTCCGAAAAGGCAAAGAAAAAAAGCGTGATCGGGAAAAGGATCTGTTTGTGGCTGTTTTCTGCCGGATCAATCCGGTCGGCGCGCGGCGTTTCGTCCGAAGGGGATACCCAGTTTTTTCATGCGTGCGCGGAGAGTGCCGTGGTTGATTTGGAGCAGGTCGGCGGCCCCGCCGGAGCCTTCGATGCGGCCATTGGTCCATTGCAGAACCTTTCGGATGTGTTCGGCCGTGACATGATTCAGCGCCAGAGCTTCGCGGGGCGGCATGCGCTCTTCGGTCGGGGCGGTTGCCGGGGTTTTCCAGCCAAGCGGTGGAATCTGCAAAACGCCGCTTTGGCTGAGGATCAATGCGCGCTCAATAATGTTCTGGAGCTCACGCACATTGCCCGGCCAGTGATAGGCCGTCAGGCGATCCATCGTACCCTCTTCCAGCCGCGGCACGGGCAGGTTCATTTCGCGGCATTTGCGTTCAATGAAAAAGTGGACCAGCGCATTGATGTCCTGCCTGCGTTCGCGCAGCGGCGGCAGATGGATGGGGAAAACGTTCAGGCGGAACCAGAGATCTTCCCGGAAGCGGCCTTCGGTGACGCGCTGCTGAAGATTTTGGTGCGTGGCGGCGATGACGCGCACATCCGCCTTCATGGTTTTGGAGCCGCCGAGCCGCTCAAATTCCTTTTCCTGCAGAACGCGCAGCAGTTTCACCTGTGCTTCCTGCGTAAGTTCGGCGATTTCATCCAGAAAAATGGTGCCGCCTTCCGCCCGCTCGAATCGGCCGCGTTTGGTATTCACAGCGCCTGTGAACGCGCCTTTTTCGTGTCCGAACAGTTCGCTGTCGAGCAGCGTTTCCGGTATGGCGCCGCACTGAACGCGGATGAACGGCTGATTACGGCGCGGAGAGGAAAGGTGAATGGCATTGGCGATCACTTCCTTGCCGGTGCCGGTTTCTCCGAGCAGCAGGACGGGACTCGCCGTCGGCGCGACATGATAGACCAGTTCCATCACACTGCGCAGGCCGAAATCCGCGCCGATGACCTGATTGCCGGAAATGCGTTCGAGATCGCGGTACGCCGCCCGGTTATCCTCGGCGAGTCGTTCTTTCAAGCGGACCATGTGCTGGTAGCGCCGGGCATTGCTGAGGGCGATGGCGATAGGATCTTTCACGCTTTTCAGCAGGCGTCCGTATTCTTCGGTGAATCGGTTTTCGCCTTTGGCCCAAAGGGTCAGCATCCCGATTTCATCTTCGTTGATCGTCAGGAAAAGCTGGAGATAGGAATGATCCATCAAATGCGGGAAGTGTTTCTTTACGATGGGATAATGGAGATCATCGGGGGAAAAATAATTTCCGATTTCAATCTCCGAGTGGCGTAATTTTTCATCGACCTGCTTTTTGAGCACATCCACTTCGCCCTTTTCGAACACCACAAGCGGCGTGTCGTGCAGGCTGTTGCGGTCCATGACCCGCTCCGGGTCCATCAGCGCGGGATCGGTAATGGCATAGAGGGCTAATTCTTCTTCCACGAAGTAATACATGCCCGCGTGATCGACCGGCATGAATCGGGACAGATAGTCCGCCATATTTTTCAGCGCTTCGTTGATGTCCAGGCTGCTGCAAATCCGAAGCGTGACTTCTCGAAAGAAGACATTCCAATCCGGGGGGCGTTCCAGCGTCGTGTTGCTCATGCGGGCCTCATAATCTGTTGAATATGTGAGATGTGTCTGATGTATTTATCAGATTATGCAGGGAAGGCGAGTTTCTATTTGAAGGCTGCAAATGTTTTTCCCAGGCGGCTCGCGGGGACGTTCGCCCTCCAGAAATGGTTATAAATGGAGGGCGAACGTCCCCGTGAGCCGATCTTTCATGGAGAAATATTGCTTCTGCGTTACCACTATTCCCGCACTTTGGCACGCTTTGTGCCTTACACTCACCGCGTTGTGCGGAGGCTTTGGGAGAACATTCAGTATGAAATGGCAGGAAATTATTCATCTTCGGTCTGCGGAGAAAGGGATGGATTCCCTGCGCTCCGTGATGGCGGAGCGCTGCTTGGCACTGCATCAGGTCAGCGGGTTGGAACGGGCCGAGCTGTTTGAGGCGGTGGATTGCGACGGCGATTTGGCGATGATCCTGTACTGGGATATCGAAGGAGGCGCCGTACAAAAAAGTCAGCATGGTTTGCTGCTGGCGGAGTTTTTGGAAAAATTCGGGATGGTGAATCACAAAGTGCTGAAGCAGGTTTTTCCGCCGTCAGGCGTGACCCTGCGGGGAGGTTATTGATGAGCATAAAATGCGGAGCAGGTATTTGGTTATTCGCCCTGATGCTTGGCCTGTGGACGGCTGCGGCGAGCGGGCAGTCGGTGGAGGCGGAACCGGTGTCGCTGGATTTGGAGCGCGCCATTCAGTTCGCGCTGGATAACAATTTGACTATTCTTTCGGCGCGGGAAGAACGGCAGGCAGCCCGCGGAATGATCACGGAGGCAACCGCCGGCGCGCTGCCGCACTTCGCGGTGAGGAGTTCCTACACACGGCTGGATTCCATTCCTGAAACCCGCGGCGACGTGGATAATTATTCCGCCAAGCTGGGCGTGGTGCAGCCGCTGTATGTGGGCGGACGGGTGCGCGCGGCCCGGCGCATCGCCAAGGAGTATGATCAGTCCGTAACCGATGGCATCAACCGCACCGAGCAGGACGTGGTCTTTGCCGTGCAGCGTGCCTTTTATGCGGTACTGCTGTCCGCCGAGGATTTGGACGTGGCAAATGATGCCGTGACGCTGGCGGAACAAAACCTTTCGGAAGTGAAATCCAAATTTGAACAGGGCGTGGCCCGCCGGTTTGATCTGCTGCGCGCCGAAGAACAGCACAGCCAGAGCTGGACCGACCAGTTGCGGGCATCGAATGCCGTGGCTATCGCCCGCACTGCACTCTTCACCCTGATCCGCATAGATCCCGACAGCACCATTCCCCTGACCGGCGAATTGACCTTCGCGCCCGGTGATGCCGACATGGCCGACTCGCTGAAAAAGGCGCTGGAATACCGGCCCGACCTGAGTCAGGCCGAACGCCGATTGACCATGCAGAAGGACGCCGTCATCATCGCCGGCGCGGGGATGCGCCCTTCGCTCAGCGCCTCGGCCGATGCGGGATATATCAACCCGGATCGCGCCTCCGCCGCGGAATGGACGGATTGCTGGTCGGCCACGGTTGCGCTGGAAATTCCGGTGTTTGATGGACTGGATACGCGCGGCAAGGTGGCGCAGGAAAAGGCGCGGCTGGAGCAGTACCGGTATGAATACGACGCGCTGAAGGACGCCATTCAGAAAGAAATCACGCAGTCCGTTTTGAATTACCGTACCGCGCAGGAGCGCGTGGAGGCGTGCCGGAAAACGATGACGCAGGCGGAGGAATCGTACCGGCTGGTGACGGAAGGCTACCGCGAAGGGATCAACCAGCAAATAGACGTCCTTTCTTCACAGCTCTCCCTGACGAGCGCCCGCCGCGCCTATCACAATGCCGTTTTTGAACATGTCATCGCCGATCTATCCCTGAAGAAAGCCGAGGGATTGATTTTGAACGATAAGGCCGAAGAGGAAAGCACCCTATGAAAAACATCATCGCATCAAAATATTTCATTCCGCTCATTGCCCTGTTGGCGCTGGCCGCCGGATGGGGCCTCAGCCGCGCCGCGCAGACGGAGAAGTCCGCCGCGCCTGACGCCGGCGCCGGCGCCGGCGCCGTTTCCGCAAAGACGGTGGAAGCGGATGCCATCAGCCGCCGAACCTTCGAAGCGCGCCTGGATGTGCAGGGCAACCTCGAGGCCGTCAACGTCGCGCTGGTACCGGCCCGTATGGGCGGTACGGTGGAAGTGCTTATGGCCGACAAGGGCACCGTGGTGAAAAAAGGCGATAAGCTGGCTCAGACCGACGCCGTCAAACTCGGTCAGGCTGTAACCATTCGCCGCCGCGAGCTGGATGTGTCCCAATGTGCGCGCCGCGAAAAGGAAGCCGCGCTGGAACAGACCAAAGCCCGTCTGGAAAAAGCCGTCATTGATTTTGAGCGCTACAAAAAGCTGCTCGAAAAGGAAGTCGCCACACAGGATGAATTTGAACAGCGCGAGTCGGAATGGAAGCAGCAAAAAGCGCTTTGCGATCACAGCCGGGCCCTGCTGGACCTCGCGAAGGCTCAGGAAAAACAGGCCGCCGTCGCGCTGGAGATGGCGGAGAAGGACGAGCAGGACAGTTTTATCACCGCGCCGATCGACGGCATGGTCAGCGAACGCATGAGGGAACTCGGCGAAATGGCCGCGCCTGGAATGCCCGTGTTCAAAATCGTGGATAACAGCGCGCTCGATGCGACGGCGTACCTGCCCGCGGAATATTACGACCGCTTCATTCCGGGGAAGACCCGCATCCGCCTGACGGTGAATGGACACGACCTGGGCGAATATCCCGTCACCTACCGGAGCCCCGAACTGGACCCGAAACTCCGCACCTTTGAAATTGAAGCCCGTATTCAGAATCCGCCGGACTTTGCCGCCGCCGGCAGTATGGCGCGTATGCAGGCGATCATGGAACAGCGCGAGGGATTCGGCGTACCGCGCGCGGCCATCGTACAACGCGGCGGGGAAAGCATGGTGTTCATCGCGGAAGGCGATACCGCGCGGCTGGTGAAGGTGCTGCCCGGTTTTGAAAACGATGGCTGGTTGGAAGTGACCGGCGATGGCCTGCGCGACGGCCTGCGGGTGGTCACTTCAGGACAAACCATGCTGAATGACGGAGATCGTATTGAGCTTTTGAATGGCGTGGAGAAGTAACCCAAAGGGCCGTTTCCAACGATTGGAAATAACGGTTCAAAAAGTTCCAACGATTGGAAAAACAGGATCGAAAGTTTCCAACGATTGGAAAAATACAGAATAGGAGAACGGCGATGTTCTTATCCGATTTTTCAGTGAAGCGTCCGGTGGCGATGTCGTGTCTGATCATTGGGTTGACGCTGCTGGGCATTAATGCCTGGCGTAAGATGGGGCTGGAGTTGATGCCGAAGATCGACCTTCCGTTTGTGACGGTGACCACGGTTTATCCGGGGGCGAGTCCGGAGCAGATTGAAACGGATGTGGCGAAACGTATTGAAGACCAGGTGATGACGATCGACGGGTTGAAGCATGTGAGTTCCGCCTGCATGGAAAACGTTTGTCAGACGTTTCTGGAATTTGAACTGGGCGTGGATGTGGACATTGCCGCGACCGACGTGCGCGAAAAGATCGACCTGGTGCGCGCGGATTTCCCGGACGACGTGGAAGATCCGAAGATTTTGAAATACGATGTGAACGCCAAGGCGATTCTGACGATGGCGCTGACGGGCGAGGTGTCGGTGGAGGAGTTGTATGATTACGCCGATAATACGCTGCGCGACCGGATCAGTACGATTCCGGGCGTGGCGGATGTGTCGCTGATCGGCGGGGAAAAGCGCGAGGTGCATGTGCTGCTCGACCGGGAGAAGCTGGCCGCGCGCGGCTTGACGAGTATGGATGCGGTGAATGTGATCAGGCAGAACGTGCGCACCATTCCGTCGGGCCGCGTGAAGGAAGGCGACACGGAATACTCTGTGAAGTTTGATGCCGATTACGCCGATGCGGAGCTTATCGGCGAGCTGGAAATCGCCAACCGCAACGGTCAGCGCTGCTACCTGCGCGACCTGGGCAGCGTGCAGATGACGACGGCGGAAATGCGGCAGCTTTCCGAAGTGGATGGACGCCCCGCGGTGACCGTCAAAGTGATTAAGAAGGCGGATGCGAATGCCGTGGCGGTGGTGGAACGCGTACGCCGCGCGATGGATAAACTGGAGCGTGAATTGCCCGGCGGGATGGAGCTGGTTTGGGTGACCGATGACGGACGATTCACTTCGGAAACGAACCTGAGCGCCTGGAGCAGTATCGGCCAGGGGATTCTGCTGACGGCGGCCATTCTGTTTTTCTTCCTGTACAACCTGCGCGTACTGCTGGTGGTGGCGGTCAGTATGCCGCTGACGGTGCTGATCGGTTTGTTCTTCATGCAGATGATCGGGTACACCCTGAACGCCTCGACGCTGATGTCGCTGGGTATGTCGGTGGGTATTCTGGTGACCAATTCCATCGTGGTGATTGAGGCGATCGTGAAGCGTCTGGATCAGGGCGTGACGCCGAAGGAAGCGGCGTGCATCGGGTCAGGTCAGGCGTTTATCGCAGTTTTTGCGAGCGCGCTGACAAATATCGTGGTGCTGTTCCCGATGGCCAACATGGGCAGCATGGTCGGTCTGTTTATCAGTCCGTTCGTGATGACCATGCTGATTGTGACGGTGGTTTCGCTGTTCATTTCGTTCACACTGACGCCGATGCTCTGCTCGCTGCTGCTGAAGCCTTCGAGCGAAATGAAGCACGGGCTTATCAGTGCCATGGAAACACAGTGGAACTGCGGATTTGATCTTTTTCTGGGGCGCTACAAACAGATGCTGCTCTTTTTTGAAAAACGGAAATGGGCCTCGATCCTGCTGCTGGTTCTTGTGTTCGGCTGGCTGGTTCAATCAATGGGCCTCGCCGGCAAACTGGGAAGCAGCATGGTGGATGAATCGGACCGCGGCGAAGTCTATGTGAAGCTGGAATTTCCCACGCGCTATTCCATTGATCAGACGGTACGCCGCACGAAAGAAGTGCATACCCGGCTGGAAGGGTTGCCGCATTTGCGGCATACCGTGACGATGATCGGCAAGGCCGACGGCATTGTGGGTCAGGCCACGGAAGGCGTGTATCTCGCTCAGATTCTGCTGCGCTTTAATGAACGCACGGAACGGCCAACCAATATTTACGCGTTGATGCAGGACATCCGCAACCGGCTGGCCGGGGTACCGGAAGCGATTGTAACGGTATCCATTCCCACGGTGCTGGGCGGACAAAGCACCGACATCGAGATGGAAATCGCCGGAGAAAATCTGAACGAACTCGATGCGCTTGCCCTGCGCGCAAAGTCCCTCACTGCCGCCATTCCAGGCACCAAGGATGTAAATACCACGGTGCGCGAAGGAAAACCGGAAATACGCATTCGCCCCAATCGTGCCGTGCTGAGCGACCTCAACACCACGGCCACCGCGCTGGGCATGATGCTGCGCGGGAATCTGGAGGGTATCGACGCCGGGACGTTCAAGAAGGATGCCCGTAATTACGACATCGTGGTGAAATTCGATGAAGAGCAGGGCAAGGATCAGGTGGACGCGTTTCTTTTTCCGGGCGCGGCCGGCAAGCCGGTGCTGCTGAGCACGCTGGGGAGCATTGAGAACACCCGCGCCCCGATTCAAATCACTCGTAAGGATAAACGCCGCGTCTCCAAACTGCTGGCCAATCTGTCGGGCGTTCCTCTCGGGACGGCGGTTCAGAAAATCACTGCCGCGCTCAAACGCGACGGGCGCTTCCCGCCGGACTACGATTTCACGTTCACCGGCACGTATGAAAAAATGGCGGAAGGACAGGCCGGCATGCTTGAAGCCATGATGGTGGCGCTTGTGCTGGTGATTCTGACGCTCGCCGCGATCATGGAGTCATGGAAACAGCCCTGGCTGATTCTGGTGACGATCCCGCTGGCGCTGATCGGCATGATCTGGTCGCTCTATGTAACGGGTTACAGTATGGGCATTTTTGTGATGATGGGCGGCGTGATGCTGATCGGCATCGTGGTGAATAATGCCATTTTGATCATGGATCAATTCAATGTACATATCCGCGAAGGCGTGCCTCGTCACAAAGCGATGATGTCGGCAGCGACCGAGCAGTTTCGTCCGGTGATGATGATCACCATTGCCGCGGTGCTGGGTATGCTGCCGATGGCCGTCGGGCAGGGAATCGGTGCGGAGATGCGCAATTCGCTGGGCGTGGCGTCGGCGGGCGGCATCCTGGTTTCCGGCATCCTGACCATGCTGGTCATGCCGATTCTGTATGACCTGTGTACGAAACGGCAGCGCCCGCTGAATGAGGATTAACAGTCGCGATCACACCGCGGGGAAAATCAGTCGATGCCTTCCGGCAGTGTGTTTTCCTCGCGGTACTGATTGAGCTTGTTGCGCAGTGTACGAATGCTGATGCCCAGTAAATCAGCAGTGTCCTTTCGGTTGCCGCCGGTTTTGCGCAGCGCCTGAATAATGGCGCGCCGCTCCAGTTCCGAGATGTTGAGCATATCATCCGGGGACTCGGCCGTCGTGATCGCGGCCGGGCGGGAGGCCGGCGCGTACGATTCGTTCTGTGAAGCGGATGTTTCGGAAGGAGCGGAAAAACTGAGCGTCGGGCCTGGTCCCCGAATTTCCGCGGGCAGTGAATCCGGACCGAACACGGGCCCTTCTTCCATGACGCAGATTCGTTCCACCACGTTTTCCAATTCGCGGATGTTGCCCGGCCAGGGATACTGCTTCATGATCTGCAGGGCCTCGGGAGCAAAGGACGGTTCATCGCCGCCCTTTCCGCGCGCGGCACCGAAACGCTGAATGAAGGAATGGACCAGGAGCGGGACGTCTTCCAGCCGTTCGCGCAGCGGCGGCAGCCTGATGGGCACCACATTCAACCGGTAAAACAAATCCTGACGGAATTTCTTCTCATCCACATAGAGTTGCAGATTTCGGTTCGTGGAGGCGAGTACGCGGCAATCGACTTGAATGGTTTGGGAACCGCCGACGCGCTCAAACTCGCGCTCCTGCAGTACGCGCAGCAGTTTGGATTGCAGGTTGATGTTCATCTCGCTGATTTCATCCAGCAGAAGCGTTCCGTGATTGGCGAGCTCGAAGCGCCCAATGCGCCGGGCTACGGCGCTGGTGAACGATCCTTTTTCGTGACCGAAGAGTTCGCTGTCCATCAGGGCTTCCGGGACGGCCGCGCAGTTGAGGCGAATGAACGGCTGGTTTTTGCGGTCGCTCATGCAGTGAATGGCGGAGGCCACCAGTTCCTTACCGGTTCCGCTTTCGCCGCTGATCAGGACGGTGGCATTGGAGGCGGCGACCCGGGTGACTTCCTTCATCAGTTTCTGTACCGCGGCGGACTGCCCGACAATCTGGCGGCCCTGCGGAAGAATCCAGCCGAGTTCTTCTTTGAGGTAGGTGTTCTGCGCCTGCAGGCCCACCCAGTCCCTCGCACGGTTGATGATGATTTCCACCTGTTCGGGAGAGAACGGTTTCATCAGAAAATCGTACGCGCCGGTTTTCATGGCCTCCACGGCCCGCTCCACGGTTCCGAACGCAGTGATGATGACCGTCAGGGTGGGGCAGCCGATGCCGTTCATGTGCTTGAGGAGCCCCATGCCGTCAAGCCCCGGCATTTTCAAATCCACAAACGCCATGTCAAAATCCTGCTGGGCCAGCAGTTCTTTGGCGTCGAGGCCGTTGCTGGCTTCGGTGACTTTGATTTTATTGCGCTTGAGGGTTTCCACCACAAACTCGCGCATCAGCGCATCATCATCCACAACCAGCGCATTTTCGATTGATGTTATCATGAGGGTATTCCCACTTGCGGTATGGTCACGGTGAATGTGGCACCTGCACCAACCTGGCTTTCTGCAGCGATTTCACCGCCGTGTGCCGTGACAATTTTGTGACACAGCGAAAGGCCCAATCCCGTTCCCGCATCCTTTCTGGTAAAAAACGGATCAAAGATATGATTTATATCTTTTTTGGGGATTCCGCAACCCGTATCCGTCACGGTGAAGACGGCGCTGCGTTTTTTGATGTCGGAACGGATGGTGACGCGTCCGTTTTCACGGCCGGCACAGGCTTCGATGGCATTGCGCCCCAGATTGACGAGGACCTGACGGAGCTGGCGGATATCGCCGGTGGCGGTGTGCAGTTTCCCGGTGTGAGTGAGTTCCAGGGTGACGTGATTCTGAGCGGCCAGGCTGTTGAGCAGATCTTCCACGCTGGAGAGGAGCAGGCTGACATCAAAGGTGTCGTTTTGCAGGGAGAGGGGGCGCGCATAGGTGAGCAGGTTGGTGATGACGTAATTGAGATTCGTCACGCCGGCAATGATTTTAGTAGCCATGCGCGAATGGTGTTCCAGCCCGTCCTTATCCAGGTCCGATTTCAGCAGGCGGGCGAATCCCTCAATGGTGCCGAGCGGATTGCGTATTTCATGCGCGACGCTGGCGGCCATTTCGCCGAGGGCGGCGATGCGCTGCTGGTGCTGCATTTTTTCCTGAAGGAGGCGGAGGGGTGTGATATCGCGTAAAACTTCCACCGCACCGATGATTTCGCCGTCGGTGGAGCGCACGGGGGCGACGCTGGCGAGTACCACAATGGCGTGCTCGCCGGTTTTGCGTACCCGTTCCTGGTCCAGGACGACGCTTCCCTTGCGAATGGCATCCTGAATGGCCTTCGGATTGCCGAGTTCTTCCATCACATCGGAGTAGGCGCGCCGCTCGACTTCTTTTTTCTTTTTCTCCAGCAGATTCAGAAAAGCCGGGTTGGTGCGTTCAACGCACAGATTGGGATCTACCACGAGAACGCCGTCGCCTATGCTCTCCAGGATGCACTGCAGGCGTCCGGTCATTTGGTGGAGTTCATCCACTTTTTCGGATAGGGCGATGTTCTTTTCGTTGAGTTGTTCGTTGGCCTTGGCCAGGTCTTTTTTCAGGCTCTCGAACGAGCGTTGCAGCAGGCCGCTCTGCTCATCAAAGAGTTCAAAGGCTTTTTTTATGCCGGCGAGCAGTTGGCCGTCGGTCCAGTGTTGCTTCATCAGGGATTCGACGATTTCTTCGTTGTTGTTCATAATCCGGACGGGGCTTTCGATGGGATTCCTTTGCGTTTTCGGTGCAGTTCGCTCAGGGACATTTTTATGCTCTGATTGGCCAGGTTGATTTGCTTGATGTCGGCCAGGTGCGAGGCAAAAAGGTCCGTCGCCAGCTGTTCCCGCTGTTCTTCGGGGAGCGTGTTGTCCACATCGTTAAGGTAGGCGAGCAACTCCGGCAGGGAGGCGGTTTCCATGATATGATTGGCGATGCGCAGGAGGAATTCATCCAGCGGGATCACGGAACGGTGGGGGCTGGTCCGACAGCCGTTGTACCAGCGTTTCATGGCATCAAGATCGCCGCGTTTTTCCCACATATCAAAAAAGGCGGGATAGTAGGTTTTGGCAAAATCGCGATCGGATTCCGAGAGGGAGGCCAGTTCCTGCAGCACGGGTTCGATAATTTCATCATTGCTGATGCCGAGGCGGATGTTGATGAATTGGTCGAGTATTTTTGCTTTGGCGGTGAAGTCGTCCGGCAGGGTGGAGAGATCCATCAGGCCAAGCCGGCGGGAGGCTTCCTGAAGCTGTCCATTTTTGAAGGCGATCTGGGCCCACCAGAAGGCGGCTTCAGATTGCAGGGGGCCCACATCGTAATTGTTGCAGATTTTGCGCAGCAGGTAATCGGCTTTGATATCGTTGCCTTCCTTGAAGTGGCAGCGGGCCGTTCCGAGGGTGGC
Organism: uncultured Verrucomicrobiota bacterium; assembly: GCA_964542025.1. GTDB lineage: Bacteria > Verrucomicrobiota > Kiritimatiellia > RZYC01 > RZYC01 > JAQVYB01. The sequence continues at coordinate 14,007 of CAZISY010000047.1, forward strand.
CGCCTCAATGGAGAGAGGCGCTTTTCCTTCGCCGACATCCTTATCGGCGGCAATGCCGAGCATGGCTATTTTGTCATACAATTCCTGGGCGTAGACCGGCAGGCCCATCTGTTCGATGGTGCGCGCCATCTGAATAAGGATTTTTTTGGCGTGTTCGTTTTCGGGATCGGATTCGACGGCTTCAATGCCGGTCAGGAGCATTTCAATGTTGCCTTTATTGCGGGAGAGTTGCGTTTCAAACAGGCGCGAGACGGCGGCCTGTTTGATGGCGGGGGGGTAATCGCCCGCAGCCAGAGCACTGAGGATGTCCTCCGCTTTTTCCGGATCTTTTATTTTGAAGTAATACTCCGCCCGGTAGAACTGGCTTTTCGCCTGCAGGTCGTTGGCCTGCGTTTCAAAGGCTGTTTGCCGGGAAAGGTCGTCCAGGGCGTCGGCGGCTTCTTTATAGAATCCCTGTTCGGCCATTTCATCGACCACTTGCAGGACCTGGCTTTGAGTATCCCCCTCGAGCCCGTAGCGTTCAATGTGCTGAGTCAGGAGATGATTGGCGCGGCGCGGATCGCCCTTGGCCTGAGCGATTTTGGCGAGCAGGAGCATGGTTTCGGGGATGAAAGTCATGGGCTCGTTGTCGAGAAACGCCTGAATGGTCTGGTCCGCTTTGTCGTACTGCTGCTGACTCATGTAGATTTGAGCGATGCGGAAGTAGGCCTCGTCGCGGATGGCGCCCTCCGCTTCTTCCGTCAGGCGTTGGTATTTGGCCAGGGCCTGTTCGGCCAGCCGGTCTTTGACGGTGGCCGGATCTTCATCCGGGTGATCGTACAGATATTCCTTGAACCAGGCGGGGTTCAGCAGGGTTTGCTGGAGGGTATTGGCTTCCCGCAGGCTGTATTCCCGCTGGCGTGCGGGGGTTTCCATAAAGGGGCGGGCCTGTTCCAGCGCTCGATTCATTTGAAAGAGGCTTCCGCTTTCCGGGATTTCCGCGAGTTCGCTGGAGTAGAGGATTTCCTTGGTCTGCTTGAGCAGGGTTTCGGCCTGTTCGCGTCGTTCGGGATTGGTTTCGATTTCCAGGGCCCCTTCCAGATATTGCTCCGCAGCCAGGGCGTTGGGCCAGGGCTGCACTTTGGCTTCCTGCAGAAGGACCGAGCCCATTTCTGAGGCGGCCATGGCGCGCAGGGTGGCATTGGAGGTCAGGTCAATCGCGCTGCGCAGGAGGCCCTTGGCTCTTTCCCACCGATCGATGGCGGCTTCGTTTTGGGCATCGCCGAGCAATTGATCAAACGCCTGAAGCGTTCCGGGTGGAATCTCCTTCACATCCTCCGTGGAATACTGGGCGGCGGGCAGCTCAACCGGCTCGGTTTCTTCTTCCTCCTCTTCCGGTTCGGGTTTTTGCACCTCTTCCAGCTTTTTCGCCAGTTCGGCCTTTTCCTTTTCGAGGTAGCGGGTGAGCAGATAGTACAGGCCGGCGCCTGCGCCGATGAAAAAAAGAAGCACGAGCAGCATGGTCATGTTTTTCATGGTGACGGCATAGCCTCCGTGTCGCGCGGGATCACGCTGGCCAGCAGGAAGGAACGCTCGCAGAACGAAGAAAGACGGCGGCTGAGCGCTTCAAGGGCGCGCGGATCGGGGAGTAAATCGTAGAGGCGGTCGGAGCCTTGCTCTTCCGCGTGAATGATGGCAGGGGTTCCGGAGAGCAGGGCGAGGCGCCCGCCCTGAGCCAGGCACTGTTCGGCCAGCGTGTTGAGGAGCGGGAGGCAATCAGCCGATACGTCCGTCGTGGCGCGCAGATCCAGCGCGATCCAGCCTTTATCGGCCGGTGTGCAGGTGATTGGCGCGAGCTCGGTGGGGGTCAGCCTCTCCGGCATGGTGATCAGACGAAACCGATCCGCCCAGGCCGTTTCTTCGCGGGGTCCGCCTGGTTCGGAGGACTCGGCGGGTTTTTCCATGGATTGGAAAAGACTGCGCACCGTGGTCTGGAGCTCCTCGACATTGAGCGGTTTGGAAAGCACGGCGGAGAAGGCGACCGGGGATGCGTTCGCGGTGAAGTCGTCGGCATCGGCGCTGAGCAGAACGACCGGTCCGTGGAATTCGGCCTGGCGCGCATACTCCGCGACGGAGGTTCCGACGCCATCCGGCAGGCGGTAATCCAGGATCAGCAGGTCCACGCGGTAGGTATCCAGCAGGCGGCGGGCTTCGGTGCAGGAATCGGCTTCGAGCACATCCGCGCCGATTTCTTCCAGAGCTTTGAGCGCCACCCAGCGGGCGAGCGGTTCATCTTCCATGAGAAGCAGGCGCGGCGGGATAGATGGTTGACGTGTTTCCACGCGGCCTCCTTTACCAGAGATATTTTCCGCTGGCCGGGAAGCGGGGGATGACCAGCACATCCCCGACCTGAAGGGCTTTCAAATCCGGTACGCGTTTGCGGTTGGGGGCGATTAGTAAATTCATTTTGTTCGTATCGCCGTAGACCATGGGCAGGCCGGCGATGGACGCGAGATTTTCGCCGGGTTCGCGTACTTCGTAATATTCAAAATTACCCAGCAGCAGCTGGTCGATGGTTTGATGGAGCGAGTCAATGATGCCCTGCAGGGCCTGATTGGTTTGAGTGATGCTGTCCAGGCTGGTTTTCAGGATCAAATACTGCTCTTCGGTCTCCGCCATGGCCAGACGCAGTTCTTCGTTTTCTTCGCTCAGGAGGCGAATCTGCTCGGTTTTGGCTTCGTTGATCAGCACGACCTGCTCAAACTGAGCGGCTTTGCGTTCCAGAGAATCCAGGCGGCCGCGCCCGGCCCGCGGGCGGCTTTCGTCGCCGACGCCCAAACGCTGCTGAAGGGAAAGCAGTTCATCTTCCAGCGATTTGCATTTATCGGCGAGCTTGTCGCGTTCTTCGGCTTTTTGTTCCAGTTCCACAAGACGTCCCGGTCCCTTGGCGGCGATGGATGGGGCATTGGTGTCCGGCGCGTTCGTTTCTGCGGCGGGGAGTGCTGCCGGCTCGTTGGTTTGCGCCTCGGCCGTGCCAAGCAGCAGAGCCAGGACAAGACAGCATCCGGCCCATGTCATGGCCGAACGGTTATATGTAGTCTTCCTCAACATGGCTTCATCTCTAGCACCCGTCGTGCCACGGCGGGCGGTTTCCCTGGGAAATCCCGTATTCCGCCATTTTTTTATACAGGGTTGTCCGGTGAATTTGCAGAATTTCTGCGGCCCTGTTTTTGTTTCCTTCCGCACTGCGGAGTACGGAAAGGATCAGTTTCTTTTCACATTCCGAAAGGCTCATGGGCGGAATTTCCGTGGATGGGGCGGCGGACGGCGAAGGTTCGGCATGGTCTGCGGTGGGGGGAAGTTCGATGGCGGGCAGGATGCCGAGGACGTCGGCGTCGATTTCATCGCCAACGGTCAGAATCAGACTTCGTTCCACCACATTACGCAATTCGCGGATATTGCCGGGCCAGTCGTAGGCGCGCAGGGCAGCGCGTGCGCGGGGACTGTATCCCTTGATCTTTTTTCCCATTTGGGCGCCGAGGAGTTTAAGAAAGTAAAGGGAGAGCGGCTCAATGTTGTCCTTATGCTCGCGCAACGGAGGCATGACGATCGGCAGAATGGAAAGCCGGTAATACAAATCTTCGCGGAAAAGGCCTTCTTCCACCCGCTTTTTCAGGTCGCGGTTGGTGGCGGCGACCACACGGACGTCCACGCTCACAGACTTGGCGCCGCCCAGGCGGCGAAATGATTTATCCTCCAAAACTTTCAGAATTTTGCCCTGGAGTTTTAGATCCATATCACCGATTTCATCCAGGAATACGGTTCCCCCCTCGGCGGCTTCGAAGAGTCCGGGCTTGCGCTGTTTGGCGTCGGTGAAGGCGCCTTTTTCGTAGCCGAAGAGCTCACTCTCCATGAGCTGTTCCGGGATGGCGGCGCAGTTGATATCGAGAAACGGCTTTTTGGCGCGGGGGCTGGTGAGGTGAATGGCGCGGGCCAGCATGCCTTTGCCGGTACCGCTTTCACCCATGATGAGGGCGGTGGTATCGGGTGCGCGGGCAATGAGTTGGGCGCGCTCGAAAATTTTAGCAAGAACGGACGAACCGATCATTTCTCCGAAGCTGAGCACTTCCCCGCATTCTTTGACCTGCATTTCGCTCAGGGAGGTGACTTGGCGGGTCAGCGTTTGCTTGTCGGCCGCGTTGCGGATGATTTTATCGAGCTGTTCATCCTCGAACGGCTTGGGCAGGTAGTCGAACGCGCCGACCTTCAGGGCTTCGACCGCGGTGGAGATGTCGGCATACGCGGTCATGATGACCATTTCGGTGTCGGGATGGAGTTCTTTTTGTTCGGCGATGAATTTCAGCCCGTCGCCATCCGGCAGGCGCATATCAGAGAGTACGAGGTCGACGTCCGTTTCTTCGAGGATCTGGCGGGCCTGAGCAAGGCAATCGCGCGCCTGGACATCGTGTCCCATGGTGCGGAGGCGGTCGTAGGTTGCTTTTCGCAGCAGCGCATCATCTTCAATGAGCAAAATCCGTAATTCTTTCATAAACCATCCACGATCCCTGTTGATTGGTGCTCTGTACAGGGCATAGCTTGTACCCCGAACGCGTGGAGGTGTCGAGAAAAGAACCGAAAACTCCGGCCAATAAAGCGTTTTTCCCGAAGGGGCCCGGCGGTTGGCAGGATGGCGCGGATTTAATCGGCCGGTGTCACATATCCGTCGCCGTCATGCACCCAGAGGGTGTAATAGCGCGTGACGCCCGTTTCGCAGTTGGTGTGCAGGAGGGACGTGGCGCCGTTGGTGACTTCTATGGCCACCCCGTCGGACGTGTTGGTGGGGTAGTGCGTGGTGTTGTGGACAATGAGTACGTTGTTGTTGGGCATTCCGCAGGCGGTCGGGAGCGTCCAGCGGAGCATGACGCTTTGGTCCAGAGCAACCGCTCGCAACTGGAGCACCTCCACCTTCGTCAGAGTGCCGAGAAGGGAGACGTTGTCGATGCGCCAGTTGCCGGATGAGGAATCAGCCTCATAGCCGTAGATGCGGAAGGTGATTTCGCCGGAGAGGAGGTCCAGTCCGAGCGAGAGGAACCCGGTGGACCACGCATCAGCCAGAGGCGCTTCCCCGGCGGCGAGGTCGTTGGTGAATCCGTCAAGACTGGACCGAACGGACCAGCGGGTGGGGCCGGTGCTTCCGCGTAACCCGTTGAATTGGAGCGAGGAAAGCAGGGCGCGGTAGCCACTGGCGACGTTGATCGTAAAGGTGAAATAGTGGCTGGCCAGTTCACCGTCCCAGCCGGAATCGCGGATGGCATGTCCGCCGGTCTCCCCGGTGAGGTAGGAGAAGGAACCATCATCCGTGGTGAAGGCCGATGCTGTGATGCCGGTTTGCGTCAGGGCAGCCGCGTTGGTGCCGGCAGAGGGACCGTCAAACGTGTAGGCGGCGAGCGTCGTGACGCCGGGCGGGGCGGATGTTTCCGTGAATGAAAACATGCGGATCACCGGCATGTGCTGCATACCGATTTCCTGGGAGTCGTTGGTCTGCACGGGGTACGGCGGCGGCGACCAGAGGCGGCTGTCGAAAATGGCGCCTTCCGGAAAGGAAATGCCGTGGATACGGGTGGTGAGGGTGTGCGCGTTCAGCAGCGGATTGGCCATGACCCAGTCGTAGGGATTGGAGCGGTTGCGGCTGCTGTTTTTGTAGCCGTACTGGTCTTTGGGTGTGTAGGTGTACGGAAAATGGTTGGTAAGGATGTGCAGAGAGGATTCGGCGCGATCATTCAGATTGAAATCCCCGCAAAGCGCGATGAAGTTTGTGGGGGAAAAGGCGGTGGCGATATAATTGGTGAGCTGCCGGGCTTCGTGAATGCGGCGGGCAACCACGTCGTCGGTGGAGCCTGCCTTGACGTGTACGCTGACCACATGGAGCAGGTGATCGCCGGGAATCTGCAGTGTGGCCCAGATAAACTCACGGTCCGGGAGTTCCGCGTCGTCCCAGATCCCCCACTCCTGAATCGGCCACCGACTGATCACGCCGTTGGGCATGAGACTGTTGGATTCCACGCAGAAATGAAAATTGGTTCCGAAGTGCGTATCCACGAACGCCCGGCGCGACGTGTAATCGCCATTGTTGGTCACATTGAACTCCTGAATGGCCGCCACGTCCGCCGCCATGCCCTCAAAGATGCGCCCGGCCGCGACGCTGTAGCAGGTGTGGGTCAGACTGGTTTGCGAGCTGATGTTGGCGGCGGCGATTGAAAAACTGTCGTCATCGCGCAGCAGGACGTGAAGTTCGTGGATGGCCAGAGCCTCGCCGGTGGTATTGGTCAGGGTGATGCAAAAGCTTTCGGGTCCTTCGGCTTCGGTGTCGGGCAAAATCGTCAGCGTGAGTGCGGCATGCGTGTCGCTGAAGGTCAGGGTATTGGTGGAAAGCCGGTAATCGGCGTCCAGATCAGCCGAACCGGCGGAAGAAACGGCGATGATGGAACCCGTCGGTGCGGTGACGTCAATGAGTATCGCCTGCTCCGAAGCGGATTCTTCCACGATCAGTCGCGGTGAGGCGAAACCATCCGCGCGGGCATTCGGAATCGCTGAAACGACAGTGAAAAGCAGACCGAAAAGAAAAAATAAAAATGGGCGCATAAGTGACGCAATATACGGATTTACCCGGGTTCTGTTAATGACCTTTGTTTTCGGAAGCAGCACCCGTGCCGCCGCGCGGCGGCTTCAGGTGGTGTTTTTGAAAACGGGCGCCGCGAAAAAAAGACACAAAAAAACCTCCGCCGAGCGGCGGAGGTTGCAGAGGGGAAATGGCAATCCGTTATTTCTTTAAACGGCGTCGGGCCAGAAAAGCAGCGCCAAGACCCAACCCCATAAAGGCAACCGTTGTGGGTTCGGGGATGGCGGAGACCGTGCCGTAAAGCTCCAGCTCGTTGCCGGTACCTTCAAAGCGTGCAGCACCTGTAGAGGATGAAGCGCCCCATCCATACAGGCGGAACGTAAGACTTGATCCGGTGAGATTGAGTACACCATCCAGATCGTTTTGGAGATCATTGGTAATGGTATAAGAGTCAATATTTGCGGCGAAAGAATCCGCACTGGACCGCAGAACCCAATTGGATGCACTGGTTGCTGTGCGATAAAAAAGCGCGTTCCAATTAGTAATGGTCAATGCGTATCCGGCACTTGCTGCGATGGAAAACTCGAAATAATCGTTGGAGGATATCGCGTTTTCCAGTGATGCCGCATTCCAGCCCGTTCCGCAAAAGCTGTCGGCATTTGCCGAGGCATTAATGCCAACGCCCCGTGTAATCAGGCTGGGGGTCGAAATGTTCGCGGCGGCATAACTGTTTGTTCCGGCTGCCTCGTTTCCGGCGTACCCCGAAAAATCCCATCCAAGCAGCAGTTCTCCCTGAGAATAGGTGGCCATTAACGCGACAACTGCACACAGAACCGTTTTTTTCATAGCCTTCTCCCTGTGACTTATCATCATACTATAACCTAAATAAGTCCGATCCCGATTGCCTTCCACTCCAGCAAACACGTTCATAGTTCCCCTATTGAGCAAAAGATTCAAGGCTAAAAAAGGGTTTTCTGAAAAAGTAGGGCAGCGCTCTCCGGGCGCAGCCCCTTTGCAGTGTGCAAGAAGTACCAACCTCTTCCTGCGTGTGTTGATTTTATTGGAGGGCGGCGGGCCTCCGCCGCCTCGTGCAAGGAACCATGCGCCTCACTCGGGACCGCCGACCGTCTGGTCGGCATGCTATCTCCCATACGCCACCTTTCTATTACCCATAAGTATGGGCTCTGGCTAGAGTTTGGATTGCTGTTTGAAAATGGCGATGTTGATTTCGAGTAGCTCCTCGTTCAATGTTCGCATCTTGGCGTAATTGGCCAGCATTTTCCAAGCCTTCGGCAGCTGGATGCGGGACAGGTATACTGTTCGCGTCTTTTGCGATGCGTCCTTGTAGGTAAGCCGATAGGCCCGGCCGGTCGGCTTGCCGGTGCAGATGCAGGCGGCCCGGTTGCAGGTCGAGCAGACGCTTGTGATTGAGCCGCGAAGGAATTCCGAACAACCCGCGATCCTGCGTAACAGCGTTTCCCTTTTTTTCAGCAGTGCCTTCAGGGTTTCTCCTTTCATTTGGCAAGTAGATGTAATATATACGTCTACTATAATCAATTACTATCTGACAGGGAGGTGCTGGATGAGCTGGGCGTCCGATGAATTCAACGACGTGGATCTTGGGGACAAGCGATTGGATTCAAGACTGGTTAAACTGTGCGATTCGTTCTCCGATGCCCCGGAGAGCCCGATCAACCAGGCCTGCGAAGATTGGCATGAAACGAAAGCGGCCTATCGCTTTTTTCGGAACGGCAAGGCCGATGTCGAGCGCATCATGGACGCGCATCGGGCAAAGACCGCCGCACGCGCGGCCGGGCACGGAACCATCCTTGCAATCCAGGACACAAGCTATCTGGTCTACACCCACCACCCCAAAACAGAGGGACTGGGAGAAATCTCCCTGAAGAAGGGAAAGAACAAAGATCGTATCTATTCCCGTGGCCTGGTGATGCACACCTGCTTGGCGGTAACGGATAAAGGAACGCCGTTGGGGCTTCTTGATCAGAAGATATTCGCCAGGGAACTCCGACCCGATCACGAACGCCGCAGTATGGGCGGAAAGTACATTCAGGACGTTCTCCCCGTGGAGGAAAAAGAAAGCTATCGATGGATCGAAGCATTGGAGGCAACCTCAAAAGCACCGATCGAATCCCCGGTCGTGACGGTATGTGACCGGGAATGCGATTTCTACGATTTTTTTAAGGCGGCCGAAAAGAACAGCTCTTCCGTTCTCGTGCGCGCATCCCAGAACCGTACCGTGAACAGAAGCAGCCGCTACGCGGGAAAGGAAGTCGAAAAGCTCTGGGGTCTTGTCGGAATGCTGCCGTTGGCCGGAACGTACGCTGTGGAAATCACCGCAAGAGAAAAGACGAAACATTGCAAGGGCCGGACGGCGCGAACGGCCGACATGGAAATCAGGTTCTCCGAGTTCCTGCTGAACCCGCCGCGGAACAATCCCAAGCACAAGACCGAGAAACTACCCTACCTTCGCATGTTCGCCGTCCATGCCTTGGAGAAGGATCCGCCCGAAGGAGAGGATGCCGCGGAATGGATGCTTCTGACCAACCAGCCCGTGGCGACCTTCCAAGACGCATGCGAGCGGGTGCGATGGTACAGCCTGCGCTGGCGGATAGAGATGTTCTTCAAGGTGCTCAAATCCGGCTTCCGCGTTGAAGCCTGCCGGCTCGGGACCGCCGATCGGCTCATCTGCTATCTGACTCTCATGAGCATTGTTGCATGGAGACTGTTCATGATCACCTTAGTGGCCCGCAGCGATCCCGACTTGCCTTGCACGCAGTTCCTCTCGGAACAGGAGTGGACGGTTCTCGCGATCAAAACATTGGGCAAAGACGGGTTGGCAAAGGGATCGCCTCGCATTGCCGATGCGCTCGTGTGGGTCGCCAAACTGGGCGGGTATCTGGCAAGGAGAAGCGACGGTCCCCCGGGAACTCTTGTGCTATGGCGGGGGTGGAAACGGCTGATGGATTTAACCGAGGGATGGTGCCTTGCCAATCAGGAGTGAAACTTGTGGGTAATAGAAAGGTGGTGTGGGAGCTGGGGCTGACCTTCATCGGTCAGTCCCGGCCACCCGATTGGCTTTTATTACAATTCAAGGCCCCCTCTCTGATTCATGTACATTTTTCTATTCGTTTGATCCCTTTTCGATTGAGGACAACCCTGTAACGGACATACGAGCAAAGTCGATCATGAACAGTCTTAATTATAATGTTGAGGTGGTATACACGCGAGCCATTTATTCTATGAAAACCAACTTCATCCATAACAAAAAGATCCTTCTTTGGGTCATCCATCTTTCGAAGAAATTCCTGTATATTGAAACGAATGATGTCGTTAACCCCGCTGATTTCAATGTTTGAGAAAATACGACGAACAAAAGCAGGATAAAGATGCATGCGTTTTCGATATAATAATGTCTGCTCTCCGACCCACCCGTTCTCAATCTCCGTGATATGACTTCTATTGCGCAGATCGCGAACTTCCTTTGGTAGTTTGCGATCACCGATGAACTCGAAACTCTCTTTGCAGTAACCGACAACATTGCGAGCGTCGTCGTGAATCCGGGTCTTGTGATCGAAGAGGGCACGAGTCATTTTGCGAGATAAGTAAAACCTTAAAAGATCCTTTATGCGGTCCTTAAATATGTAACTAATGACAAGCGCTAAAAAAACTGGCAACGAAAGGGTTCCATATACTGACTGCGAGATGAAAGCCACGGAAGTGGCGAAAAACATGGCCACGGCCGCCGCTAGTCCAAAGAGTGTTTGCTCCAAGAAAAAGCCTTCCTTGTGAACCGCGGTGTTAAGAAAAAGAATGCTGGCCATATATTTTTTGAGAACACTCTTTCGAAATATCAGCGTTTCGTTGGCATCTTGTTCTTTAGGCAATGACGCGTAACCACGCCTCCGGCGGTATTGGACTTCATCATCAACAAGTGCGAGCAACCTAGACTTGCTGTCTGCACTTAGGGATGCCACGGAAGCAGAGAGCACTTCAATTAAATTGAAGGTATGTTCTTCAATGAGAAGGCTGAGATATTCGTCGCCAAATAGAAAAAGTTCAAATGTACGTTGTACAACGCCAGGAGTTTGAATAAGAGGCTGGAGAGCACGGTATCTTGTTGACACAAGCCTAACAGATTCAACAAATTGAACAAGCAGCCTCTCGCGATCATCCTCATGTGCGGTTTCTTTAATATAAGATACGAAATCCCGGATGGCACTTTTGAATATGCAACAGAACAATTTTATCTGGTTTTCATATTCTTTCGGCGGTTTCTGAGAGTGAATATTTGCCGTGGTCTCAATAACGCTGCGTAGTCGGACGATGGGGCTATCTTTACCGTTTTCAAATTGGCTCAATGACACTGATGGCGTCTTAATGCGGAGATAAGATTGCATGTCAATATAGAATTGTTGCTTGGTATAAGTTTCGGGGTTTATCCCGAGGCTTCGAGGCGTGAAAACATAAAGGTCAAGGTCATAGGAGGTCTTAGGAGTCTCGAATGGCAAGGAATAGCCGAGTTTAAACTCGATTTGATAGCGGTCGTGAATGCTGACGGTAGCTTCCATAATTAATTGTTTCTGCCCTTTGTGTGGTTTGTTGAGAATTATTCTCTCTTTGGCTCTTAAACTTTCTGATTTTCCGACGTAGGCCAACGCCCGAAATGAGCGGCTTTGTGACCCGGCACCGAAAAAGTTTGAACGAAAACCAGAAACGATTCTGCCGGGGCACAAATACGCTCCATTTCATTGTGTACGCCCGGCATGGGCGCAAACTTACAGGGTTCAAGTCCCTTACAGGAGGTCAGAATAGATAAACTGTTAGCGAAAGACAAGGTTGTATCCGCGAGGATGCGGCTGAAGGAAGTCTGGAGCAAAACCGCGAGGCGAGGAACACGAACCGCATAGGAGCCGGAGCGTAGCGGAGACAGCCCGCCTCTGGCGGGAGCGACCTGCGGGAGCGTCAACGCTCAGCTCTTGGACGAGCAGGCACAACACGGGCGAAGTCCACTGACCCGGAGCAGGGTAAATGC
>CAZISY010000048.1:0-21711 GCA_964542025.1 uncultured Verrucomicrobiota bacterium
TGCCGGATTATGGAGTCGAGCTGAGTTTCCGTGAGGATGTTTTGGGTGATCACTGGTGCGGCCTGGTCCCGGAAATACTGGAGGATTCCGTTTTTATCGGCCTGATACTGTGCGCGGTCCAATTTTCCTTTTTGGTGGAGCAGTTGGAGGCGGCGGATGTTTTGCGCGGCGTACTCATAGGCGGATTTAAGTTCGTCGGGGATGTGGGGGATGCCGAGAGCCTGTTTGATGCGGATTTGTTCATCGGGCGGAAAGATGGATAGGGGATACCGCACTGTTTTTGATGGGTCAGGGAGTTGGAATTCGATGGTTTCGCCATGCAGAGAAATGGGCGTGGCGACGAGCCGGTGTCCGGCCTGATTGGTCCATGCCGGTTCCGCCGCGCCGGACAGGCGGGGAATGTGCAGAACGGCACAAGCGAGAAGAAGCGGAAAATGCCTGAAAAAACGGCCGTACCCATGATGCTGTGGGATAAAAAGCATGGCTCACTTTATCAGTGACGATTTTATTCGCAAAGCGGAAAGCAATTTGTTTCAATACGATTCATTCAGAAGGTGTCCACACGGGGGGGTGCTTTGTGCGAAGGCTGGATGGTGCGGTGGTTCTATTTAACGACAGGGGCAGCCATGTCCCGCGATTTTCACGCAAGGGGTGTGCCATGATTCGAACGCTGAGCGCTTCGTTATTCGTTGTTTCCTTTCTGCTGACAACCGCCGCCCAGGCGCAATGGGTGCAACAAACGGTTTCATTAACCAACGGGTGGAATGCAGTCTATCTGACGGTTCAGCCGTACCCGCAGGATGTGGAAACGCAGATGGCCGGATTGCCAATTCGCGCGGTGCATCGCTGTGCGCGGGTATTTTCTGTGGAGCAGTTTTCATCGTCTTCCGGTTCACCGCTGGATCGCGCGGCGGAATGGCTGGTGTGGTATCCGCCGGACTCTCCGCATCATGTGGTCAATACGCTGTCGGCTTTTTTGGGAGGCACGGCTTATCTGATTGAGTGTTACGGGGATCAGGCGGTATGGACGGTTACGGGATATCCGGTGGCGCCGCGGATTGCGTGGGTTCCTGATGCGCTGAACTTTGTCGGCCTGCCGGTGAATGTGACGAATCAGCCGGCGTTTGCGGCGTTTTTTCGCGGCGCGTCGGGCATTGATCTGACGCCGGATCCAAGCGGTGGGAAGGTTTTTGAAGTGCTTCCGAGCGGGGAGCAGTTGGATATTTCATCGCTTACGGCGACCTATAAAATTCAGGCGGGGGAGGCGTACTGGGTTTGGGCGAATGGTATCAGCGATTACACCGGGCCGATTAAAATACAGATGCCGCTTTCGGGGTTGCATTTCAATGGCGATCAATCGCTGCTGTCGTTTTCGGTGCGAAATGATTCGGAGAGCAACCGTGCGGTTACCGTGCGTTTGAAGCCTTCGGCGCCGCCCCCGGCCGGCATGCCTTCCAAAATCGGCGATGTGCCGCTGTTGTATTTTGACCAGGGAGAGGATGGTCATTACGGGTGGACGGCCTTCACGCTCGATAGCGTATTGCAGTCCACGGTGGCTTCCAACGAGGAGTGCGTGTTTACGCTGGCGGCGGATCGTTCAGGGATGTCGGAACACGGGACGAATGAAACCTGGCAGAGCATTCTGGAGGTAACGGATGATGCGGGTACGCTGGTCCGGGTTCCGGTGTCGGCAACGTGGTCGGAGGATGATCCGTATGATGCGTTGTGGCCGGAGGGGCTGTGGGTGGGGTCGGTGAGCGTGACGGGGGTTTCGTATGTGGCGACCAACGGAGTGACGGCGCCGCTGCCGGTGTCTTCCGCGTTTACGTTCCGACTGATTCTGCACCAGGGCAGCGACGGCGTGCTGCGTCTGCTTCAGCAGGTGATCATGGCGTGGGATTCGGAGCATGAGCATTACGATTTGTGGGTTTCCGAGTCGGTTCCGGGCGGGGTGGAAGAGGCGTCGCGCATCAGTTCCGCAGTGTTTCCTCCGCTGTTGAATGCGGTAATGAGCGGCAGCCTGTTTTCCACATGCAGCGGCACGTTTTCGCTGGCGGCGGATGATCCGTGCAATCCGTGGCGGCATGTGTTCAACCCGAATCACAACACCGCAGAAAATTCGCTGAGCATTGAAAATACCATAACACTGACGCCGGAAGCCCCGGAGGAGAATATGGATGGCGCGGCCCTCTGGAAGCCGGAGGAAACGATGAATGGAACTTTTTCCCAGGAGATTCGCGGTCTGCGCAAGCCGGTGGTGACGTTATCCGGCACGTATGAAATTCAGCGGGTTGGAAAAGTCGGCGTGATCAATCAATAGGGTGGATTCAGAACAACTAAAAACAGGACGCGGTATGAACAGGACACAACGAATGGCGGGATACGGAATTGCGCTGCTGATGCTGCTGGGAAGCTGGTGCGGGGCGTCCACGGTTCCTCTGATGTTCAATTATCAGGGGCAACTGAAAAACGCGGGCGGACAGCCCGTGGAAGCCGGCATCTACACGGTGGTATTTCGGATTTATGATGCGTCGGCGGGCGGTCATCTGATCTGGGGCCGTTCGCAGGTGGTGCAGGCGGATGCCGAGGGCTACTTTAATGCGCTGATCGGAGAGGGCGGGAATGAACTGACCTCGGAAAAGCCGCAGGTGTCCAATCTGGCAGATGTTTTTGCCGGGGAGGCGGCGGGCACCCGTTATATGGAGATTCAGGTGGCCGGAGCCAAGCCGTTTTCGGTTCGTCAGCGGCTGCTGTCCATGCCGCAGGCGTTTTTGGCGGCGAATGCGCTGCGATCATCCGGGGACTTCACGGTGGGCGAGACGATGACCGTGGCCAGCAATGCGACGGTGACGGGCAATATGACGGTGGATCAGTATGCCGAATTCGATGGGCCCGTGCAGGTGAATGGCGATACGACTATTTCCAACGCTTTGCTGGTGGATGTGGCGTCTGATTTTCAGGGAAACGCCAATTTCAGCCAGGCCGTGACGATGGGGCACAACCTGCAACAGGCGGGATCGGCCACGTTCGCTCAGCCGGTTTCCGTGGGCGGGGCCCTGTCGGTGACGCGTCCGCTGTCCTGGTTTGGAAGCATGTCGTGTCTCAAATCGAGTTGGAACGGGACATATTCGGTGACGCCGACGAACGACGGTTTCTATGTGGCCAACTTCTTTTTGGATCAGACCGATAACGACATGGATAAACACGATTCCACCATCACGACGCAGGGGAAAGTGTTTCATTTCAAGACCTGTTTCAAGGTGGTGCTGGCTGATCCGAAGCTCAAATATTATCAGGTTTTCATGCTTCCGGCGAAGGCCGGGCAGAAGGTGGATTTCAACATCAACAGCAAGCATACGCTGAATTTGTTTTGGCGGCCCATGTACCGATGACGAACAGAACCATTAGCGGGGTTTTTATGAAGAGACATGTGAAAGACGGGATACTGCGGCGAATAACGGGAACCGGTTTGTGCGCGTTGTGCTGCCTGGCCGGTTCGGCGGCTGTTTGTGCGGCTGATGACACGGTTCCCTCGGCGCTTAATTTCCAATACCAGGTGCAGGCCGCGAACCTCGGCGCCATCCAGAAGCCGCAAACCGGCGTGAAGTACACGATTCTGGGGGCCGACAAAACGACGATTCTGCTGACTGGTTCGGTGACGACCATCATGGATACCAACGGCGTCTGCAATATCGAAATCAGTGACGGCGGCCTGTTCAACGTGCTGACCGGAAGCGGTTCGGACCAGCGGTACATCCGGTTGGATTTTCAGGGCACTTCCGGGAGTTATCTGGCCGGAGATGTACTGCGGCTGGTTACGGCGCCGTATGCGTATATGGCGAACGAGCTGGAGGCGGCCTCGGAGAATTTCACGGTAGGGGGGGCGTTGTCGGTCAAGAGTGCGGCGGAGGTTCGCGCTCTGTCCGTTTCCGGGAGCGCGGTGGTGTCCGGCAATCTGATTGTTCGGGGCATGAATAACACGCCGGAGCCGGTATGGATCAAGACGAATGCACAGCAGAACAGTACGCTGGAGATTGGGCAAACGGCGACGCTGGAGGGCGGGGCGTCATTCAATGCGGATGTGACGGCGTCATTTTCCTCGACGTTCCACAGCAATGTCACGGTGGGCAGCAACATGATATGCAGCAACGGGGCTTCCATGCGGGGGTGTTCGCCGGGATTCGGAAGCATTCAGAATGCGTCAAGCAGCGGCAATCCGCCCAACGGCCGGGCGGGCTTTTTGCTGATTTACATGGAGGAGACGTCGAAAGGCACGAGCGGTATGACGGTAACGATCGACTCCAAAACCTATTCGCTCCGCAACAGCCAGGAGGCGAGCAGTGCGACGGACGACGGATATCAGTCCGTTTCCTACACTTTTTTTGTGCGGCCCGGGAGTTCGTGGTCATCCACGGCGGATGACGATGTGAATCCCAGCTTTTACTGGTGCGATATGCTTTAACGGTCAGGGGTATGAAAATGATGAAAACAAAACAGGGCATACGGATGTTGGGCGTCGGTTTGATTTGTTTCGGGGCGGCGGTTACTGCGGTACGCGCCTCGGTGGTTGCCGACGTCATGAATTATCAGGGTGTGTTGACGCGGACGCTGACCGGGGAGCCGGTGACCAACGAACAGGACGTGACGATCCGCATTTACGATCAGGCCCAGGGCGGAAAACTGCTCTGGGGCGAAACGGCTCACATCTATCCGAAAACGACGGCGCCGGAGCCCGGCCTGTTTTCGCTGATCCTGGGAAATGGTACGCCGCTGAGCGGGGCGGCGTATTCCGCCCTGCGTGATGTGTTTGCCATCGGGGACGGGCAGGACGCGCGGTACATCGAGTTTCAGCTGGATGGAGAGGCTTCTCCGAATGCCCCCCGGCAGCGGTTCCTGCCGGTGCCGTACGCTTTTGTGGCAGCCGATGCGACGAGTGTCGCGGGAGATTTCCATGTGGAGGGACAGCTGACGGTTTCGTCCTCTTCACTGGGTACCGCGACGCTGACCGCGCAAACCAATCTGACGGTGGCAGAATATGCGGTGATGGGTGATGACGTGGTGCTGTCGCGCAATCTTCGGGTGACCGGCGCATCCACCTTTAACGGTCCGGCGCAGCTCAGCGGTCCGGCGGATTTTGCGAAAACGGCCGCCATCAACGGAACCATGACCTGCGCGTCCTCCGTGGAGTTCAGCCGGGGAGTAACGTATTCGAGCATCAATGCGGTTGGCGCGGACAATCAATCAGTCACCATCGGTACATCCTATACGGCCTCCACGGACGGGTTTTTAATTATTCAGTTCAAGACGACCGACAAGGACAATGATAACGACGGCAAAGTGATGGTGCAGGTGGCATCGAATACGCTGCAGATGCGTCATTATGAGCACTACACCGGTAACGGCGATATGGATTATTATGATGTGGCCATGGTTCCGGTCGCGAAGGGCGAAACGTATAAAATCTACACACAGGACAGTATGGGTTCTGATTACTCCCTTTCGGCGGAGTTTATTCCTTTGGGCAAGTAATAGGGCGGATCAAGGGGTGTGCATGAAAAAACAGGCGGGAAGATTTTATGAAATCGTTTAATCATCTCATGCAGGCAGGCGGCACGAAGGGCTTGGTTCGATGGGGAATCGCGCTGCTTCTGGCGGGAATGACGGCGCCGGGCGTTCAGGCGGATGGAACGAACATGATCTCCATCACGTTCCCGGAAGAAATGCCGCTGATGGTCGGCGGCGCGGATCCGTTTTTCACGTCGAACAATCCGACGGCTTATCAGCAGGGCGGCGGCAATGCGGCACTGGGCAGCCAAAGCGGGGTGCTTCAGTATCCCGTGGCGACAAATGCCGCCGGTCAGAATGTGCTGTACTCGCTGGCGTCGTCGGATTTCGGTCAGAACATTGAACATGACAAGCCGGACAGCTATCTCGGCGATCCGCTGACGCCGCCTTCGCTGGCATCGGGCAGCGTCATTGACTGGACGTTTATGGCGTCGAACGGAATTCCGGACACGAATCTGGCATTTTATGTGGCCTCGGAGCCGGCGGTGTACGCCTCGGCCGGCGGAGTGGTTTATCTGAACTGGCGTGTCGTGGACACCAACAATGCGGCGACGACCAGTCAGGTGACGTATGTGGTGGCCAACACATCGACCGGGCGGCCTTACCGCATCTATTGGACGGACGATCCGTATGACGCGCCGCCGGTCAGTATGCAGGGTAAGTTTTTCAAAATTCATTATACGGTGGATTGTCCGGAAGCGGTTTACGCCGTCACCACGAATGCCAGCGGGGCGGTAATCAGCAATGTGCTGTACGGCATTTATGTGGATGATTCCGATAATCTGCGCGTGGCGGTGACGGATGATCATCGCGTGGAAGGCATGTTCCTGCTTCAGTACTTCAAGACGGGCAGCTACCAGGAACAGATCGGCATCATTGTGGTGGAAGTGCTGGAACCGGATGTGACGACGGTGGATGCCGATATCGGAAGCCCGGTCTGGCCGGTGAGCGCGGGCTACGGGACCGAGGGGTTGCAGCCGAAAATCACCAAGGGTAATGACGGCGAAGATACAACGTACATTTACCAGCAGGAAGGCGGCCCGAAGGATGGATGGGTCTACCCCGTGGCATCAAGCGTGGCGCAGCCCTGGAATATCGAAATTTACTGGGAATCCCCGGATTTAATGGGAACCTATTGGCCGTTTGAAGTCGATTGGTATTCGGCGGACTGGCCGGATGATCCGCAGCATTATGTACGCGGAGAGGGCGATGACGGCGATTACGGGGCCAATGTGTATGTGCCTTCGAGCATGGTGGCCACGGTTATGTCGTATCAGGAGCCGCCGGATCACGGGGTGATCGTCTCCAACAGTATTTTCATGACCACCACCAACAACGGCCTCTGCCTGCTGCAACTCAGCTCTTCGGATGACGTGTGGTTTCTGCCGGTGCGCTCCGTGGGGCGGACCTACAGTCGCTTCGATTTGAACAGCAGGGACTGGATCATCGGCAACGAAATCAGCCCGTATGAGTCGGCCTGGAGCATCGGCTTTCCCAACGCGCAGTCCTGTCTGAAAACCGACCCCATTCAGTTGGGCGACAGTTTTACGCTGGAAGGCTGGTTCTACACGCCGAACCTGGCGGTGATGACGAACGGGGCACTGATTATTGCGGATCAGAATATGGACCCGACCGGGACGTTCCGGGATTACAATACCATCGTCCGGCTTCAGATTAATTCCACCTCCGATGCCCAACATCCCTCCGCGCTTTATGGATATATGTGCAACGGCGAATCGACTTCCTATCTGGTGGTCAGTGCCGCATCCGATCCGCTCTCCTCGTACACCTGGTATCATTACGCGTTCTGCTTCGACAGCGCCGAAGGCGAAGCGCGCCTCTATATCAACGGCAGCCTGAAGGACACAGAATACGTCACCAAAAACAGATTGTCGGCAAGCAAGCCGCTCTGTTTCGGGCGGCAAAGCAATGCGGTTACGTCCACCAATGCGGTGCGGAATGCGGCCCTGGATGAGTTGCGTATCTGGGATGTGGCGCTGGGCGACACCAGCGTGGCCGCGATATTCAACGGTGAGCTGAAAGACCGTGACGTGACGGATCTGCAAAGCGAAGGACTCAAAGCCTACTGGCCGATCCGCCCCGAAGATGTGATTCCCCAGACCAATGCCGCCTTCCAAATGCCGGACTGGATCAGCGGGCTGGCGGCCACGGCGTATTCCAATGCCGTCATTCTGCCGGGAGGCGCCGTGGGTTTGCAGATATTGGATGGCTACTCCAGACTGCACGGCTACATCTATCGTCCCTACGGTTCGGATTTCAACGCGGATTTGTATGAGGAGCCGTCGGCTGCCGCGCCCAACGCCAACACCTATATTTTCGGCGTGCATACCAACAGTCCGCTGGAGATCTGGTGGGGGCAGGAAGTGCAGCAGGATGACATGCCCGATCCGCTGTACATTCCCGCGCAGGTTCAGCGCTACAAAAACGTCTGGCCGGATTCGCCGCCGGAACTGGTGCTGGCCTCCTTCGCCGGAAGCAGCGCCGGAAACGTGGATGAAACCGGAAGCGCGATATCCATCGATGGCGACCGCGGTAATTATTTGGAACTTCAGCCCGGCGTTTATTTCTCCGGCAGTTTCACGATCGAGGGATGGGTATTCCTGCGCGCCTTCACGCCCTATGCGCCCATGCTGGAATTCGGTAACGGGTACCGCACCAACAGCGTCGTGCTTGGTCTTTCCCAGGGATCCGACTGCAAGCCGTATCTGGAAATCTGTGATGCGGAGGGTGAGGTGTTCACCGCGCATGCCACGCAGTCGATTCCGACCGGACAGTGGGTGCATGTGGCCGCCACCTATTACGAAGGCGAAGCCACGCTCTATATCAACGGCGCGGTCGCGGGCAGTCAGGTGAATATGCCGGCGCCGCCGGAAGTGATGCGCCTGCTGAATTACATCGGTCACAGCACTCTCGAGGATGAAACACATCCCCCGATGAACGGCGTCCTGGACGAAATACACATTTGGAATACCGCGAAGTCGCAGAGCGCCATTCTGGACGGCATGTATGAAAATTACGAGCTGACTTCCGCCGATGGGTTGGTGCTGAACCTGCCCTGCGATGAAGGTGCCGGCGCGCTGACGCGCGATACCGTGAGCGGCAAATATGCCTGGTGCCGGCGCGCCGTGTGGGTTGCGCCGGGTGCGCCGAAGGTGGAGCGGCTGGTGTATTCCGCGGCCGAAAATCCGAGCATCTATTACCGGAATGACTCAACGGCCGACGGATTTAATCCGAATGAGGAACACGCGTTTGTTTCGCAGTACGCCGGCGGGTATACGGTGTTTGCGCTGCGCGACGATCTGAACCGCGCCGGGGTTTCGCCCGCGTATGTGCTGGTCAATGTGCAGGATCCATCGTCGGGGAACTGGGGCATGGATGTGTTCAAGGTGGTGCGCACGAATGCGGTGTTTACGGAGTTTAAACTTTCCATGACGGCCGGCGCCGTGCAGCCCGGCCCCATACCGCTGACGCTGCTGCCCAATCACTGGAATGCGGAAACCACCTGCGAACAGGGCCCCGGCTGGCAGGACCGCAAATTGGCCTGGTGGGCCATTTCCGCCACGAGCACCAATGACTGGGCTTATCGGACGAATCAGATTCCGGGCTATATGGTCATGCGCAATTATTATCCCATGCAGTCCTCGTTCTGGTTCCCGAACCTGGGGAGCAATGCGCAACCCGCCGTGCAAACCTCCATCCCCTGGCTCTACGATACGCAGACCAACTTCTGGAAGGTGGCGAATTATCCCGTCAAGTTTACGCCGATTCCTGTGTACTGGACCGTGGAATGGCCCACCAACGCCCCCGAAATGAATATCGGCCAGACGCTGACCGAGGCCGTGGACGGTCTGCCGGAAATCTGGAGTCAGAACAGTGTGGATATTCTTTATGATCAGTCATTGCACCGGTCCGGCAATGCCAGTGTTGCCCTGTATGATCCCGTGCAGGCCCAGGCCATGACCCTCGGCTATTCGATGGAGGAATACGGCCTGGAGCCGGGCGGGAAGGATGCCAAAATTTACAACAGCAACGGACGCTATTATTTCTATGACCTGCCGCCGGATATGAGCGGACGGCTCTACATCGATCCCGCGCGCACGGAGAACAATATCCGCTTTGAAGGAGAGCTGGTCGAAGGGCTGACCGAAAGCTATCTGCTCATCAATGCCATGAACAGCCGCCAGCGTGATGCCCTGTGCAGCATCGTGGTGCCGGATTCAGACGACGAGCTGACGGATGCGCAGAGAAATTGGATGGCCATATCGGAGCAGTTGGCGCTGAGTCTCGTGTATGTGCAGACGAACACGCCGTATGAAAACATGGCGCTGACGGCCCTGGGGCAGGGTACGGGCTATGTCACGCTGGTGATGAACAATGCCACGGATACCGATACCGGCGTGTCACCCTCCGATCCCATTACCATGACGGTCCTGCATGTGGGGACCAATATGGAAATCGGCGTCGTCATTCCGATTGAAGATGAATACAACACGCTCTCGGATCAGATGACCATGCTGCATTCGCTCGATTTCGCGGGCACGGTGCAGCATTTTGAATATGATTGGCGCTGGCACAGTCCGAATGCCGACGGGACCACGCCCACCGATCCATCCACGAGCCCGGCCTACCTGCAGGCCACCGGCGCCAATGTGGTGGTGATCGGAGGCGATTCCGCGACGCTGGACGACATGGTCAACCGGTTCTTTGCGGTTCGCTACCGGGCGGTATCCGACGTTGCAAAAAGCGTATGCGGCACGAACTGGAGCCCCTTCACCTCCTTTGCTCTTTCGGAAGGCTGGGTGCAGCGCGTGCTGAATGCGCTTACGCCGTTCGAACAGCGGATGCGCGACCTGTATAACAATGAAGTCGAGCGCGATCAGTCGATGATTGTACAGGCGGGCCCGCCCTACGAAGGGGATGTCGCGCTGAATATGGATAATGTGGAGAATGTCGGACTGATCCAGCTTTATATATCGGTTTTAAACCGCGCGATTGCGCTCAGTCTGGATCAGGGCATCGACAGCATCGATGCCAATCAGCAGCTTATGCTTGCGGCCACGCGCCTCAACGATTTGTATATGACGCTGGGTAATGAAGCCTACAGCGACGCGCAGGATCCCACCATCGGCTTCGGTTCCACGCAGACGCCGGCTTCGGGCGGCAGTCTGGATTACGGGCGGCTTTCTTCCTCGCTGTTCTGTTTCGACAATCAACTCGCGACCCTGCTCGAAGAAGAGCTGTGCCTGCTGCGCGGAACGGGCAACACCAATCTGTCGCCGGGCACGGGCGTCTCGCCGGTATACAACCGCCTCTGGTGGAACTTCACGAAGGGGATCACGGCGGGTGAAGTGGCCTACGCGGTGAATTACAACATCGTCGGCACCGATGGCGCCGTCATTGATGCCGCGACCGCCAAAGCCATGTTCCCTCAGGGACACGGCGATGCGTGGGGCTATTATCTGGATGCGCTCTGGGGCTATTACCGGCTCATGCAGTATACGAATTTCAGTTGGGGCATACCGTCCATCACGCCGATGCTCATGGATGATCTGACCATTGATGCGGATTACTACGACGAAGGCAAGTTTGCGCAGTCCGCCGCCGCCATGGCGCGTACCGGCAGGGATGTGGTGAACCGTACCTATCGTAAGGCCTACTCAGAACAGCCGGCGGGCACTTTATTCCCCGGCTATTTCGACAGCAGCTCCGAACGTGCCTGGGGCGCGGGCGAGTGGGCCTGCCGCTCCGGTATGGGGGCCTTCTACAATTGGGTGGCCGCCAATACCCTCCTGCCGATTCCGGAGCAATGGACCACGAATGCTTCGAGCGCCTACGATGAAGAAGGCATCACCAAAATCGATCGCTCCACCGTTTCCGCGCTGCGCGAAATCCCCGAAACGGCGCGTACCATCCAACGTGAACTGGATAACATGGACCAGGGATTGAATCCGCTGGGCCTTTCGCGGAATGCCGTGCCGTTCGATATCAGCCCGTCCGCGCTGGAATCGGGCGATTCCCATTTCGAGCAGATTCTCAGTCGCGCCGAGTTGGCACTGGGCAATGCCAAAGCCATGTTTGATGAGGCCGCAGAAGCCGGAAAACTGCTGCGGCAGCAGGAGGAATCCTCATTCAACTTCGATGTGGCGGATCAGGCCCAGGAGCGCTCCTACAAACAGCAGTTGATCGAAATCTACGGGTATCCCTATTCGGATGACATCGGCGCCGGATGCACCTATCCCGATGATTACGACGGCCCCGATTTGTATCATTACATGTATGTGGATATGACCGCGCTCGGATGGAGCGGAACGGAAGTCGAGCCGGTGACGGTGTATTCGCTTGAATTTGAGTGGAACGACAATAATTCCAAACTGCTGACGCTCGGATTTTCCACCAACTCGCCCGGCGAAGAGGAAGAGGGCGGCACCAATGTCCTGACGTTCACCTGGGCGGAAAACGGGCTGCCGGTAATGCCTTCGGAATGGACGGGCGAACGGCGGGCGCAGGGCAAATTGCAAACGGCCTGGTCGGACTACCTGAAGGCGTATCTCTCCTATCAAAAGGCGCTGGAAGTCTATGAAGACAAATGCACGATCGTTCAAAATGCCGTCGATTACTATACCGAGCACTGGTACGGCAACAAAAACACGATCAAGGGTGAAGAAGAAGCGCTGGCAGCGTACAAAATGACGATGAACACGCTGTTCCTCAGCGTGGAATTCGCGGAAGGCATCTATCAAATCACCAAAGAAACCGCGCAGGAAGTGATGGATGAAACGATTCAGGCGCTCCCGACATCCACCATCATGGGCCTGGCCGCCGGCGGCGACATGTTTTCGGCGGTTCGCGCGGCTTTGGTTGCGGAAAAAACGGTGGCCAATTATGTGGGTTCCTGGAAAGATCTGTTTAAAAAGCAGTGGAAGGAATCCATTAAATACGTGGCCGAAATGATGGAGCTGGGCATCACCATCGACAAAGCGGACTGGGAATTCAACAGCGAAAACCACGAGCAGAAGGTGGAGCTGGAAGAAAAAACCCGCGCGGTAAACGAGGCGCTCTACGATCTGAAATCGGCCTTTGAAGGCGTGAATTCCGCGTATTACAACTATCAGACCATCCTGGCCGAAGGACAGCGCCTGCTGGATGAGCGGGAATGCAACCGGGCCGTTGGTGCGCAGGGCGTCGCTCTGGCGCGGTACTACGATATGGCCTTCCGCATCTGGCGCAGCGACCTGCTGCAAAAGTATGCGTCCACCTTCGAGTTGGCCGCGATGTATACCTATCTGGCCGCCAAAGCCTATGATTACGAAACGGCGATGCTGTCCACCGAAGCCGCGAATGATCCGGGAAGCGAATTCCTGGCCTCCGTCGTCAAGGCGCGCACCATCGGACAGATCAGTGATGACGGCGTACCGCTCGCGGGCGGAAAGAACGGCGATCCCGGCCTGGCCGACATCCTCGCCCGCATGAAAGCCAATTGGCAGGTGCTGGATGGTCGTCTCGGTTTCAACAATCCGGAATGCGAAACGAACACCATCTCCCTGCGCACGGAGCTGTTCCGCATTCTGCCCGGCGCCGAAGGCGACGAAAACTGGCGGGAAGCCCTTCGTCTGTGCATGGTGGATGATCTGTTTGAAAACGAAATATTCCGTCGCTACTGCCAGCCTTTCAGCAGTCAGGGCGGCCTGCATGCCAAAGAGCCCGGCCTGATAATTCCATTCAGCACCACCATTGATTTCGGACGGAACTTTTTTGATAAGCCGCTGGCCGGCGGCGATCACTCGTATGATTCGTCGCACTTCGCCACGAAAATCCGCAGCGTGGGCATTTGGTTCAGTAATTACAACGACAACGTTACCTCCAGCGGCAGCGGTCTGTCGGCCACCCCGCGCGTTTATTTGGTGCCTGCCGGCCTGGACGCCCAGCGCTCGCCCACCGATTCATCGGGCACGGTTCGCTATTGGAGCGTGGTGGATCAGGCCATCCCCATCCCGTACGCGCTGGATGCGGATGATCTGGAAAGCACGGACTTCATTCCGCTCTTTGATTCGCTGAGCGGAGGCCTTTCCTCCATACGCCGTTATCCCGCGCAGCGCGCCTATCATGATGGAGGATCGGTCGCTTCCGGCAAGATGAACAGCAGTTCGCGGCTGGTTGGGCGCAGCGTCTGGAACACGCGGTGGTATCTCATCATTCCGGCGGGAACGCTGAACAACAACCGTGCGCTGGCGCTGGAGTCCTTCATCAATGGCGTTCGTCTGGACGGCAACGGGGTGAAAGATGTCCGCATTCTTTTCAAAACCTATTCCAACGCAGGAAACTGAGGGGTGACCAAATGAACTACACGGGAACATGGTGCGTGTTTTGTGCAAATCTGATGCTGGCGGTGCTGGCGTGCCGTGCCGGCGTTCCGGAGCCATCCTTTCGCTATTACGGCCTGGTCCGCAATGAATACGGATGGCCCGTAACCGGCGATGATTCCGTGACGCTTGAATTGCGGGCGGATGGACGGCTGGTCGACCGGGCGCAGGCGTCGGAACGCTCCGGAAACGGGATCAATTTCATCCTGGAAGCGCCGTGTGAATCGTCCGGCGGCGAGACGAATTACGCCACCTATGCCGTGCAGGCGGGCGATGCCGTGGCGGTGACGGCACTGGCCGGAACCACCAATATTTCCGTGATGCAAACCGAAGCAATGCCGGTCGTGGGTGTCGCCGGCGACTGCGTGCGGGTGAATATCCAGCTGGGGTCGGATCAGGATGGCGATGGGCTCTCGGACAAGTGGGAGCTGATGATTGTGAACAATCAGAAGAGTGACGCCATCACCGGCATCGAACACGTCAACCCCGGCGATGATTTCGATGGGGACGGCGCCGGCAATCTGGAAGAGTTTCACGCCGGAAGCAGTCCGATTTTCAAAGGCGATGTGTTTGAAGTGATGGAGTTCATGAAGACGGATACCGGCCTGCTTTCGCTGTGTTTCCTGACCATCCGGGGAACCACTTACCGTGTCACGGCGACGTCGTCGCTGGATGCGGGGACCGCAGATTGGCAGCCTGTCTCCTTCCGCCTGTCTCCGGATGGGGCCGTCATGCAAACGTACACCGAAACAGCGAATGCGGACCGTTATTTCTACGTGGAGTTCGGTCCGGCCATGCGTTTGTTCCGCCTGGAGCAACTGTAAGAAAGAGATGATTGTTAACGGGCCTGTTTATAAGGAATCCAATCGATGAGTACTTGGACACGCTGGTGGGGCGGAATGCTTGTGGGCGCATTCTGCATGTGTGGCAATCAGGGGTTCGCGGAGGGACTGGGAACGTTTTATCGCGGCCACACGCTGGCCGGCGAATTGCCCGGTTATGATGCGGCGCTGGCGGATTTCAACGGCGATGGTTTGTGCGATATCTTTGTCGCCAATGCCGGGGAGAACGCGCTCTATCTCAATGTGAGCAGTGGCGCCTTTTTCCAAACGGAGCAGGAGTGGGGGAATGCCGATTCGCTCGGCGTGGATGCCGGCGACGTGAATGGGGACGGGTATATCGACCTGGTCATTGCCAATTATACCTCAGTGGATGAGGTGTGGCTGAATAATGGCGCAGGACGCTTCACGCAGCGGGCTCAGCCCGGATTCACCAATCTGTTCTACAGCCAGTCCGTGGCGCTGGCGGATTTGGATGGTGACGGCGATTTGGATTTGTTCGCGGCCAAGTCGGCATCGGCATTCGGACTGCGAAGCCGCGTGTACCTGAATGACGGGACCGGCGCATTCACGGAGGCGCCGCAAACCGGAATAGCACTGCTTCATTCACAGGATGTGCTGCTGCAGGATATGAACGGCGATGGTGCAATGGATGCTCTGCTCGCGAACAATGGAAATAATTCCTTTCTGAAAAATGACGGACACGCCGTCTTTTCCTGCTTTGCCTCGGACGCGAATCTTGATGATTCCCGGCACCTGGCGGGCGGGGATCTGAATGGCGATGGATATCCCGATTATATCATGGCCAACGCCTGGCCGGGCCCCTGCCGCGTGTATATCAACAAGGGCGACGGTTCGGGAACAACGCAGTCCGCCCAGGAATTCGGCGCTGCGGATGCCACCGGCGTGGCCATTGGTGATATCAATAGCGATGGTAAGCCGGATGTCGTGCTGGCCGATTGGGGCGGCGCCGCCATGGCGATGACCAACAGTGGAAATGGAATCAATTTCGGAACCGGCGGCCAGGTTCTTTCCACCAACAACAATCAGCAGGTGGTCATGGCTGATCTGAATGGCGATGCTTCGCCGGACCTCTTCTTTGTAAATTACAATGCCCCGCATGAAATCTGGTATAACGTGCTGAACACGCTGGTGATCACTTCCACCAATAATGTTCAGGTTAAGAGTGATGATGCGGCATCCGCGCTGAACGGAACCTGGTTTTTGAATGTGCCGTACATGAAGGCTGTGACCAATCGGTTCGCCATTCGAAACATGAGTGATACGACGCTGGTCATTTCGGACGTGAGCACCGGCGGTCAGTGCGGCGCCGATTTCCGCGTGGCGGGCATGCCTTCATCACTGGCGGCCTTTGCGTCTGCCGCGTTTGAAATCGTGTACTGTCCCTCAGTGATTACGTCCTGCGTGGCCAGCTTGAATCTGGTGTATTCCGGAGGAGAAGCGCCGTTCGTCATCAATTTGGCAGGAAGTTCAGTGAAGGCCAATCAGAAGATTGATTTCCCGAATCCGGGCACGCAGGTGTGGACCAATCACACCATCCTGACTGCCACGGCAGATTCCGGGCTGCCGGTGTCGTACCGCCACATTTCAGGACCTGCCGTGCTTCAGTCCGGCAATGAACTGGTGTACACCGGCGTGGGGTATGTCACGATGGCGGCCGATCAGGCCGGCGACGCGCATTACAACAAAGCGGCCTCGGTGACCAACACGTTTTTGGTGTCGCGGGCGGTGGTGGATATTACGCTGTACGGACTGAATCAGTATTACAGCGGTTCGCCCTGCGTGGTTACGGCGGCGACTGTTCCGGCCGTGTCGGCCCCGCTCATCACTTATTCGGGCGATGAATATGTTTCGCAAACCAACGCGCCGGTCCTGGCCGGTTCCTACAGCGTTCTGGCGCTTGTCAATGATTCCGAGTGGTACGGAGAAACGGCGGGTACGCTCGTGATTTCACCGGCAGCGCAGACCATTACGTCCTTCACGCCGGCATCCGGTACGCAATGCGCCACAAGCATCCTCACGCTGGCGGCGACGGCGTCCAGCGGATTGAGCGTGACAAACTTTGAGGTAGTTTCAGGCCCCGGTGTTCTGAGCGGCGGTAATAACCTTTCCTTTACCAACAGCGGCAGCGTCCGGGTGCGTACCATGCAGGCGGGAAACCGTAACTGGCAGGCCGCCCCCTGGGTGACCAATGACTATACGGTGGAAAAGGCCGTGGCCCAGATTACGCTGACGCAAACGCAGCAGGTCTACAATGGCAGTGCGCGTGCGGTGACGGTGACCACGGTGCCGGCGGGCATGACGAATGACGTGACGGTTCTTTACGATGGCTCAAGCAACGCGCCCGTCGATGCCGGAGTCTATGAGGTCACGGCGCTTCTTTATGAACCGCTGTGGATGGGCGGTGCCACCACGGAATTGTATGTGGCCCGAGCCGATCCGGGGCTCGCCTGGAGCGCTGCATCGGCGCAGTGGACCACCAGCGTGATTCCGCTGGACGCCGCATCCGCCTCCACGGGGCTGATCGCCTACGCTGTGTTGTCCGGTCCGGGGGTGCTGGGATCCAATACGTTGACGTTTTCGGGAGCCGGAACCGTTGCCGTACAGGTGGGGCAGGAGGTATCGCTGAATTACACGGCGTCGGTCATCACGCAGCAGTTCACGGTCACCAGGGCGGCAGGAACCA
Organism: uncultured Verrucomicrobiota bacterium; assembly: GCA_964542025.1. Taxonomy (GTDB): domain Bacteria; phylum Verrucomicrobiota; class Kiritimatiellia; order RZYC01; family RZYC01; genus JAQVYB01. Next base: position 17,493 of record CAZISY010000048.1, read on the forward strand.
TCACGCCGGATCAGGCGCTGACCTCAAAGATGTACGATGGACTTCCGGCGGTGATTCCATACACCACGGCGCCGGTGGCCGGTATGGACGTAATCTGGATCTGCAATGGAAGCACCAATCTGCCGAGCTCTGCCGGAACATACTCCGCCACCGGCACGCTGAACGACGTGATGTATCAGGGCAGCACGGTGGCCGCGTTTGAAATCACGCAGGCCGTGCAAACCATTTCATTTACGCTGCCTGCCGCTGCCGTTGCGACGTCATCGCTGCCACTGTCGGCCACCGCTTCGTCCGGTCTGACCGTCATATTCCGCGTGGAGAGCGGGCCGGGTGTACTGACCGGCGGCACGAATCTGTCGTTCATCGCGGAAGGTGCCGTGGTGGTTCGCGCGGATCAGGGGGGCAATCCGAATTGGTGCGCCGCGCCGTACGTGCTGCAAACCGTGCAGGTGTCGAAAGCGATTGCCGTGCTGGCCATTTCAGACACCAATCAGGTGTATAACGGCCAGGCCCGCCCGGTCACCGTTTCCACCATGCCCGCCGGACTCGCCGCCATCATCACCTACAGTGGATTGAGCTGGGCGCCCACCAACGCCGGCTCGTATGCGGTGACCGCTACGGTCAGTGACGCCCTCTACGCCGCCACCAACACCGCCACGCTGACGGTATCCCCGGCGCCGCAAACCATCACGTTCACCAATGCGGGTGTACTGGATGCCGTTGTGGGCACCACGCTGACCGCCACGGCCTCTTCCGGCTTGCCGGTCAGTTACATCATTCAGGACTTTGTGCCCTCGAACGCGCAAAATCGGGTCTGGCTGACGAATGGAAATCAAATGGCCTTTTCCGTGACGAGCCTGGTTTCCGAAGTCACTCTCGCGGCCCTGCAGGGCGGCAATGCCAACTGGCAGGCGGCAGTCAATGCAACGAATGTGTTTATTGTCTTCAAGGAACATTCAAAAGTCGTGCTCGGCAATCTGTCCGCCGTGTATGACACGCTGCCGCACGCGGCGACGTGGTCCTGCACCAATGCGGCGGTGACGAATGTGGTGATTTATTATGACGGATCGGCACGCACGCAGACCAATCCGCCCACGCAAAGCGGGACTTATCCGGTCTGGGCGCTGATTGCGCAGCCGGATTATGTGGGAGGCGGCGTCGGTGAAATGCAGATCGCGAAAGCGACGCAGACCGTATCCTTTGTGGATTGCCCGGCCACGGCGATCACCACCAATACCGTGACGCTGAACGCCACGGCCACGTCGGGCCTGACGCCGGAATTTGCCGTGGGATTCGGACCGGGCGTGCTGAACAGTAATGTCCTGACTTTCACGAATTCCGGTGCCGTGCAGGTAATCGCCTCGCAGGCCGGAAACAGCAACTACCTCGCCGCATCAACCGCGCGGATCATCACCGTATCCAAAGCCGGCGCGCAACTGTCGTTTGATGCGTCCACGTTGACCCAGTCGTACGCCGCGGTCGGCTTGTCCGTGACGGTGGACACCGTTCCGCCCGGAATGGATGTGCTGTGTACCTACAACGGTACGACGAATCTGCCGCTTTATGTGGGTTCGTACGTGGTGACCGGACGGCTGGTGGATGCGATGTATCAGGGTTCCATCACCGGCGTCATGACCATCGTGAAGGGCGTTTCCACGGTGACGCTGCACGGCGTGACCGGGCAGGTCTACAATGGCTCGGCCCACGACGCGACGGCAACGACTGACCCGATGATTTCCGGCGATGTACTCATCACCTACAACGGCACCAGCGCCGCACCGGTGAATGCCGGGACCTATGTGGTTTCGGGCGTGATTGACGACTCGCAGTACACGGGTTCCGCCGTCAGCACGATGATCATCGCGCAGGCCACGCAGCAGATTTCGAATGCCGTACCGACGAACGGAACCTTCATTGGCGTGGGCACGGTGGTGACCTGCTCGGCGGAATGCACATCGGGACTTGCTGTGCAGTATACCAATCTGAATGCCGAGGCCCCGGTCACCTGGATCTCCGCTACGGAGTTTCATGCCTATGCCACCGGGGTGGTCGAACTGGCCTTCTCGCAGGCGGGCGACTCCAACTGGCTCGCGGCGCCGGCGGTTGTTCATACCGTTGAGGTGGAAACCGTTTCCGGTACCTTTTATGTCGCGGTGAGCGGTGATGACCATAACGACGGGTTGACGTGGGACTTCCCCAAGCGCACGATTCAATCGGCGCTGGATGCCGCCGGGTTTGATTCGCTGGTATGGGTTTCCAATGGCGTTTACGAGACCGGCGGGCGCGTGGCCGAGGGGCAGGCGCTGACCAACCGGGTGCTTGTTCCATACGGGGTTTCCCTGATTTCCGTCAATGGGGCAACGTGTACTGTCATTCGCGGCCAGTCGGGAACCGGTCCGGATGCTCCGCTCGGTCCTGACGCTGTCCGTTGCATGTATTTGAAGGGTGGCTCCTTCATTCAGGGGTTCACGCTCGAACAGGGAAGCACGTTTGCTGACGACGATCCTGTTCCTGATGCCCAGGGCGGCGGGGTGTACGTCTCGGAATTGGCGTTTGTCAATTTGTGCATACTGCGGGGCAACCACGCCTCGTTCGGCGGTGGCGCAGCCGGTACGAATGTCCACCTTGTCATTGACTCGCTGATCACGGGAAATACCGCTCTGCATACGGCGGGCGGCGCCTGGCAATCCATGCTCGACGGATGTACGGTCAGCAGCAATGCCGCATTCAGTGGCGGCGGCATCGGCGGATCGAGTACGGATCAATATGCAATAGCCGTAGGCAGTATTGTGTTCGGCAATACCCCGGATGACGCCAATGAATTTTCTGCGGCCATGCTCAGTTGCCTCGGCGCAACAAACCAGTTGCTGATGGCCGCCTCCTGCATCACCAATGCGCCGAATTTTGTGGACGAAGCCGCCACGAATTATGCGCTTCAGGCGGATTCACCCTGCATCGAGAGCGGAGGCGTATTTCTCATCGTGAACGAATTCGATTTAGCGGGAAATCCCCGTGTGGTCTTTGATTACAAGGACATGGGCGCCTTCGAGTATCTTGGCGCTCCCGCCGTGCCTGCGAATTTCGCCTTCACCAACGTCGAGCCGCGGCAGTGCAGTCTGGTGTGGACCAACGGAGGCAACGTACCCATCACGAATTATATCCTGACGGTTACGAACGATGCCGCCGTCGTATATCAGAGCAATCTCGCAAACAATGTCACTCAGTTGCTGTTGACCAATCTGACGCCCAACAAAACGTATTATGCGGCCATCCTGGCGTCTAACGAATACGGCGCCTCAACCACGGCGACCGCATTGGCCCATACCCCCAAGGCGGATCAGGTCATCACATTCACGCAGCAGGGCGCGATCAATGCCTATGACGGCTTCAATCTATCCGCCACCTCCGCCTCCGGACTCGCGGTCTCGTTCTACATCAGCGTCTTCACGCCCTCGAATGCGCAAAACCGCTGCTGGATCACCAACAGTACGCAGCTGGTTTTCTCCGTGACGAACCTCGAATCCCAATTGAAGGTTGTGGCGGAGCAGGCGGGGAACGAGCAGTACAATCCGGCCGCCCCGGTGACCAATCTGTTCCAGGTCGCGCCTGCGCAGGCCGGTGTGACGCTTAGCAATCTCACGGCCACCTATGACGGTACGCCTCATGCGGCCGTCTGGAGCTGTACGAATGCGGCGGTGACGAATGTGGTGCTGTATTACGGCGCTCTTGCGCAGGCCAATACCAATCCGCCGGTCAACGCGGGCAGCTGTGACGTGAACGCGAGCATTCAGCAGCCCAACATCGCAGGCAGCGGATTGGCCACGATGGTCGTGGCGCGGGCAGGTCAGTCGATCACCAACTTCATATTGCCGGCCACCGCCGTCACCACCAATCGCTTTTATCTCTCCGCCGAATCCACGGCGGGCCAAACCGGCTTCACCTACACGGTGCTCAGTGGACCGGGATCCATCGCCAATACCACACTGACGTTTACCGCGTCGGGCGCTGTGTCCGTTCGCGCCGCACAGGCCGGAAACAGCAATTACCTCTCCACCGCGGCGACGCAGTCCGTCACCGTCAGTAAAACACCGGTCAGCAGTATCACCATAGACTCGAATACGCTTACTCAGCCGTACAACGGCTCGCCGCGCACCATCACGGCCACCAGCGATCCGTCGGGGCTGGCCATGATCTATCTCTACAACGGCGGCACGAACGC
>CAZISY010000048.1:21811-25340 GCA_964542025.1 uncultured Verrucomicrobiota bacterium
GCCACCAATCTTTCCTTCAGCGGTACCGGCGTGGTCACCGTGACGGCCTCTCAAGCCGGCAATGAAAACTGGAACCCGGTATCGACCCAGCAAAATGTGGAAGTGTATGCCCCGGCGGTGTATCTGGATTTTGATGGCGACCGGTTGGCCGATATCACGGTGTTTCATCCCAAAATGGGCGTGTGGCATATCTTGCAGTCCCAAACGATGCAGGGACGTGCCCTGACTCTGGGCGGACAGAACACGCGGCCCGTCCCTGGCGATTACGACGGGGATGCCGTCTTCGATCCGGCCTCCTACTATCCGGAAAGCGGGGCCTGGCGCATCCTGTTGAGCGAAACCCAGGAAGAACGCACCCAATATTGGGGTTGGGCGGAAGCGACTCCCGTTCCGGGGGATTATGACGGCGACGGTATCACCGATGTGGCCGTGTGTAATCTGGATCAGGGGGCCTGGTACATCCTTCCATCGTCCACGGGCGAAGGACGGATTCTGAACTGGGGATGGGGCGAATGCGTACCCGTGCCCGGCGACTATGATGGTGACCTCAAAACGGATATTGCCGTATTCTGGCCCGCGGGCGGTCAATGGTACATTTTGCAAAGCTCTACACAGACCGGAAAAACGCAGCCCTGGGGCTGGGGGGAAACAGAGCCGATCCCCGGCGATTACGATGGCGACGGTTTGTGCGACGTAGCGGTTTACTGGCCGGTGATGGGGCAGTGGTATTTGTGGCTTTCGGCCAGTCAAAGCGCGATATCGGAGCCCTGGGGCTGGTCTGAGGCGCTTCCGGTCCCGGCGGATTATGATGGCGACGGCCTCTTCGACCGCACCGTCTATGCGCCGATTGAAGGCAACTGGTTCATCTGGCAGAGCCGAAGCAACTGGTCACGCATTCAGGGCTGGGGGTTCCGAGAAGCCATTCCGGTGAACCGTCCCTGATGCGCATTGAATCTGGAGGTCAAAACAGTGCCTCCAATAGTCCTTCCGAAAAAGGATGCCCCTCGCGGGGCATGCCGATCAACGTGTTTTCGTCCGTGCATTTTTTCGCCCTGAAATATCAGGTATAGACGCCGCCGACGCAGTCCAATGGAAAAAGCCCCGGAGTCAGCCGGAAAGAACCGCTATCCGAAACAAGGGTGTTTGCATGATTATAAGCGATATAGAAGCGTACCGAATATGATATGAAAAACGTGTTGACACGAATTATGGAATAATATAGAAACGATATAGATGCTGCTGGGGGCCGTATTCCGGTTCTCCGCTGCACCAACGAAAGGGAGAATGCCAAATGAGTCGTATATTCCAGAAGCAGGTGTGTTTAGTCGTGATGGGTTTAGCTCTTCTTTCCTGGAAGAACTACGCTGATGATGGAAGCGGGATTCAATTTTTCCGTCTGTCGGCACCGAGCTCTACAGAGCTGCGGGAAGGAACAACAAACGGATGGTTTTACTGGTCGAGCGGAATGTCCGGCATGACGACCCGCGTGTTGAGGGCGACCACCCTGGCCAATGGGGGGAACTGGAAAGAATATGCCCGCGTGGTATCCACCGGCGCTTCCGTGACTCATCAGCTTTTGGATGCGGTGCCCCCGACGGGCATGGTGTTCATTCCCGGCGGTCAGTTTTTTATGGGTGCCACCACCAACATAGCAGGGCATGAAGATGCTCCGCTCACCGAAATGCCGCAGCACTCCGTAACGCTGAGTTCTTTCTATATGGGTGAAACGGAAGTTACGAAGACACAGTGGGATACGGTTCGCCTTTGGGCCCTGGCCAATGGGTATGCCTTTGATAATGTCGGCGCCGGAAAGGGAGCGAATCATCCCGTGAATACGGTGAACTGGTTTGATGTCGTCAAGTGGTGTAATGCCAAAAGTGAAATGGAGGGGTTGACTCCGGCGTATACGGTGGATGGTGCGGTTTACCGAACGGGTCAAAGTGCTCCGAGCTGCAATTGGACTGTGAACGGCTATCGCCTGCCCTCCGAAGCGGAGTGGGAATACGCGGCGCGCGGCGGCGTGAGCTTTCAGCGTTTCAGCTGGGGCGATACCATCACCCACAACGAGGCCAATTACGTAAGCAGAACCAATATCATTTATGATGTGAATGGGACATGGGGTGCGCATCCACTCTATAATGACAAGTTGCCTCCTCTTACCGCCCCGGCGAAAAGTTTTGCGCCGAATAATTACGGGCTGTACGAGATGGCGGGCAATGTTCGCGAGATGTGCTGGGATTGGTATTACAACCGCTATTACGAATCGTCCCCTTCGCAGAATCCGCGCGGCGCGGATTCGGGAACTTGGCGCTGCCTGCGCGGCGGGTGCTGGTATTACTATGCAGACCTTTGCCGCAGCGCCAACCGAGGCACTATCGCTCCCGCTAACAGTGACTACTACTCGGGGTTCCGTTTTGCCCGGACAAAATAACCGGAGCGGCATAACCGCGCGGCGGGGATGCCCTGATTATTTTTGAACGGATATACGGGATAGTACTGTTTGAAAATATTTTGAAAATAATGGTAACAAAGGAATGCAGGAGGTGTATACCCGCACATGATTCGCTGTGCGTCGCGCCTCATGTTCCTGCGGCAATTCCCGGTTTTGTTGCGGGCCGATAAACCGGGAAATGCCTTCTCGTGCCGAAGTTGTTCTGATTGCCGTTTGAACGATATGGGGGAGGTGAACATTTTTCATGGAGCGAGTCATCGCCAATAGATGCGAGACGAAGAGCCGAGTGGAGAGCGCGGTTTCTGCCCGTGCGGTATGTGCAAATCGGCGATCCTTTTCATGGGCCGGGTTTTTCTCCGGATTGCCGGCGGCCCGCCTCGCGACTTCCCGTCGAATCCGGTGGATGGAAATGGCCGGATTCTTCGCGCTGATGCTGTGTTCGGCGAATTCGGCACAGGCGGGTTTTTTGACGATCACCAACGGGTACCTGTATGACCCGGAGGACGAAGAGTACTTTATCGCCCACGGCGTGGCATACCAGTGCTGGAATCCTCCGGTGTATGCCCGTCAGACGCAGGGCCAGGTGGAATACGATGTGCGCGAGATGAAACGCATGCACGCGAACTCGCTGCGCGTGGAGTTCACCTGGAGTCAGGTGGAGACCAACGAAGGCTGCTTCAACTTCGAGAACACCGACATGCTGATCAATCTGGCCGAAGAGCTGGATATGAAGCTGTTCATTCTGATGGGTTATCAGTATCCGCCGTCGTGGTTCACCAACGCCTACCCGGAACGCATGGCCCGGTACTACAATGAAAGTGATGGCTCCACCGGCATGTCGGATGTGCTGAATTATAATTGTCCGGCGGCACAGCAGGCCTACGCGACCTATGTGTCTGCGATCTGCGACCGCTATAAGAATTACAAATGCATTGGCGGCTGGATTGTGGGTAATGAGTTCGCCTACTACGATTTGTGGGAGCCTTCGGGATCATATCCGAATCACCGGTTCCTGGGATACGACCAAGAATACAGCCGGCCCTCGTTCCAGAATTTTCTCTCGAACCGCTATGAGGG
>CAZISY010000049.1:0-23375 GCA_964542025.1 uncultured Verrucomicrobiota bacterium
AGTATCTTCGCATCCGATTCACGCTGCCCCTCCAGCGACTGCTTCACCGACTCCAATACGCTCATTTCTTTTTTTAGGTTCTCGGTCTCGGCGGAAAGCTCGGTCATTTTTTGTTTTAGATTTTTTTTGCCTTCCTCATTTTCTCTTTGCGACGCGGCCAACTGAAGTGACAATCCCCTGTTATTTTTTTCCAAGTCATTTACTGTTTTACTTGAGTCTGCCAATCGTGATTCATACTGCTTTTGAATCTCTTTAATCTTCTTTTCCTCCTCCAGCAGTCGGTCCCTATCCTTCAAAAGATCATTGCTTTTGCGTTGCTGTTCTCCCAATTGTTTCGACAATGCGTCGATTGATGCATTCAGCTTCTTGACCACTTGGTCGGAATCGCGTTGTGTTTGAGTAAGTTCATTTTTCAGCCGGCGAATATTCTCTTCCGAATCACGGTTTTGAGCGTTCACGGCTTGCAACTGTGAAGTTGCATCATCTGCCTGCTTTTTCAGCGCATTGAATCGGTCGGCGGCGTTTTTTGAGCTTTCTTCCAACCGTTTTTTGCGCAATTCCTGTTCCTTAGCCCCGAGTTCCTCTGCTTTTTTCAGCACTTCCTTCTCGGAGGCCATTTCCGATTCAAGAAGCGCAAGTTTCTTCAGCAGTGTCTCCCGCTCAATTTTCAACTGCTCAAGCTCATTGGTTGCCGCACTTAATCGGGCCTGTTGTGTACGAATTCGTTCTGCTACCGCCCCAGCCATTTCTTCCACTTTAGACACGGGCTGCTGGGCAGAAGCGCCATACACACAGAAAAAGCCCATAACTAAATAAGGCAACAGATAGCGATTAATTGAAAGACTTCCGTTGCTGAGCGCCCCATGATTACGGCTGCCACTCACATTCCGCTTTAATAGAAAATGCCGATTCATTGTCTTTCCTTTCTACGAGTGAACATAAAAGAATAATTTCCGCCGACTTTACGGAGCAGGTGCCGGTCATGGTCTGGAGGATCAAAGCGAAAACACTTAATAATTGGCCAGTGATTCCAGCGTTTCCGTCGCTTTGTTCAGTTCCTTCGTCAGAGACTCAACCCGGGCAGCCAATTCCTCTTTTTCTGTACGCAGGCGATTCAATTCGGCGGCTTGCCCGGCCAATTGTTTTTCCACTGACTCAACCCTGTTTTCTGCCAGTTTTGTGTTTCCCTGCTGATCATCGCGCAGCTTTTCCAATTCCGCAATACGCTTGCCGGCATTATTCAGCTCGGTGTTCTTCTCATCCAAACGGCTTTGAAGTTTTTGCCGTTCCCGGCTGTCCTCTTCGACTTTCCCGGCCTTTTCTTTCCAACGCTCCAATTCGCTATTCAAACGCTCTTTTTCGTGTGCCAGCGAAGTCAAACTTTCTTCCAGCGACTCTTTTTGCCGCACATGCTCATTTAGTTTTGCTTCCAGTTCTCTGCTTCTCGTTTCCGCATTGCCGGTTTTTTGATCTGACTGGGCTTGCTTGTCTGTCAATTTCGCCACTTGTTTTTTCAAGCTATCATTCTCAGCAATGGCTGTTTTTGAAGCTTCCCTGCTTTGCCGCATGGCTTCTTCCGTGTCCTTCAGCTTTGCGGTTGCATTCGCCAACTGGTTCGCGAACGCATCCAGCTGAGCCTGTTTCTCCTTCATTTCCCTGTTCAAATCACTGATCATCTTCGTTTGCTGTAAAACTTGCGCGGCCTGCTGATCATCGGCACCTTTCCTAGCCACATGTTCAGCTTGAAGCGTGTCATATTTTTCCTGCCACTCACGAACCTGCTCCAAAAGCCGATCACGCTCCTTGCTGATTGCAGTCAACTGGGCGCCCACCGTTTCCGCAACGGTCAAATCGTTTTTCATACGATCAACCAATTTCACATTTAACTCATTGCTTTTTTGTACATTGACCAGCTGCCGGCGGGTCTCATTCAGCATGCGCTCCGTTTCCTTCGCCTGCTCAACGGCCCCCTGGAACTTTTGTTTTTCCGACCTAAGCAGCTCTGTCTCTTTTTTCAGGTTTTCGAGTTCAACACTCATCCCAACAGACTGTTTTTGCGCATCGCGCAACTGCGCTGTTTCTTTTTGAGCAGCATCTAATTGCTGCTTCAAGCCGCCGTTTTCCTTTTGTGCCTCATTGAGTCGGCTGGTTAAAACAGAAACTTCCTGTTGAATCGAATTCAACTGCCCTTTCACCTCTTCATTAGAGACATTCCACTGCTTTTTCGTATCATTCAATCGGCTCAGCTGTTCATTGGCAGCCTTTAATTCTGTTTCATACCGTTTAATCAAATTATCTTTGTCGGACACCCCCGCACTCACCTGTTCAAGCTCCTGGACTCTGACGCGAAGTTCCGTATTCTGATTCTGCAAACGCACCAGCTCCGTCTCCGTCTTATTGGTGAATTCCGTGGCCGCATCTACAGCCTGACCGATTTTGGCTTCCAACTCATTTTTGGAAGCGCTCAGCTCAAGAATCTGCCTGTCCTTTGCGGTAAGCAAGGCGGTCAACTCTTCTATCTTCCGCTTCTGCCCCTCGGCAGCGGCAAGATCCTGCTGCCACTTCTTTTCCTGGCCCGTCTTCTCCTGGCTCATGGTTTGCAGATCTTTTATGGATGCGGCCAGCTTTACGCGCCAGGCCTCATCGCTTTCGTTAATTTCCCGCTCTAAATCGTCTTTTTCTTTTTCTGATTCGATCAGTTTTTTCTCAAAAACGAGCCGAGTATCCGTCGCCTCCTTCAATCTCGCCTGCAAGTTGCTGATTTCATCCAGTTGTCGGGCTGCCTGCTCTTTATCAAGCGCCGACTGTTTTTTGATGGCGAGCAATTCTTCATGCTGTTTTTTTCCTTCGCCATCCAGCTGCTGCTCCAGAGCCTCTTTCTCTTTTTCAAGCTGCTGCACATTCGTGCGCAAAAGGCCGGCCTCCGACTCACGCGCCACCAGTTGGGCCTGCAGTTCCTGATTCTGCACCACGAGGGATTCCGCTTTTTTCTTCTGCGTAATCAAATCCAGCTGCGTGTCCTTAAGCTCATCCCGACGCTTGAGATTCAGCGCATTGATTTCGCCGCGTAAATCAGCGCACTCTTTCTCATAACGCGCCATCTCTTGTATTTTTTTATCTTTTTGTTCAATTTGCTGCTGCAATTGGTCCATTTCTGCGTTTAGCGAGTCCACCGCCCCGCTCTGACGGCCTGTCCCGGCGCTCACCTGCTTCTCCAGCTCCTCGTTTTTACGAACAAGATCCGTATACTCCCCCTGGATTTTTTCTGCCAGTTTGGCTGCATTATCGCGCTCAGCTGTTGCCCGAGCCAGCGCCACATCCAAATCCATTTTTTCGACCTGTGCATCATCCAGTTTTGCCCGAAGTTGTTCCAGCGACTGATTCCACTCGGCCTTTTCCAGCTGGACCATTTCCAATTTCTCTTTTTCTTTTTTCAGCGTATCGGCATCCTGTTTCGCGGCCGTAAGCTTCTTTTCCAATTCGCTGCGGACGTTTTCCAAATCACTCATCCGTGCCTGGATGTTTTTCAGTTGTGCATTAGAGTCCGCCCACTGCTCTTCAAAACGAGCCTTCGCCTGAAGATCATTTTTTAACGCATCCATTTCGCGGGTCAGCCGTTCCAACGCCGCCTTCGCATTCACGTTTTCAGAGGCTGTGACCGTCGTGGAGTTGGCCAACTTCAGGTAATCTTCCTGAAGCACATTGAATTTATCGGAAAGCGTTTTGTTTTCGGAATTGAGACGATTCATGCTTTCGCCGTACTCCAGCACCTTTCGGTTGTTTGCTGTGGCTTCCTGCATGGCCAGATTCAGCTTCACTTTCAGCTCGGCATTCTGTGCTTCATACTCATTCTTCGCCGCTTTGGTCGCGGGATCCTGCGTCTGACGGGATTTCAGCAATTCCAGACGGCTCTGCTCGGCCTGATCCAGCGACGCTCGCAGCGTATTAACGGTTTCCTGAAGTTCCATGCCTCGCGAGCGCTCACGGTTCAGCTCCTGTTTGAGTTTTAGGTTATCCTGTGACCACTTGGCGTCGGTATTTTCGATCTCCCGAGAAAGGACCTGCTGTTCAGCCCTTCGGGATTCAGTTTGGCGTTGCAGATCCGCCAGCTGATCATTTAATCGGCCCACCTCCATTGTGAGTTTTCTGTTTTCCGCTTCCAGTTGACTCCACTTTTCCGAATCCGAACCTTCAGAGGAACCGGATTTCGCACTCCGCTGCATGTCTTTCAGCCGTTGCTGCAGTTCCGAAACGGTCTTTTCGGATTCTTTTTTTTCCTGCTCCAGCTGGTTCACTTTCTTTTCCAGGGCAACATGTTCCCGACCGGAATCCGCTGCCACAGCTGCGCCCGTAACCCCGCCTGCAAGCGGAACCGGAGCATCCCAATCATCTCCCCCCCCCGCCAACCGGGCCTGCTGCAACTCTTTTTTCAACTGCTGTTCCCGGAGCTCCGCCTCTTTCAACAATCGATTCCGGCTTTCCAGTTCCCGCCGCGCATTCTCCAACTCTTTGCTGCCGGGACGATCCTTCCCTTTCAGCTGATCCTTCAACTGGTCGATTTCACGGCGCATGGCCTTCTGCTGCTCTTCCGTGCCTACGCGTTCTTTTTGTAATTTTTCCAGCTCGGATAACTGACGGGTCATCTGTTTCTTTTGCTTTTCCAGCTGCTCATTCTGAGCCTGCGCCTCATCCAGCTGTTTCTGTAATGCGCGCATAGATTCATTTGCAGCAGCGGGCGACTGTTCTTTTCTAAAACGCTTGTCACCTACGCCCACCGGAGAGTCCGTTTCGGAGTACGGTTTGTCCTGAGTTTGACGGACAGACTTGCCAGCCTCTTCCGAACCGGTTTTTGAATCTGCACGAACAACCGACGGCGTAACCATTAAATCATCACTCGCTTCCGAGGCTGCTGCCGCATCCACAGGCATCGGCTCGCCTTCTCCGGCAGGCGCTTCGCCATTCTGCTCAATCAAATCCAAAATGGAGCCCAGGTCCTCTTCGGTATCCATTTCCTGCTCAATAGCGGAGATTTCCTGCCGGCAATAGAAAAGGCGGCTCTGCACTTCATTGGGTGTCCATTCGGGATAGCGATCCGCAACCGTCATGTACACATCACGAGCCCCGCTGAAATGCTGCAGCGCCGTGCCGGTCCTCCCCGAATCCCTTTCTTCATCCGCCAGATCAATCAGCTGTTCAGCCTTCTCCTGCAGGGCGGATGGTTGTTCATCAGGGGATTGAGCGTGGACGCTATCAAGCACAAGGCATCCGCCGGCAAACAACATAAATAGAAGCGTCCACGCCATCCCGTGACGGGGCCGCATTGATTTTTTCAATTGGGTTCGCATGCTTTTGTCCTTCTTCTTCATCATCATGATGTTTATGGATAAAGTATTTCTTCCAGGCTGTTGTTCCGTTCGCTTCCCAGCGCGAGGGCGCGCTCATAGTAGCGGCGGGCCTCATCGATGCGCGGAGCGTCTGATGTGGCCAAAATGACGGCCAGATTGAACAACGGTTCGTCGTACCCCGTATCCAGTTCCATCGCCCGTTTGAATTCTTTTTCGGCCCGCGCTGTATTCTGCAGAGAGTTTTGAACAATACCCATGTAATTATGCGCACGGGCATTCCGATCATCCAGCGAAAGCGATTTTTCCAACTGCGCAACGGCTGCATCCAAATTTCCTTCCTGCCACGCAATCACCCCTGCCATTCCCAGCGCATCCACCTGATTCGGGTTTGCGGCCAGTATCTGATCCAGCAATTCTTTGGCTTTGGCAATTTCCCCGCCTGAGTACAAGGCAAAGGCCTTACTCATCATCGCCGTCTCCTGACGCTCGTCATCGTCCTGCTCTTTTGTCTTCTGGCTTGCCGACGGCTCTACCTCGGCGAGCACCGCTTCCAGATCGGCATAATCATCCGCCGGTTTCTGCCCGGCTCCGACCGCATCTGCGGATGAGACGACAGATTGAACCGTTTCCTGCGCCTGGGTTTTCGTACCGGTAGATTCTGCCGTCACGTCCTGTTGAGCATCCACGGCCTTGACAAATTTTTTGACCGGTTGGGTTTCACTGGTTGTTTGGCCAAAAACCGTGCGATCGGCAGCGCCCATATCCCGTACGGCACCCACCGTGGCCGACTGCTGCTTCAGTGCAAGCTGTGTCTGCTTAATCTGTATCTCCTGCCGGGTTAACCGGTCTTCCAATTCCTTCAGCCGGGCAGCCGACTTTTCAGACTCCGCCAACAGCTGCTCATTTTTCTTTTCTGAATTCTTCAACGCATTCTGCTGTTCTTTCAGGCGGGTTTCCAATTGTGTGACGGCGTTGCGCTCGGTTTTATCCGCAGCCTGGGTTTCGCTCTTCACCGCAGCGGCCAGCGCATCGCGCTGTTTAGCCAATTCTGCTTCCAGATCGGCGGCCCGTTTTTCAGCCGCCAGCCGGGCCTGCTGCACGTCCTCCATTTGGTCGCCCAAATCCAATTGAGCGGATTCGTAGCCCTTCTTCCTTTCGGCATCCAGCGCTTTTTTTGCGGCTTGCAGTTGGTCCGTCAACGAAGCTACGGATTCGCGTGCCTTTTGCAGTTCCTCCGTATCGATCGGCTTCGTCTTTCTGTCCTGGACTTCCGTGGAGGCCAGTGATTCCTTCAGCATGGCATTTTCGCGCTGTACCGCATCCAACTTGGCCTTGAGTTGATTCACTTGATCTGTCCATTCGGCCACACGGGCATCCACAGAGGAAGATTCTGTTTGTAATTGTGCGGCCTGCTGCTCCTTTTCCGTACGCACCTTGCGTTCCTGGGTCAGTGCTTTTTTCAGAAGTGCCACATTTTGCTGAGCATCGTTTTTCAGTTTTTCCACTTCCGCGAGTTGCTGCTGGATGCTCTGATAATCATCCAGCATGGCCTGATGATCGGCCTGGAGTGTATTTAGATTGTTTTGGCTGATTTGCTGCGAGCGAAGCAGTGCATCCATGGCATTCTTCATCTCGCTTTCTTTTTTCTGCGCGGCGGCTTTTTCCTCTTCGGCCATTTTCAGTTTCAGCTGCAGCGTTTCCGTTTCCCGCTGAATGGAACCGGATGACATTTTCACACGCTTCGCCAAATCTTCCTGTACCTGCCGGCGCGCCCGCTCCTCTTCCAGCGCCTTTTCAAAGACACGCAAATCCTGCGTCAACTGATCGCGTTCCTGGGTCAGGCGCTCCGTTTTACGCTGTTCCTCCTGAAGGCCGGTCGTCTGCGAAAGCAGCGACTGTTCCATCTCACGGGCCTTCTGCTCCAGATCCCGGCGAACCTGCTGTTCCTGTTTCAGCTGCTTCTTGAACGCGTCCACCTGTGTTTCGGCTTCCTGACTCAACCGGGCAAGTTCATCGACACGCTTTACATCCGAATCCGCCTTGCGTAACCGGGAGGCAAACTCCGATTCCTTCTGCTGTATTTCATTTTTCAAAGACAGATATTCCTCATCCGACTTTTTCAGTGCCTGCTGCAACCGGGTAATTTCTTCCAAGCCATTCTGAACTTCCTGGGCATTGGCGTCCATTTTGGCCTGATTTTCCGCTACGCGCTCCTCCATGCTCAGATATTCGGCATAATCGGTTTCGGCCTGTTTTGTTAAGGCGCTTATCTGTTTCGCAAGCTTGCTCTGCTCGGCCTCCATCAGCTTGACTTGTCGCGTCAGTGCCTCCGCCTTCATCTCCGCATCGTGCGCGGCGAGCTCCTTGTCCTGTGTCATTTGCTCCTGCATTTTCCGCAGGCGCTGCTCCTTCTCCCACTCCTTGCTGATTTCCTGAAGCTTGCTGTTCAGCTTGTTCAGTTCTGACTCCATCTGAACGTTTTTAAGATTGGCGCGATCCAGATCGGCCTGCACCTGCGTGGGGGTATCAGAAACATTCTTCAGTTTCTGCTTATAGATTTCGATGGCCTGCTTGTTTTTCTGCAGAGCATCGGTGAAGCGCTCCAGTCGCTGTTTCAGCAGCTCGTTTTCGGCCCGCTCTTTTTCGACTTCGCTCTTCAGTTGATCGCGTTCGGATTGGAAGTAGTTGAATGCTTTTTGGAGGCGTGCGATTTCCTCCTGCATACGGTCCTTTTCCGGGTCCTGTTCTGCAGCCTGTGCATACGCCGTGCCGATCCTTCCAACGGATGCTAACACCAACATGATGAACGATATGGTAATGAGTCGTGATCGATTCATTCTGACCCCTTATACTTTAGTTAAAGATCGTCCCTGTATATACCAGTCCCGTCATCCTTAGCAAGGGCAAACTCGCCGCGGTACCGGCCCGTTTGACGGCGTTTTCCGGCTGCTTCTGTTCCTTTTACAGGCGCCGTTATTTTGCATATTCTATTTACCGTTTTTACGTCGAAGCATACAATGCGCAGCACTAACCGTTCAACGCAGCTCGTAATGGAAAGAGAGAAGACGACATGATGAAGACAACCCCGCTGGAGCAATTCATTCAACGTGTTCCCAAAACAGACCTGCACGTTCATCTGGATGGGTCCCTGCGCTTGAGCACGCTCATCGAACTGGCGAAAGCCAAACAGGTTGAATTGCCGTCCTACGAAGAAGCCGGCCTCATGGAAACCACGTTTAAAAATCAGTATACGGACCTTCCTGATTATCTGAAAGGCTTTGCCTATACCTGCTCGGTACTGAACGACCCAGAAAACCTGGAGCGCGTCGCCTATGAGTTTGCGCAGGACAACATGGCTGAAAATGTCCGGTACGTTGAAGTCCGCTTTGCCCCCCAATTGCACGTCACCAGCAGCCTGAAGATTGAAGAGATCGTCCGGGCGGTATGCCGGGGCATGGACCGGGCGCAAAAAGAGCAAAACCGAAGCGAAGCGGTCCGCAGCGGACAGGATATTCCGTTTAATTACGGGCTGATTCTATGCGCCATGCGCTGCTTCAACAAATACATGTCGCCCTATTATGCCGCCCTGCTGGAAGCCATGCCGTATGCCCCGAAACGCGAAATTTTCGCGGTAGCCTCGCTGGAGCTGGTTCGTGCCGCCGAAGAATTGGCGCACCAGCAGAATCTGCCTGTCGTCGGATTTGATCTGGCGGGTGAAGAAGCCGGCTATCCGGCCATTTACCACAAAACGGCATATCAATATGCCTCCACGCATTTCATTAAGAAAACCGTTCATGCCGGTGAAGCCTATGGGCCGGAATCCATCTTCCAGGCCATCACCGAATGTCATGCCAACCGTATCGGCCACGGTACATTTCTATTTGCGGACGACATGATTCAGGACAAGACCATCACGAATCCAGCCGCCTTCGTCCAGTACCTCTCCGAATACATCGCCAATCAGCGGATCACCATTGAGGTCTGCCCCACGAGCAATCTGCAAACCAACCCCAAAATTAAAAGCATCGCCAATCACCCCCTGAAAAAAATGCTCCAGCAAACCCTCTCGGTCAGTATCTGCACGGACAACCGGTTGGTATCGCAAACCACGGTATCCAATGAAATTCTCCAGGTGGCCACGCAACTGAACATCACGCGCAAACAGCTGCGAAACATCATTCTGGCCGGGTTCAAAGGCAGCTTCTTCCCTGGCTCTTACATGGAAAAACGCGACTATGTGCGCGCGGTCATTAAGCGTTATGATCAACTCGAAAACGAATTGCTCGGACCGGATACCGTAAATTAGTTCATCCTGCACATTGGGAATCAGCCATGAAAAAAAACACCGTGGACTACCTGCAACGGGCGGCTAAGTATCCGGACATTCACACGGCGGAGCAGATCGCCGCAACGGCGCGCGACCTTGAAGGCATGAAATATCATCCCGTCCTGCTGGTGGACACGCCCCACTTCCTTACCATGACGTCAACCGACCTGCTGAACGAAGTAACGCGTCTCACGAAGATGACTCAACCGGACTGGGCGGAGGCCGGATGTCCGCCAAGTGTTTCTTATCAGGACTTTCGCGCCAAACATATCGGCCTTCTTTTTTATCACTATGCCCTGCTCTACCGTCTGCGCAGCGGCGAAGCCAAAGCCTGGGATGAAGTCAACGCGTTGTATGAGGACGACTGACCGCCTTCATGCGTCCCAATTACTCCTGTTTGATTCGATAATATGCCCTTGCGGAATCCTCCACGGCATTTGATAGGGTCATGTTCGGAGCCGTCACCGGGATATCGGTTGCCACCGGAACAAATGCCTCCGTCAGATTGGTGGTTCGATACACGGAGCAGCGGGAATCAAAGAATCCCGGCAGTGTAAACTGCGGCTGACCGTCCGAAGAAACGGATGGTTTCACTTTAAAAGAATCGACCTGACCCGTCACCCCGATCACGGTACGATTCCACGAAACGCTTCCGACGGCTGATTTATCGGCCCGTTGGGCGCCTACCAGCCAGAATCCATTATTTACAGCCTCACCGAGTTGATGTTGGCCCGCTGCCGAACCACAGACAGCGGCAATCTCCACTTCATTGCCCTGCGGGTTCTGTACACAGAAATGGTAGCTTCCCGGATCCAGCTCCAGCCGGATATCCAGCCCGCCGGCAGAAAGTTGACTGTTCACATTGTTCAGCACTCCGGCGTATCGCAACGCTCCCAATGAATTTGGAGCATTCGTCTTCATGGTGAGTTCAAAGGTGAGCCTATCCGTTTCGCTGTCAAACCGGCCTGCCAGAATAATCGCCCCCGGGGATTCAATCGGCGTCTGATTCGTGCCTGTGGAGAAGCTCAGCCAGGCCACCAGATCATCCCCCGCCTGCGGAGTTATCACGGTCAGATCGGAAAGGCGTGCCGAAAAAACGTACTTTGTTCCGCGCTCGTTGCGATGAATGTATTCCGCCGTCTGATACCCGGAGGGCGTGGATGCTGATGATGGAGTAATCACCAGATGTTCCCCGGTCTCGATCACATCCGCCTGTATTCCGGCACAGGTCCACGCATTGCTGATCGCGTCGTCATCAAAATCATCGAGCAGAATGAAGCCATCAAAAGGCACAAAAACGAAATCACGAATAACCATTTCAAGTCCCTGCCCGGAAGCCGGGGCGTTGGTTAACAAAAGCCACAGGTTCATGATGGTTCGCTCGTTGGTTTCGATGGGAATGCCCCGCCGATCAAATCGCCACCCAGCCAGAAACTGCTCCGGAGAGGGAGTCGCCGTATGTCCGTAATAGGTTTGCCAGTCAATCCGATCCGGGCGCCAAAAAAAACGCTGGGTAGTCAAATCATTGGTGGTATCCAATAGATGCTGAGAACCATTCCCGGGAATTGCGTACGGCTGAACCGTATACAGCAGGCAGTTCGTCTGGCTGCCCGCCACGGCATGAGTCACTTCAATGTCGATTTCGCTCTGATTGATTCCATATTCCTCCTCCGGGGAATAAATGAAAAGACCGGCCACAAGATTGGAGTCGATCAACTCCAGAGGCGATCCCATATACCAGCGATATTCGCCAAACCCCAAAGATTCCACGGCCTCAATCTGCGCGCCGTGCCAAACACCATCAACCTGCTTCATTTGCAGATGCAGCCAGCCGTTTGAATCCACGGATACACAGTTGGTTGATTGATAGGTGGAATACGGTGGAAGAAGGGCGGCATCGTTCACCAGCCAGGTGCGCCCGGCGAACGTTATATAATCGCCGGGAACCCGGCACAACGTACAATCGTCAAACCAGACCGCCCCATCCTCCTGATCCGGCGATTGAATAAACATCGGAGAGGCGCTGATAAAATTCACCGACCGATTGATGATGTATTTTACCTTAAGTTGACGCCACTGATTCAGAACGGACCCTGAGTGGATTCGCTGCGGCGAGACGGCACTATCGATCCATTGCGTGTTCGCGTCGTAGCAACTGATCATCAGGGCGGCATACGCGTTGTCGCCGGAGATGGACCGTGAAGGAGCGGCCCAAACGGACGCCTCCCATATCTCTCCTTCCTGCACGGGATGCAGCTGGTTCACGCCGGATCCGGCCCAGTTACCTTCCCAAAAGGCACCCCAGGTACACAGGGCATAGTTACCGCTGTGTTTCAAGTCGGACTTTCGGTAGGCATTGTTCACGCGGGACCAACCCGTAATGACGGTATCTGACGCCCCCAGTTCGAATCCGGCATTGGACAGTACGTTGGAGTAATACTCCGCGGCACAACAATTCACCCGAATTACCATCAACAGGATAACGACAAGGAATGACGTCCGTAATTCAGGACTGGAGAACAAGTGTTGCATTTCATCACCCTATTCGCTCAGGATGGTTTTATAGATTATATCAGGGTGTCACTCCGATTTTATAGTAGGCCCTCTCCGAACCCGGAGCGGAATCCATCATTACTTCCACAGGGGAATCGACGGCGCTATTCGTTTCCACGGCAATAAAAGATTCCGCGAGATTGGTCATTCGGTACAGAATACATTTCGAATCGTAGTACCCCGGCATGCTGAATTGGAGAGAACCGTCCGACGTCACAGAGGATTCCACCTCGAATGAATCAATCTGATCCGGCGCCCCCACCACCGTCCGGCTCCAGGACACCGCTCCTCCCGCATCGGCGGCAATTCGCTGCGCGCCCACCAGCCAGAACGCATTGTTCACCGCTTCCCCGGTCTGGTGCAGACCCGTTGACGAACCGCTGACTGTCGTCAGAGAAAGCGGCACTCCCGTGGCATCACGTATTTCCACCTCGTAATTCTGCGGATCAAGTCCCAGCCGCCAATCCACCCCCCCTGAAGCCAAATAATCCGACACCCCGCCCAGCGTTCCCTCATACCGAAGCGTGCCCAGACTGTTGGATGTGTTGCTCTTGGTGTACAAATCGAACGTCAAAATATCGGCATCCGCATCGTAACGTCCCTGCAAAATAATAGCCGCCCCGGATTGATACGGCGTTTTATTCGTTGCCGTGGAAAGGCTGAGCTGAGCAATGATATCCGCGCCGCTCCGGGTGACAGGCACCTCCAGATCAGAAAGGCGTGCCGAAAAAACGTACTTCGTTCCGCGCTCGTTGCGGTGGATGTATTCCGCCGTCTGATACCCGGAGGGGGCGGACGCCGAAGAAGGTGAAATGGTTAACAACCCCTCCCCTTCCAGCACATCCGATTCTGTGCCCGCCGTGACCCACAGAGTGCTGCGCGTCCCATCATCAAATTCATCAAGCAGGATAAATCCATTAAACGGAATAAAAACAAAATCCCTAATCACCAATTCCAGGTTTTGCGTTGAAGCCGGCATGTTGGTTTCGAACAGCCAAAGATTCATCATGGCCCGCTCATTGGTTTCGATGGGAATTCCTCGGCGATTAAATCGCCATCCTGCCAAAAACTGATCATCGGCAGGCGTATCGGTGTGACCGTAGTAGCTCTGCCAATCAATACGATCCGGACGCCAGAAAAAGCGGTGCGTGGTGATGTCATTCGTCGTTTCGAGCGGGTGCTGATAGCCGTTTCCGCCGATCGTGTAGGGTTGAACGGTATAGAGTAGACAGTTGGTCTGCGTACCCGGAAACGCATGGCTGACCTCAATGTCCACTTCGTTTTGATTGGTTCCGAAGGTCGATTCCTGAGCATACGTGAACAGCCCAACGACCAAATTGGAGTCCATGAGCTCCAGCGGCGTATTCAGGTACCACCGATACTCGCCGAATCCCAGCGAATTCGTGGTCTCCAATGCCGGGCAATGCCAAATTCCATACATTTTTTTCAAAGCCATGTGCAGCCACCCATTACTGTCTACCCACACACAATTCGTCGAAAAATAATTTTCGCCCGGAGTACCCGGCCAATCAGCCACCTGCCAGGTGCGCCCCGCAAAATCAATCGTGCCGGCAGGAACCTGATAGAGAGAACAGTCATCAAACCAAACAATGCCGTCGCCATACTCAGGGGATTGCAGCAGAAGTGGAGCCACATTCACAAAAGCAGTATTCCTCGTAGCCTGCGCTTTAACGGAGATTTTGACCCACTGACTCGTCGGCGCATCGGTATCAATGCGTATGGCGGAACTGCCCGTATAGATAACCTGCGTCTGCGCATTGCAAAACTCAATGTTGATCCGTCCGGTCGTCCCCACTTCAACCACGGAGGTTCTCATCATCCAGACGGAGGCTTCCCAGATCTGCCCTTCCCGCGCCGAATGCCTTTGCAATAGTCCGGAGGCATTCCATCCGCCCCAATAACCACCCCAAGTGCAAATCGAGTAATTCCCGCTGTGGGTCGGTCCGCCGACATATCGATTGGCATTGTTAAATACCGACCACCCCGTAACGGTCTTCTCTCCACTGCCCTGTTCAAAACTGCCGTTTTGCACCACGTTGGAATAGAACACATCCGCTCGGGCCATAAAACAACTCCAATACAGTGTGGCGAACATTAAAAACACACACACGCTATTACGAAACGAAAAGTACAAATCCATGCCCGACTCCTGTTCATGGCCCATGAGAACATTAACTATTACATGGAGGAGTATACCATTGTTTTAAACACAGCAAGCACAATTCCATTCTAGTATGCTTCTGGTTTGTGTTTTTCTCGGCGCAATAAAAAGGCAGGCCCATCATCATGAGCCTGCCCTTTGTTCAAAAACCAGCCTGTTCCGCCCGCTTATTTCACCAGCATCATCAGGAATACCATCACGAAAAGGGCCACGGTTTCAGCCACCCCAAGCACCATGAGGTAGTTACCGAATCCCTGTCCGGTTTCGCCCAGCGCATCCGAGGCCGCAGCACCGCATTTACCCTGGTACCACGCGGAATAGCCCATCGCAATACCGCCAAACAACCCGGCCGCAATCAGGCCCGGATACGCTTCCGGATTGGACTTGGCGGTGGCTTTCAGGGTATTCATCAGAATCATGCCGTAAATCGTCTGTGAAAGCGGAGCGCCCACAAACGTCACCAGCGTGAATGCCGCGGCCTTGCCCTGCGCATACGCCTTTTTCCACGCGCCGATCGCCGCCGGTCCCGCCGCGCCTACACCCAGCGCCGAACCCATGGCCGAAAAACACAACGCTGCCGCCGCACCAAAGTTACCCCATCCGGTCATTACTGCTGCATCCATAATATCGTCCTTTCTTTTACTGCTATGCCTCTCTTAACGGTTCTACCGGAACAATTCCGGCCCTATTTTCAAAATACGTTACGCCTTCTCCTTCTCTGCCGCCTTGCTGCGGAACGGATCATATTTATAGCCCTTCCATTGCAAACCCATGTGCGATGAAAACTCCAGGGTATTGAGACGTACCCCATGCACTAAAATGCCCAGACAGGACAACGCTATATTCAGGGCATGCCCGGCGAACAAAACCAGCGCCTTCAAGGCCGCCGCCCAGATCGGCCCCCACCCGTTTTCCAGCAGCATGCTGTTGAACGAATCGGCCACTGCAAACGACGCCGTTCCCACAGCAAACAAGCGCAAATAGGAAACCACGTCTGTGAAATTATTGATCACCGTCAGCGGGAGCATCACATGATTGAACCACTCGGCTTTGATCTGTTTCAATGGCGTCATGTAAAGAATGACCAGCAGGATACCCACCAGAAAAACGCCAATCATCCAGCCCGGAAACGGACGTTCCAGCACGAATTTCCCCGCCACAAAAAACATCGTCCAGGTCGATAGCACCCAACCAATGTGCGCGGCCGACTGAGGCGTATTCCGAAGCAGCCACGCATTCCAAAGATGAGCAATGGTCAGATGCACCGCCCCGATCGTGAAACAGAGCAGCATAATATTGTGTTCGCTGTCGAACCAATGGATGTACGGCAGCCAGGGTGCGCGCGCGATACCGAAATACGTTCCGGTCAACATGCCCCACACCACCGTGCAGGCGCTCATAATGTACATGAACGTAAATGGATAAGCCGGAGCCGTTCGGAACTTTCGGCGCGCCCACCAGGTCAGCCCCATGAAGACGGCGCCATACCCGGCATCACCCACCAGCATCGCAAAGAAAATACTCAGGGCGACGAGGAAAACCGGACTCACATCCACTTCATCATAGCCCGGCAGAATGCCGGTCATATCAAACACCGCCTGAATCGGCTTCACCCAGCGCGGGTACCTGATTTTCGTCGGCGCCAATTCTCCGGCATCCGGTTCGCCGATTACCACGCCCCACCCATGCGCGACGGCCGCCGCGCGCAAATCGGGAATGGATTCATCCGGGCAGTACCCCTGCAAATACACAATCCGTTCAGACGCGCCCATTCCGGACCGGATTTCCTCATAGCGCAGCTTGTCCTCCGCCTCCAGCAGTGCCCGCTCCACCACCGTACGCTCTCCGCCCTGCGCGTGAATCGCCTGTGCCGAGGCTTCCAGTTTTTCCCGAATGCCCGCGATCTCAGCGCGAACTTCCGCCAGTGAATGCTCCGGAAGCCGCAATTCCTGGGCGGACAACTTCGCGTCCTCCCGCGTAATCACGGCCAGATAGCGCCCATCCTTCGTTTCGTTGAGTACCTGAAGCACCGCTCCCTCCGGAAGCTTCAGCTCGTCCCGCGCGCCGGCTTTATACAGCCGCACAAAAATTCCCCGCTCCGCCAAAACTCGAATCAATGCCGGATCAAACGAACCGTACGGCTCCAACCGCTTCTCCTCGATCAGCAGCGCATCCAGACGCGTCTGCCATTCCTTCTGCTTTTCAAGCTGTTCCCAAATCACTTCCACCGTCGCACCCGCCGGCGTCCCGGACGGGTGTGCATGATGCGTTTTCGGCAGCATATCCAGCGCGCGCCCCACGCGCAACCGCCGCGACTTGGCGGAATCCACCGACTCTCCGGCGGGCGCCTGCACATGCTTCACGTGCATCACGCCGAGGCGCTGCAACTTTTCCAGCGTCTTTTCCCGGTCCGCATCCAGACACAGGATGCTCGTTTTTTTCATCGGTACTATCATAGGTACACCATCACTTCCCTATCACCGCCGAACCGATTATGCCGCCTCGTTCCGTGCAGCCGTTTTTTTAGCGGCCGCCTCGCGCGCCATCGTTTTGCCCTTGGCGATTTTGGCCCGCGCCACCGCCGAGGTCTGTTGATCGCCCAGGAAAATATTAATCCGCCGAATACTCTCCCGGCTTTCCGGAATCTTTACCTTTTCAAACAGATTCACCCGCTGATTGGTGGTGCGCAGTTCCTCGCGCAGGCATTCCTGCTGATTCCGCATCACCAGACGCTCCACCCGCAGACGGATCAACTGCTGCAACACGACCATTCCCCGGTCCACCCACAGCGGTGCAGAAAAATAATCCGGGGCCGTCACCGCAAACTTCAAATCCTCCAGAATCGGAATCATTACGCCCGCAATGTTTCCTTCGCCCAGCACGACCTTTTCCAACTTCACATGCGCATCAAAATCAAACGGCTCTGAAAACAGCCGTATCCAGCTTTGCAGCCCCTGAATCACCGCGTCCTCTTCGCGCCGTTTTTCCTCAATCTTGTTTTCGAGCTGGCGCACTTCCAACTGCAACTGCTGCTTCTTCAACTGAAGCGTCGGCAGATACCGCCGGAACCGCGTCAACGCATCCCGCTGCGACTTCAATTCATTCTTGGTCAGTTTGATTTTTGCCATACTCAGCGCCCCAGTTCAAATTCCAGCAATCGAGTTTCCAACGTATCCGCCGACAAGTCGGCACCGCACGGCCATTCCACAAAATAGCCGCCATTCCTTACCATTGAGAATTCCTCCCAGTTTTCAAGCGGCTTAAATGCAGGGGACGCCAAATAGGGCCCAATATCCACGATCCCCTCGCGGCCACATTCAAAAACAACATGCAGCATTCTCTCTTTTTGAGGCGTAATCTTTGCAATATTCATTGATCCAACCCCCGGATGGGCATTGGATTCTGGCCATTCACAGCCAATTCCCAATCCGCCAATAAGTCATCTCTGTGTATTTCAATCCATGCCTGCACCAATTTGTTTTTTGCTGCAGGAAGCATCCCGGCCAACACCTCGCCATCGTCAATCGCATACACGGCAACTTGCCCCTGATAATCGGCGTGTATATGGGGCCGATGATGTTTTTCCGTGTCGTGGAAAAACATTCTGATCAAAATGCCGTAAAATATGGAGATGGTCGGCATGGAGCGGTGTCTCAATCTTTCTTTGTTTCTAACTTCTTCCAATCATTGGAAACTTTTCACACTGTTTTTCCAATCATTGGAAACTTTTTGAGCCGTTTTTCCAATCATTGGAAACTTTTTTTACCTGCCTCGTTTTATGTCTCCATCGGCGCCCGCGCAGGCGCCTTGCGAAAAAGGGCGTCAGCCCTTTTTCGGCCAGAATTGATCAATCAGTTTCGTCGGGATACCTGTTTCGGCCGGTTCGAAGCAATCGCCCAGAATCGACCAGCAAAGGTCCAGCGCCTGTTCCAGCGGAATATTGACGCTCAGGTCCATCAGTTCCTTTTCAAAGCGTTCGCCGTAACGCAGCAGCTTGGCGTCCCACCCGCTCATGCGGAAGCCCATGGACTGTTTTTCCAGGGTTTCTTTGTAGTTGGCGTAGAGCTGAATCATGGTGTTCATGATCTGGCGGTGATCGGCGCGCGTTTTTCCGTTCACCTGCTGTTTCAAACGGCTCAGCGAACCGAACGGTTCGATGCGTCCGTTGCGCAGGTAGAACTGCCCTTCGGTGATGTATCCGGTGTTATCCGGCACGGGGTGCGTCACGTCATCGCCGGGCATCGTGGTCACGGCCAGAATCGTGATCGAGCCGCTGCCTTCGAAGTCCACGGCCTTTTCATAACGCGAGGCGAGCTGACTGTAGAGGTCGCCGGGATAACCGCGGTTGGAAGGAATCTGTTCCATGGTGATGGCGATTTCCTTCATGGCGTCGGCGAAGTTGGTCATGTCGGTCAGCAACACCAGTACGCGTTTGTCTTGCAGGGCGAATTGCTCGGCCACCGCCAGGCTCACATCCGGCACCATCAGACATTCCACCGTGGGATCCGCCGCCGTATGCACAAACATCACCGAACGCGACAGCGCGCCGTTTTCTTCGAGCGTGTCGCGGAAGTACAGATAGTCGTCATACTTCAGGCCCATGCCGCCCAGAATGATCACATCCACTTCCGCCTGCAGGGCGATGCGCGCGAGCAGATTGTTGTAGGGCTCGCCGGCCACCGAAAAAATCGGGAGCTTCTGGGATTCGACCAGCGTGTTAAACACGTCGATCATCGGAATGCCGGTGCGCACCATGTTGCGCGGAATAATACGCTTGGCCGGATTCACCGAAGGCCCGCCGATTTCAATCATATTATCCTGAAAGGCCGGACCCTTGTCGCGCGGTTCGCCGATGCCGGTGAAAATGCGGCCCATGAGCGCGTCCGAAAAGGCGGTCTGCATCGGATGGCCCAGGAAACGCACTTTGGAATCCGTACCGACGCCGCGGCTGCCGGTGAATACCTGCAGCGAGACCATGTCGTCCTCCAGACGAATCACATTCGCCAGCGAGATGCCGTGCCGCGAGGTCACCTCCGCCAGTTCGCCGTTTTTCACACCGGTCGCGCGAATGGTAATCACATTGCCCGCGATTTTTTCGATGCGGTGGTAGACTTTATTCATGAACGGTTACCTCCGCGAGCATCTGCTCGATTTGTTGCTCCAGTTTTTTAAATTCATCGCTGCCTTCCGTCACCCGGTTCCAGTCCTTGGTGACCTGCGTCAGGGTTTGGAAAAATTTGCGGGCCTCGGCTTTTTCCTTCATGTTGAGTTTTGCCTGCAGGATGCGCACGATGCGTGCAAACACATAACGCTGACGATCCGCGCTGGTCGCGCCGTCCACCTCGTGATAGGCGTCCTGCTGTAAGTACACCGCGTCCAGAAATTCCGACTTCAGATAGACGACGAAGTCCTCAATGCTCGTGCCTTCCTCGCCCACCACCTTCATCATCTGGCCGACTTCATTGCCGCGCCGCAGCATTTTCTGTCCAACCAGCCGGTCTTCGGCATTCACCACGCTGGGATACTTGCTCCAACTGTCCAGCGGGTCAATCGAGGGAAAGCGCCGCGCATCGGACCGCGCACGCGAAAGCCCTTCAAACGCGCCCACCACTTTCAGCGTACTCTGCGTCACGGGCTCTTCAAAGTTGCCGCCCGCCGGACTCACCGTCCCGCCGATCGTGACCGAGCCTGTGCTGCCGTCGTTCAGCCGCACCACGCCGCCGCGCTCATAAAACGCCGCAATCACCGATTCCAAATACGCGGGGAACGCTTCTTCGCCGGGGATTTCCTCCAAACGCCCGGAGAGTTCACGCAGCGCCTGGGCCCAGCGCGACGTGGAATCCGCCAGCAGCATCACGTTCAGGCCCATCTGCCGGTAATACTCCGCGATCGTCACCGCCGTATACACCGAAGCTTCGCGCGCGGCCACCGGCATGGAACTCGTATTACAAATGATCAGCGTGCGCTCCATCAGGCTCTTGCCCGTGCGCGGGTCCGTCAGTTCCGGAAATTCGCGCAGCGTTTCCACCACTTCGCCCGCACGCTCGCCGCACGCCGCCACAATCACGATGTCCACTTCCGCGTGACGGCTTGTGATCTGCTGCAGCACTGTTTTGCCCGCGCCGAACGGACCGGGAATGCAGTAGGTACCGCCGCGCGCCACCGGGAAAAAAGTATCCATGATACGCACTTTGGTGACCAGCGGTTCCTCGGTTTTCAAACGTTCGGAATACGCTTTGATCGGCATTTTCACCGGCCATGACTGCGTCATTGTCACGTCGCGCATTTTGCCCTGTTCATCTTTCAACCGGGCCACAATCGTATCAATGCCGTAGCTTCCCGCCGCAATCGGCGCTTCCAGCGTCACTTTTCCGCGCACGATAAACGGCACCATAATCCGGTGCGTGAAAATGCCTTCCGGCACCGTACCGATCGTATCGCCCGCGCGCAGCACATCGCCCGCTTTCGCCACCGGGGTATATTCCCACTTTTTCTCGCCATCGAGCGCGCGCAGGTACATACCGCGCTTCAGAAAGAATCCGCACTGTTCCGCCAGTTCGGGCAGCGGGTTTTGCAAACCGTCGTACACCTGTTTCAGCAGGCCGGGTCCCAATTCCACCGAGAGCAGCTCGCCGGTGAATTCCACCTCGCCGCCCACCTGCAAGCCCTTGGTGTCCTCAAACACCTGCGCCTCGGCGCGATTGCCGCGCACGCGAATCACTTCGCTCTTCAGCCGGGTATCCCCCAGCAGCGCATAGGCCACTTCGTTTTGAACCACCGGCTGACTGAACTCAACCGTCAACAGGTTACCGTTCACTCCAACGATTTTTCCAAGGTTCTTTTCCATAACGATCTTCCCGTTTCCTTGTTGGCGACAGTCATCAGCCCGCCGCTTGCTCTTCATCCAAAAACCGAACCATTGAACCTTCGTCCCTCAGGTTGCCGACCACCGCCGCTTCCAGCATCTCTTTCGCCTTCGCATCATCGAGCGATGCCCAGCGCCAGGCCAGTTGCAGTTTCACCGCGTAGGCCAGCACGCCGGCCAGGTCGAATTCATTCCCGAAGGAAAGCTCATCCAGCAGCGACCAGCGCCGCTGATCGAGAAAGCGTTCCGCGTCCAGCGGATCGTGCGCGCCCAGCGCATCTTCCACCGCCTTGACGGTCATCACGTCGTAGCCGGTGTATTCCCTGCGGGCGGCCGCAGCCTCCACGCCGGCCGCTTCCGCACGGGCCCGGGCCAGCGCACAGCGAAGCTGCGTATCCGCATTGATCCAGCGTTTTGTGAATTCGGCGTGTGTCTCATCAAGCCGTCCGACCAGCAGTGCATCCAGTTCCGCGGCGTCATCGGACGTCAGCAGGTCGCAGGCATTTCGAAACTGCGCCACCGTCAGCAACGGTTTTTCTCCAAATCGCAGCATGGGCAGGCTGGCTATAATCGAAGCATACTGCATGATTTATTTCCGCCCGGCGGTCACGTTGCGAATAATTTCAGCCAACTGCGGACGCAGAAACTTCATCAGCGACTCGGCAATGGCCTGATCGGTGAAATCGGTGTAGACGTCCTTCCCCTTCACGCCCACCGTAAAGCCTTTGATAATTTCATTATCCGTTTTTATGGTGACGTTGCCGTTCTTCACCGCATCGGCGAATTTGGCTTTGAAATAATTTACGACGGCGGCCTGATCCTGTTCATTCAGCGAGATCACCACCGAATCACTCTGCGCGGCGCTCTGACAGAGCGTACCCAGCAGATTGGCAATCACATCCCCGGTCATGGCCTTGTCCACCGAATCGCGTACCATCCCGGCAAAGAGCGACTCCACGCCGCTGCCCACCGTAATGAGCAAATCACGCGCCGCCTGTTCGAGGGTTTTTCTGCTGCGCTCCGCGAAAGCCTGCGCATCGGCATCCGCCCGGGCCAGCGCCTGGCGCGCCTTCTCCTCGGCCTCTTTCACCAGGGCAGCGGCTTTTTCGCGGGCCCTGGCCACAATCTCATCGGCCTGAGCCTGGGCTTTTTCCACCGTGTCCTTCTGAATCCGTTCCAGCAAACTCTGCAGTTCTTCAGCCATTTCATACCCCCGGGGGTCTTGGGTTATCGTGATTTCATTCAGTCTGCCGATGCACTCACTCGACCATGAACCGGCAGCCTGCCGAACATACAACGGGTTGAATGTAGCAGAAGCTTCTTTTTCCGTTCAATGAAAAGATCAAAAGAAAAGCCCGCGTCAATCGGGAGGGACTCGCTTCATTACCTCCATTTCAAACCTCCGGCCTATGGGGCGCCGCGGCAACACGAAGGAATACTGTTGATCTGAATTCGCCTTCCGGGATAACGTGGGACCGATCCTCTCCGCGCAACAAACAAACACTTGATGATGGGATGGTGAGCGACATGGTTAAACACGCTTTGATAGTCCGGTCTGCTTTCATGCTGCTATTCGCAGTAACATCATTCCTCCGTCCCGCGCTCCTTCACGCCGAGGCAAGTGCCCCGCTAACGAACCCGCCCCTGTTGCAGTCCCGGGATGGCGTACTTGTGGACGGCCACGGACAACGCATTCAGCTGCGCGGAGAAAATATCGGCAATTGGCTGGCCTGGGAGCAGTGGATTCAGCGCTTTGGACCGAACCGCTTCACCAATCAGCTCGGGCGCATTGTCGGAGAGGGCAACAAAGGAAACCGCGTCAACCTCCGTGCGGCAGAGGCCATCGAATGGACCGGCGCAGAACCCCGCACCGTACACGAACAGTCGGGTATGGGAAACTTCTCCGCGGGAGGTTTTATCCATCTCAAAAAAACCGCATTCAACTCATCCATCGGCGCCTTCCTGCTGCGCTACATTCAGTATGGGCAGGACGCCGGACGATTCGAGCTCCGTTTGGATTCGCCGAACGGGCCACTGCTCGCCACAGTCGATACCGCCTGTTCCTCTAAAAATACGGACGCGCACACCGCCGAAGCGCGCGGG
>CAZISY010000049.1:23475-25066 GCA_964542025.1 uncultured Verrucomicrobiota bacterium
ATTGAGCTGGTGGACTCCAATCAGGTGTCCCGCCTTTTCGGCGACGTAGCGCTGTTTCATTCCGGCGGCTGGGGCAATTACGATGAATACGTCATCTATACCGGCCAATGGATGGCGGCGGGAACCTATTCGGTTAAAGTCAGCGGTCTTTCCGGAAAGGACGTCGGCGATGTGGGCAACCTGCATTCCCTGCGCTTTTTCAAAGCCGATCAAACCGACGCACTGATCGACCAATACCGGGACACCTATTTTTCCACCAATGATCTCGACAGCCTGCATGAGCTGGGCATCAATACGCTGCGCGTTCCATTCAATTACGATCTGATCATGAACGACGCCGGAGAACTCCTCCCCGAGGAACGGTGGACCAATCGGCTGGACTGGGTGGTCAACGAGTGTGCAAAGCGCGGCATGTATTGCATTCTGGACCTTCACGGCGCTCCCGGCGGACAGAACGATTATGAACAGTGCATGCGGAAAGAAGGCATGCGCAACCGCCTCTGGTATGTCACAGAGCATCAGAGTCGCCTGCTCAAAATCTGGACGGTTCTTGCCCGGCACTTCCGCGATCATTCTGCCGTGGCAGGCTATGACCTTCTGAACGAACCCGCCCCCTGGTGGCACAGCGGTGACATGAACAAAGAACTCCCGGAGCGCTACAACCAGCGCATCCTTCCCATTCACCGTCAACTGTACGACACAATCCGTGCGGAAGATCCGCACCATCTGATCTTCATGGAAGACAATGCCCACATGACTTGGAATTCCCGCTTTCTGAACATGCTCCCGGATCCTCAAAAAGAAGGCTGGAACCAGGTCGTCTATGAGATTCACAGTTATGAACACTCGCTGAACTCCCTTTTCAACGACTGGCGCGACAGCGATATGCTCACACAGAAAGACGTCGCCGATGAAAATATCCGCCACATACTGCGCTTCCAGACCGAACGAAAGATTCCGGTGTTCATTGGAGAGTTTCAACCCGTCTCTGATGACAATTATGATTATGTGTTGAGGCGTTATAACCGCCGCGGCATTGACTGGTGCCACTGGAATTTCAAAGTGGCCGGCTGGAATGATACACGCCATCCCGACCGGGGATGGGATTACTGGGGTTTGCAATACCAAACCGACTTTCATGCCGGCCAGCCGGTAGATTTCAAGGTGGACGATCCTGAATCCCTGAGCCGCAAGTTTGAGGCCTTCGCGTTCCGTTTTTTTTCGCCGCACCAACACCTGACCCGAAAATTCCGGGAACACAACCATCCCGAAACAACCCCGCCCCCATTTGCGCAATCACTCCGCATCGGATTCGCCGCTCCGGATTGCCCGAAGGTTGAGCAGACCTGGTGCGCCGATCACCTGACCGTGCTGAGCGACCCGGCTTCCTGCTTCATTACCAATCGGAATGCGCGCCTGACAACGCGTCATGGACCGTCAATCCTGCGCCTGAAATCCCGCAGAGAAACCGAGGCCAATCTCAATCTGTGCGGTTCAGGAGCCGTTCTTTCAGCGGACATCACTTCGTTCGGCGGCTCACTCAACGGCGAAGGAACAGAGCTGCGGCTGAGCCTCACCCGCGATCTGGTCA
>CAZISY010000050.1:0-24386 GCA_964542025.1 uncultured Verrucomicrobiota bacterium
GTGACGGGAAAACAGATACAACCGGCGGAATGCGGTGCGAACCGGATGTCGAAATATGCCTGTCCGGAAAGCTGCCCGCAGAATCCGTGGTCGGTGGAAAATTATGAACGTCATTTGGAAATAGATTTCCGGACGGCCGGGCGGGGGATCTCCCGCCTGGCTGAGGAAGCAGCCCGCAACGGACGGGTGCTGTCCCCTCCACCCGGTGAGACGGGTAATGAAATCAGACTGATGGTCTACTTTTTAACAAACTTTTTCCGGGAACGGGATGCGCAGGGCAAAACTTTTTTTGAGCGCTGGGAAAAGGAACATTTTGCGGGACTGAATAACGACCAGGCGCTGATGTTCAGGTGTATGTCCGGATTTTATTCCGTTGTGGCGGAGGTGCTGCACGTGATGGATGATCGGCGGGTGTTGGTCGTGGACCGGCTCAGCGCGGATCGCAAACCAATGCTGCTGGTGGATTACTCGCTGGCAGCCAGAGCCTGCCGGTTTTCCGCTTATTTGGTCTTTGTCTACAAAACGCCATTTTTCTACCGGCTGCAAAGCGCGGCCATCCCGGTACCGGATATTTCCGGCATGGAACCCGAGGAAATTGTGCGGGAACTGGTTCGTCATCATAACGGCCCGACAGAAAGTACGGATTCGCTGCGGGAATGGCTGTTCGAAAATGTTCTGTTGACCGCGGAAAGTCTGACGGCGGTTGAAACGGCTCGTAAGACCGCCATGTTCCGACAGTTGGATGCGGTATTTACCAAATCGTTTTATCGGTTTAGCGGAACTTCGTCCGACTTTGCAGAGGTGATGAACAACCATCCGGACATTCACGCGGAGGCGCCTTTCGAGGAAGAAGCCGATGAAGAAACGATTGGTCACTGGGTGTGGACTCTTGAGGGCAGCATGGTCGGTACAGGCCGAACAGTTCTCTGCACGATACTGCTCCGCGAAGATAATCAGGTGCGACTTGAAACGGCAACGGCCAGGCATCGCGAACAGGCCAAGCCGCTGTTTGAGCAACTTTTTGGCGACAAGGTTACGTTCGACAGCGAGATCGTGAAAGATCTGTCCATGCAGATGATGCGGAATCAACGGCATTATTATGATCCGAAACTGGTGCCCGACAAGTTGCTGGAAAACAACGTGACCCTTGATCTGTCGCGTACCTGCCTGCCCCCGGAATTCAAGGGCCTTTCTCAAGATGAAGTCATGCGAAAGGTCCACGAAATGTTCCTGCGCGGATTTTCTGACCACCCCCTGCCTGTTCTGGGGGGAAAGACTCCCCGACAGGCCGCAGACGATCCGGCGCTGCGTCCCACACTGCTCCATGTGATGAAAAAGCATGTGCTCAGGAATGATCAGGAAGATTTGAAAAAAGGTATGCAAACGGACGTGAACAGCCTGCTCCGCGAGTTGAAGCTAGACGAAATCATATTTCCGCCGCCGCCTCTGCGTACGGTTGACTGGGAAGACGACGAGTATGATGCCGAAGAAAAGGAATGGGAGAATGACGACGATATTTATGATGTGGATGGGCCGCTCATCATTCCTCCCGACGAAGTGGAATACCGGATGAAGGAATTGACCGGTCGTGACCGGGACGTCGCGGTGCATCATTTACTTGCAAGCTTGCCAAACGTATACACCTTCCTGCAGGGATGCTTTTCCGCCGGCGGGGTGAAGCAACCCCTTCAGTCGCGGATCGTCGCGCTGGCGGCGAACATTTCGCAGTTGTTTTTTCCGGATCCCGAAACTACCCCGCACATTGCCCGCGCCAGGCTGGCGGCCGCTATGGATGAGGTCGTGGATGTCGCTTTGGAGGAAGACAGGGATGCGTGGGCTGATTATGGTTATCAGCCGCATGTACTCCAGTATGCCCTCCGGCAGCTGGACGAAATTACCGGTGACAGTCGTACCGAGCCGATGATTCACATCATGATTTTCTTCACCGCTTTTATCAATGAACTGCATGCCGAATTCCGTGAGCAGGTGCTGCGTACGTATGACGACATCCCTTTTCCCTCCGACCATTCGTGAGTGTTGCGGCAGGGCTGTGTCCGGAGTATTCGCTTGACGCCCGGGCCTTTTGAGGAAGACACTGTAGGGTATTGGACAGCGAGCGAAAGGAGTACGCGGATGAAGAAGTACTGGATGGCGGCGGGTGCTTTTGCGGTGTGTGCGTGTGCGGCGGCTGTGGCGGATTTGCCGCGGGAGTTGCCGTTGTATTACGGGTGGAACGAGGCGCAGGCGGTTCCGGCGGATTATGACGGGGATGGAAAGGGCGACCCGGCGCTGTATTATCCGGAGCAGGGGGCGTGGTATATTTGGTCGTCGCTGACGGGCGCGCAGTCGGTTCAGTACTGGGGGTGGAGCGAGGCGGTTCCGAAGCCGGCGGATTATGATGGGGACGGGAAGGCCGATTTGTGCGTGTATTATCCGGAGGCGGGGGGATGGTATGTCCGGCGGAGTCGGGATCAGCAGTTGCTGACGTTTAACTGGGGGTGGAGCGAGGCGTTGCCGGTTCCGGCGGATTATGACGGGAACGGGAAGACGGATGCGGCGGTGTATCATCCGGATTCCGGGGCGTGGTCGATCGAGCCGCTGCGCTATCCTGAAGTGGCGGATTTGGCGGAGCTGTGGCTGATGTACAGCAATGCGGTGGTTGATGCGCATCAGCCGACCGCGGAAAAGATCACGCGGAATCTGATTGCGATCACGGAGGACAACCCCGACCTGATCTGGGTGAACGGCGCGGTGTGTATGACGATGTTCACGGATTGGGGCGGCTACACGAATTACGTCGGCACGAATTACACGCTGGCGGCCTGGCGCGAGTTGTGGGTGACGGCCTCTACGCAGATGAAAGCGTTCTGCGCGAGTTACCGGGGCAGGGATATCCGGATGCGGACGTGCCAGTACCTGGGATTGCCGCCGAACAAAACCAATTGCGGGTATGTCGTGGAATTTCTGGTGAATCCGCAGGACATGTTCCGCCCGTCGCCGGATCCGGAAATCACGGATACGCAGTCGGAGCTGACGCTGCGCACCAATTCGCAGTTCCAGGCGGTGACGGCGAATCATGTGGCGTGGATTCACTATAACGAGCAGTTCAATACCTATCCCTGGAGCAGCCTGGGCTACACGTATGACTGGTCGCTGCCGACGGACAGTAATTTCGGGGCGAGTGAGTTTGTGGTACGGACGGGGTCAACGGTGTTTGTACGCGGCGTGTACGCCGTGGAGCAGTACGGATCAACACCCTGATGGCTTTTTCGGTGGACCCCGCGCTTGCCTTTGGCGGGGCGCAGGGTTACGCTTCCGGCGTGGTCCGCAAGGGAGGTGTGTGATGAATGGGACGTGCGGTCGGCATGAGGCGTTGCAGCAGGCGAACATTGCGCTGGTGGATGACGATGGCTCCGTGCGCAAGGCGATGGGCCGGCTGCTGAAGTCGGCGGGATACCGCGTGTCGGTTTTTGAATCGGCGCGCGCCTTTGTGGAGTCGCATTACGCGAATGAGACGGACTGCCTGATTCTGGACATGCGTATGGACGGCATGAGCGGCGCGGATTTGCAGACGTATCTGGCGTACCAGGGCGCGCGGATTCCGATTGTGTTTATCAGCGGATATGCGGATGAGTCGGCGCGCAAATTGGTTACCCGGCAGGGCGCCTATGCCTACCTGCAGAAGCCGGTGAACGACGAGCAGCTGCTTTCCACGCTGGATCGCGCGCTTCAGGAGTATGA
Organism: uncultured Verrucomicrobiota bacterium; assembly: GCA_964542025.1. GTDB lineage: Bacteria > Verrucomicrobiota > Kiritimatiellia > RZYC01 > RZYC01 > JAQVYB01. Next base: position 3,742 of record CAZISY010000050.1, read on the forward strand.
CCGGACAGGGGAGGACTAGGCGGCCGGTGCGCTATGAGTCCAGCCAGACTCCGGCCAGGCACCACTCCCCGCAGAAGGCCCCGTGCGCGTGAATAACGGCAGGCGGCAGGGCGGCGGAATATGTTTCATTGGTAAATCGGGCCTGAAAGCGCCATCCGGTGGCGGTTTTCTCGGGGCGGAGTTCGGCATCGCGGAAACCAATGAATTTTTTCAGGATGGGTGCGGCCGCTTTGTAGAGAGCCTCCTTGGCGCTGAAGAGCAGCGCCGCCATGAGGAGGAAGTCCGGCCCGGGGGTGGATTCGGCGGCCCATTGCAGCTCGGCGGGCGTCAGGATTCTGCGGGCAATGGGTTCGTTCATGCGTGCGGAATTTTCGAGATCAATGCCAATGCCGCGGCAATCAGTACGGCGGGCGATGGCGGCGGCGCACCAGTCGGCGGAGTGGGTGATGCTTCCGGTCCAGCCTTCCGGCCAGGTGATGGCGCCATCCGCTTCACTCAGCAGCGGGGCGGATGGGACGCGGGCCTGCTCCAAAAGGATGTGCGCGGCGCGGCGCCCGGCCAGGTAATGGCGGCGGCGCTCGTTGGAGGCCGTCGCGACGGATTCCAGTTCCTGCGGGTGAGGCGGTGGAGCGTCCGGCACATCCACAGGAAAAACCCCGGCAGCAATGCCGCCGGGGTAAAGAGTTCCAACGCATTGACACAGCCGCCGGCTCAGGGCGTATGTGTCTGTGGTTTGTGAAATCATGCCTAGAAACCGCCCGGAAATTCCTCTTCCGATTCGCGTACGGCTTCGTCGGCTTCTTCATCTGAGCCGATGACGGTATCCAGGTCGTCCACGTCCGAAAAATCGGGATCATCATCCTGATCTTCTTCATCGGCCTCTGCCGAACAGCTGGGGCAGAGTTTGGATGCCGGAAAGCACTGCGCGCAGAATTCTTCCCCGCAAACGGTGCATTCTTTAATAAACTCTTCGCCGTGCAGCGGGCATCCTTGATACATTTCGTACAGATTTTCTTCGTCCGCCATGAGGATCTCCTTCTTATGCTAAACGCCACTCTCCGTGACCAACGGCGCCATAGCTAATGCTTCTGCATTCGGCTGTCAAGTTTTTGGATATCGTGTTTACATTTTCAGTGTTTTCTTTTAGGAAAGACCGCGTGAAAGCGGGTTGCAAACAGGTTTTCGGCCCGGGAAAAGGCGTAATGAAAAGTCGGTTTATTGATAAAGTGATTGATCGCCTCGACCGAATGGATCCGGGGAGCCTGCAAAGTCATTTTCTCCGGTTGGCGCAGGAAAAAGGGCTCATGGAAACCATCCTGCAGGCCGTACAGGAGGGGATCGTGGTGGTGAATGCCGAGGGCGAAGTGATTTATACCAATCACTCGGCCGGGAAGCTGCTTGGTTTTCAACCGGAGACGGCCGAGGGCAATCCCATTGAACGCTATATTCCCGGTATTGACTGGGGCGGCATCTTCAGCATGGACGGAAGCGAGTGGTCGCGTCTGATTTCGCATGACATGGAAACCAGTTATCCGGAACACCGCTTTTTGGATTTGTATGTCGTGCCGTTATCGGTGGCCGATCCGCAAAAAGGCGGGGCGGTGGTTATTCTGCGGGATGTGACGCGTGAACGCCTGAATGCCGTGCAGACCATTGAGACGGAGAAGCTGCATGCCATTACGCTGCTGGCCGCGAGTGTCGCTCACGAAATCGGGAATCCGCTGAATTCGCTGACCATCCACCTGCAACTGCTGGCCCGCGAACTCAACGAACTGCCTGCCGAGCAGGCGAATCATTTGCAGGAACTGGTCGGCGTCGCCCGGCAGGAAATCACCCGGCTGGATCAGATTATCACGCAGTTCCTGCGGGCGCTGCGTCCCGCCCCCGTAAAGCTGATCACGGCGCACCTCGGGGAAATTCTGAAGCAAACGCTCGATTTTATGCGCCAGGAAATTGAAAACCGATCCATCAATGTGCATATCAATATCCCGGATGATCTGCCCGCCGCGCTGGCGGATACGGATCAGATGCGGCAGGCGTTCTTTAATGTGGTGAAAAATGCCGTGCAGGCCATGCCCGACGGCGGCCGGCTTGATTTGTCGCTCGATGCCACGGACCGGTTTATTACGGTGACGTTCAAGGATACCGGCCCCGGTTTTTCCCGCGAGCGTTTCGGTCACATGTTCGAGCCGTTTCAATCCACGAAGAGCGATGGCTCCGGGCTCGGGCTGATGATCGTGCAGCGGATCGTGCGCGACCACGCCGGCGAAATGGAAGTACACAGCGAACCGGAACACGGCGCCACCATCATTCTGCATATTCCGCGTGAAGATCAGCGCATACGCCTGCTCAAGGCGCACCGCGCTCATTCTGAAGGTGCCGGCTCATGAAAAAAAAGACCTCCATTCTGATTGTGGATGATGAAAAAAACACCCGCGAGGGGCTTGCCCGTGCGCTGCAGCGTAAGCACGAAGTCTTTCTGGCCGATAATGGTCAGGCCGCGCTGGATCTGCTGGATGAACACCACGCGGATATTATTCTCAGCGATATCCGTATGCCCGGCATGGATGGAATGACGCTGATTCGACGCGCGCTCACCCGCACCCCTCAGCCGGTCTGTATTCTGCTGACGGCATACGGTTCCATTGAAACCGCCGTCGAGGCCATGAAAGCCGGTGCGTACGATTTCCTGCCCAAGCCGGTGAATCTGGATAAGTTGGACATGCTCATCGAACGGGCCATACGCTCGCGCGACATGGAAACCGAGAACCGCGCCCTGAAAGAGCAGCTCGATAAAAAATACGGGCTCGAAAACATGATCGGCCGGACGCCGGTTATGGAAGCGGTATTCGAAAAAATCCGGCAGGTGGCCTCGTCGCGCGCCACGGTCATGATTCAGGGAGAGAGCGGAACCGGCAAGGAGCTTGTGGCACACGCCGTTCACCAGTTAAGCCCGCGGCTTCACGGTCCTTATGTGGCCGTTCACTGCGCCGCGCTTCCGGAAAGCCTGCTGGAAAGCGAGTTGTTCGGCCACGAAAAAGGCGCCTTTACCGGGGCCGTGGCCCAGCGGCAGGGCCGTTTTGAGCGCGCAGATGGCGGAACGCTGTTTCTGGATGAAATCGGTGAAATCAGCCCGCTGATTCAGGTGAAGCTGCTTCGGGTGCTTGAGGAACGTTCGTTTGAGCGGGTGGGCGGTCAGGCGCGGCTCGATGTGGACGTACGCCTGATCACGGCCACAAACCGGAATCTGGAAGCCATGGTCGGCGAAGGGACTTTCCGCGAAGATCTTTTTTACCGGTTGAATGTGGTGCAGATCGTTATGCCGCCGCTGCGCGAACACCGGGAAGATATTCCGCTGCTGGCGCACCACTTCCTGAAGCAGGCATCCAAAGAGAACGAAAAGGATGTCCAGTCCATCACGCCCGAAGCGCTGGATGCCCTGACCGGCTACCCCTGGCCGGGCAATGTGCGGGAACTGCGCAACCGGATTGAAAGCATGGTAGTGATGTGCCGATCCGATAAAATCGGATTGCGTGACCTGCCCGCCGAATTGCGTGGAACCGCCGTTCCCTCCGCGCGCCCGGGTATTTCCCTGGAGGAGACGGAAAAACGCATGATCGCGGAAGCGCTGCGCCAGAACAAAGGCAACAAAACCAAAGCGGCGGAACAGCTCGGCATCAGCCGGCGCACCATGCACCGAAAGGTGAAAGAATATCATCTGGACGATGAACAATCCGGAGAACTCTGAACCACGGGCGACCCCGCCGGTCGGGACGCGATTGGGCGATTACGGAACCAGCCCAATCGGCGCGGAAGCCAGCGCCAGCCGACCCCGTCGTGTAACCGCCACGGTGTCTTCAATACGCACGCCGCCGATGTCCGGATAGTACAGCCCCGGCTCGATGGTAATGACATTGCCCTCTTCCAGGGGGCCGCCCCGAACGCTGATGCGCGGTGACTCGTGAATGTCGAGTCCGACGCCGTGTCCTGTGCTGTGAATAAACCCGCATGGTTTTTTTCCGGCAAGGGATGTGTGAAAACCGCGCGCCTCGAACACGGCATGAACCGCCGCGTGAATTTCACTTCCCAATACGCCCGGCGCAATCATCTTCAATGCAGTCAGGCGCGCGGCGCATACAGCCTCATACATGGCCGTGACTCGCGGAGGAATGTCGCCCTTCACCAGAGTTCGCGTGAGATCGCCCCAATAGCCCGTGTGCGTGTCGCGCGGGAAAATATCCAGCACGATGGGGCATCCGGCGCAGAGCGGTCCGGCGCCGTGCCGGTGGGGATCGGCGGAGTCCGGACCGCAGGAGGTGATGGTTCCTCCGGCCGCCGTGCAGCCGTGTTTGAGCAGTTCCGTTTCAATCAGCGTGCGCAGTTCCTCGGAGGTGAGGAGGCTCCCGTTGAGGCGAAGAAGGCCGTTTCTACCAATAGAAGCAGCGGCGATAGCGCGGCGTGCCGCGCGGTATCCGCACACCGCCGCCTGCTGTGCGCGGCGGATCATTGCCATTTCATCCGCGGATTTCACGGCGCGGCGCGCCGTGAAGCAGAGATCGTCAATGGTAATGTCGAGCCCGGCGCCTTCCAGGGCACGCACCGAAGCCACGGGCATCCAGCCCGGCACGGCGCAGCGTTTCACGCGTTCGCGACGGAGCAGGGCCAGCGCCCAGTCCGTGACCGATGCGGGTGTTTCTTTGGGAAGAATCAGTTCCGAAGAGGAGACCACGCAAACGCCGCGGCGGGTTTCCCGACGCGCCCGGCTGTATTCCATCGGCGGAACCACCAGAAAGGAGGCGGAACGGCTCTGAAAGAAAACCACATCATCCGGGGCCGAAAAATGGGCGGCGTAGAGCAGGTCGGCCCGGTCTTCCGGCTTTCCGATCATTAAATAGGGCGCTGTTAGTTTGTTTTTCATGTTCTGCTCCTTTTCACGTCCTGGAATCTGTTCCACGGGCTGAAATCCGTCGTGGTTCGTTCAGGAATGGTCACTTACGTTGTTTGGGTCTTCCAATCGACTTCTAACGGTGCTTAAACAATCTGCATGTATGTTGTGTAACTCAAAAAATTCCCCTACCACGTATGGGGGCTAACGATTTTATCCGGGTTTATTTTTTATTTTCCTTGTTGCGATTTTCTGATTGGCATAACGTACGCAGGCAATGCAGAGATGGACAGAGAATCCCCTGTTAATATCCTGTTAATAACTTCATTGACAAGGGATTATATACAATAATTTTATCGGCTTCAGGATGGTCTTAATGAGCAATACTGCAACGGAATTATGGTCTAAAAGCTGCAAACATTTGGCGGGCGTTTTGTCCAGAGATATCTATGATCGCTGGATAGGCCTGATCGAAGCGCGCTCCTGGGAGGACAATCACCTTCAGCTGGCGGTTCCCAACGGATTTTACCAGCATTGGCTGGAAGAGAATTATCTGCCTTTAATTAAGGATGCCGTGGCGACGGTCTGCGGACAGAATCTGGATATCTCCATTCTTGTGGAGCAGATTGACCGGAAGGTCACTCCGGAAGAGAGTATCCCCCCGGCTCCGGCTTCCGCTCCTGCCTCCGCCGCGTCAGGGCACTCCGCGGCGAAAGCCACCGAAGCCCCCAAGCTGAATCCGAATTATACTTTTGAATCGTTTGTAGTCGGCCCGTCCAACAACTTTGCGCATGCCGCCGCCATGGCCGTCGCGCAGTCCCCCGCGAAAGCCTACAATCCCCTTTTCATCTACGGCAGCTCCGGGTTGGGGAAAACCCATCTCATGCAGGCGGTGGGTCATGCCGTTTTCGCCCGCAAAAAAAACGCCAAGGTCTGCTATATCACCAGCGAAACCTTTGTGAATGAGTATATTGATGCCCTTCAAAAAGGCCGCCTGATTGATTTTCGCAAGCGCTACCGCAGTGTCGATGTGCTGCTCATCGACGATATTCACTTCCTGACCGGCAAAGAGCGCATGCAGGAGGAATTTTTCCATACCTTTAATGTACTGTTCGACGCCCACAAGCAAATCGTGCTGACCAGCGACCGGCCAGCCAGCGAAATTCCAAACCTGGAACAGCGGCTGGTGTCCCGTTTTGAATGGGGCCTGGTGACGGATCTGGATTTTCCGGACGTGGAAACCAGTATCGCCATTCTGCGAAAAAAGCAGCAGCAGTTGAACATTCAACTGCCCGACGAGCTGCTGGCCTACATGGCCGAGCGCATTCGCTCCAATATCCGCCGCCTGGAAGGAGCGCTGATCCGTGCGGCATCCTACAGTTCTTTGACCGGCCGCCAGCTCACGATCGAGAGTCTGGACACACTTCTTCGCAGTATTTTCGATCAGGAGAAAAAGGAAGAACTTACCGTGGAGCGCATTCAGCGGACGGTGGCCGAGCATTACGATATTCGCCTGGGCGATATGACCCGCAAATGCCGCACTCAAACCGTGGCGTTTCCCCGGCAGGTGGCGATGTATCTTTGCCGAACCCTGACGGAACAATCCACGCCGATTATCGGCGAAGCCTTCGGACGCGATCATGCCACGGTGATTTATGCCTGCCGTAAAGTGACCGAGCGGCTGAGCTGTGAACCCGCGCTGCGCGAAACCATCTCCAAGCTCAACCAGAAGCTGCAAACCTGAACGGACCCCTCCAAGAAGCAGGCGCGAAAAATCGAATATGCTCGAAGGATGGCGGCGTTTTCGGTCCCGGCGTGAAAAAAATAGGGCTCCGTGAGGGGATCAGACGCTTGAGGGCTGACTCGGTTTCTTTAGATAATATCTATTCAATATTACTTGATCCCGACGGGCTGATCGCTCACAGAGCCACTCCTATATGTACCCGTCCCTATAAAACCCGTATAATTATTTTTCCGGGAATCCGGGATTAAGCCGAGTGGGCTTCGATGAAGTTCCGGGCGCACATTTTCAGGGATAATTATTGTCGATTTCAGGCTGCAAGTGTAGCTTGCCTGATCTCAGCAGTTTGGGAGACTCATTCATGAATCATACTTCATTTACAGCCGTCAATAAAATCGACCGCGACGAGATGCTGCGGGTGATCGGCGCAAAGAACCCGGATGATTTATTCCGGGGCATTCCCGCCACCCTTCAGGCAAAATCATTCAACCTGCCCGATGGCCTTTCCGAGGGCGCCATGACCCGCAAACTCCGGGAACAGGCGTCCCGAAACAGTACGGATATTGTGAATTTCTGCGGCGCCGGTTTCTATGACCACTTTATCCCGGCCGCAGTGGATGCGCTGTCCGGACGGGGTGAATTTTATACCGCCTATACGCCATACCAGCCGGAGTGCTCGCAGGGAACGCTTCAGGCGATTTATGAATACCAGACGGCCATGGCACGACTGACCGGCATGGAGGTGTCCAATGCCTCCCTGTACGACGGCGGCACGGCCCTTTTCGAGGGCGTCATGATGGCGCTGCGCTGCACAAAGCGTACCCATGTGCTGGTGGACGAGGGCGTGAATCCCATTTATCGCACCATGCTGCGTTCCTACACCCGGAATCTGAACATTGAATATGAAGAAATTCCGATGAGCAGCGGATTGGCCGATCGCGCCGCCTTTGCCGACCGACTGAATAAAAACGTCGGGGCGGTCGTGGTGCAGAATCCCAATTTCTTTGGATGCGCGGACGATCTGGCGGATCTGGTTGCGCAGTCGCATGCCGTAGGCGCGCTGACGGTGTTTTCCGTGTATCCGATGTCGCTGGGACTGCTGAAAACGCCCGGCGAAATGGGCGCGGATATTGTCACCGGCGAAGGGCAGAGCCTGGGGCTTCCGCTCTCCTTCGGCGGGCCGTACCTCGGCTTCATGACCACCCGCAAAGAGTATGTCCGCAAGATGCCGGGCCGCATTGTCGGGGCGACGCAGGATGCGCAGGGACGGCGCGGATATGTGCTGACGCTTCAGGCGCGCGAACAGCATATCCGCCGCGAGAAGGCCACCTCCAACATCTGTTCTAACGAGGCGCTGTGTGCGCTCCGGGCCGGAATTTATCTTTCATTAACCGGGCGCAACGGACTGGCCGCCACCGCGAAAGCCTGCGCCTCCCGCGCCGCGTACGCCTGGGATAAGCTGACGGCCATCCCCGGCATTCAGCCCGCGTTCACGCATTCCTTCTTTAATGAATTCGCGCTGAAGCTGCCCTGTCCGGCCTCTGAACTGATCAGCCGTCTGCTGCATGAAAAGGTGGCCGTGGGATTTCCGGTGAACCGCTACTATCGGGACATGGACAACGTGCTGCTGCTGGCCTTCACGGAAAAACGAACCCGCGCCGAAATCGACCGGCTCGCGGAACTGATCGGGAGGATTTTCTAATGGAACTGATTTACGAAAAAAGCATACCGGGGTGTCCGGGATATTATGTGGATGAAACCGGCTTCGAGGGCGTTGAGCCGCGTCTCGCCGCCTCGCTCCTGCGCGCGGCGCCCGCCGAACTGCCCGAACTGCCCGAAGGCGAGGTGGTCCGTCACTTCACCAACCTTTCCCGCCGCAACTTTTCCGTGGATACGCACTTTTATCCGCTCGGTTCCTGCACAATGAAATACAACCCCAAAGCCTGCGAACGGGTCTGCTCGCTCTGGGGATTCACGGATTTGCACCCCGTATGGCCGCAATTCCTCGGCGGCGACCTGCTTACTCAGGGCGCGCTCGAAGTGCTCTATGAAACTGAACGGATGCTCTCCGAAATCACCGGCATGGCGGAATGCACGCTGCAACCCATGGCCGGCTCGCACGGCGAACTGACCGGCACAATGATCATCGCGGCGTATCACCGCGACCGCGGAAATAAAAAAACGCACATCATCATCCCGGATTCAGCGCACGGGACCAACCCCGCCAGCGCTACGCTCGCCGGGTATCAGGTGATTACCATCCCGTCCGATGAGCATGGCCGCATGGACATGGATAAACTGCGCGCGGCGGTGAATGAAGAAACCGCCGGACTCATGCTGACCTGCCCCGATACCATGGGCATTTTCAACGAGCGCATTGCCGAAATCGCCGAAATCATTCATGCCGTCGATGGGCTGATGTATTACGACGGCGCGAACCTGAACGCGATTATGGGGCGCTGCAAGCCCGGCGAAATGGGCTTTGACGTCTGCCATTTGAATCTGCACAAAACCTTCGGTACACCGCACGGCGGCGGCGGACCGGGCGCCGGGCCGGTCGGCGTGGCGGAAAAGCTTCGCCCGTTTTTGCCGATTTCACGCGTAATCCGGCGCGAAGATGGAACGTACCGCCTGCATTATGATGAGCCGAAAAGCATCGGTTACATCGCTCCGTTTTACGGAAACTTCGGCGTGATTCTGCGCGCCTACGCCTACCTGCTCCTGCTGGGACGCGACGGGATTCGCGAGGCGAGCAACACCGCCGTGATGAATGCCAATTACATTCAGGCGCGCCTGCGTTCGGCGTATCAATCGGTGTCGGATCACTTCTGCATGCACGAATGCGTATTCACCGGCGCGCCGTTTGGCAGGTTCGGCATCCACACGCTGGATTTGGCCAAGGGGTTGATCGATCGGGGCATTCATCCTCCGACCATTTATTTCCCGCTGAACGTGCCCGAAGCCATCATGATCGAGCCCACCGAAACGGAAAGCAAAGCCACGCTGGATCATTTCGTGGATACCATGCTCGAACTCGCCGCCCTCGCGGAAAAAGATCCGGACCAACTGCACCACGCGCCGGTGACCATGCCGGTGGGTCGGCTCGATGAAGTGGCTGCCGCAAAAAATATGAACCTCGTATATGAAGGATGACGCCATGAGAAAAGACTTTCTGCCGTTTTCAAAACCCTCCATTTCCGAAGCGGATATTCAGGCCGTCGGCGATGTGCTGCGTTCCGGGTGGATCACCACGGGTCCAAACTGCGCAAAATTTGAAGACGCCATGAGCGCCTACGTGGGATGTCCCGCGTCCGTGGCGCTTTCCTCGGCCACGGCGGGCATGCACTGCGTACTCAAAGCGCTGGGCATCGGGCCGGGCGACGAAGTCATCACCCCGTCGCTCACCTGGGTTTCCACCGTCAACATGATTGCGCTGGCCGGTGCGACGCCCGTCTTCGCCGATGTCGATCGCGATACGCTGATGGTGACCCCGGAATCCGTTCAGGCCGTGGTGACTCCGCGCACCAAACTCATCATCCCCGTGCATTACGCCGGTGCGCCCGCGGATCTCGATGGCATCTATGCCGTGGCGAAGAAAGCCGGCGCGCGCGTCATAGAAGATGCCGCCCATGCCGTCGGCACCTTTTACAAGGGTCATCACGTCGGCAAAACCGGCACGTCCATATTTTCCTTTCACCCGATCAAAAACATCACGACCGTCGAAGGCGGGATGTTCTGCTCCGATGAGCCGGAGCTGGTGACTCACCTGAAAATGCTCAAGTTCCACGGACTCGGCGTCGACGCGTTCGACCGCAAGCAGCAGGGCCGTTCCCCGCAGGCGCAGGCGATCATTCCCGGTTACAAATACAACATGACCGACGTCTCCGCCGTACTCGGCTGGCGACAGCTCGCCCGCGTGGATCAATTTAACGCCCGCCGCCGCGAATTGGCCGCACTCTATCACGACCGGTTGGCCGGCATCGCCGGAATCATACCCCTGAAATCCCCCGCTTATGATCATATGCATGCCTGGCATCTCTTCATCGTGCGCGTGGACAGGGATCAGACCGGCATCGGACGCGACGACTTCATGAACGAGCTGAAACAGCGCAACATCGGCACCGGACTCCACTTCCGCGCCGCCCATTTGCAGAAATATTACAAGGACAGCATGGGTACCGATTACGGCATGCTGCCGAACACTGAATGGAACTCCGACCGCATCTGCTCGCTGCCGCTCTTCCCGGATATGACCGACGGCGATGTGGATGACGTTGTGGCCGCCATCAAAGATGTGCTGGCCAAAGCGAAGTGAAAAACATTCACCGCGTCTTCCGGCTTTTTACGATGCCCGGAACCGGCGTCCATGAAGGCGCAGGGAAAAGGCTGTGGATGAAGGAACGTGATCGCGTTTTTGCCTTGCCCCGGTTCCCGGCCAGTTGTTACGTTTCACGCGTCAAAAAACAATCCGACGTGCAACATGGCCTTAAGCTGGAACGAAATCAAAAGCCGCGCGCTGACCTTTTCCAAAGAATGGGAGAACGAATCCTCCGAGGACGCCGAAGCCAAGTCCTTTTGGGACGGCTTTTTCAACATTTTCGGCATTACCCGCAAACGCCTGGCGTCCTTTGAAGAGCCGGTCCGAAAGCTCGGTGAAAAATGGGGGTTTATTGATCTTTTTTGGAAAGGCGTGATGCTCGTGGAGCACAAATCGCGCGGAAAAGACCTTGATAAAGCCTACACGCAGGCCCTCGACTACTTCCCCGGCATCACCGAACGCGACCTGCCCCGCTACGTCCTCGTTTCCGACTTCGCACGCTTCCGCCTCTACGACCTCGAAGCCAACGAACAGCACGAATTTGAACTCAGCAGCCTGCATAAAAACGTCCGACTCTTCGGCTTCATGGCGGGCTATCAGACCCATAAAATACGCGAAGAAGATCCCGTCAACATTCAAGCCGCCGAACGCATGGGCAAACTGCACGACCAGATGAAGGCCGTCGGCTATGAAGGTCATCCCCTCGAACTCTACCTCGTCCGCCTGCTCTTCTGTCTCTTCGCCGACGACAACGGGATTTTTCAGCTCCAGCAATTCCAGAATTACATCGAACAGCGCACCTCCGAGGACGGCTCCGATCTCGCCTACCACCTTGGCGCGCTCTTCCAGGTGCTCAACACCCCCGAAACCGTCCGCCTGAAAAATCAGGATGAGCAACTCGCCGCCTTCCCGTACATCAACGGCAGGCTCTTCGAGGAAAACCTCCCGATGGCCGGCTTTGACCGCGCCATGCGCCAAAGCCTGCTCGACTGCTGTTCCGTGAACTGGAGCCGCATTTCCCCCGCCATTTTCGGCTCGCTGTTTCAGTCCATCATGGACAAAACCGCCCGCCGCAATCTGGGCGCCCACTACACCAGCGAGAAAAACATCCTCAAGCTCATCAAACCCCTCTTCCTCGACGCCCTCCGGGATGAATTCAACCGAATCAAAACCAACAAAAACAAGCGGACCGAGTTTCACAAAAAACTCCGCGCGCTCACCTTTCTCGATCCCGCCTGCGGATGCGGAAACTTCCTCGTCATCGCCTACCGGGAACTCCGCCTCCTCGAACTCGAACTCCTGCGCGCCGCCCAGACCGACGGACAAATGCTTCTCGATGTCCACGCCCTCATTCAACTCGATGTGGACCAGTTCTACGGCATCGAACTTTCAGAATTTCCCGCCCAGATTGCTCAGGTCGCGCTCTGGCTCACCGACCACCAGATGAACCTGCGCGTCTCCGAAGAATTCGGACAATACTTCGCCCGCATCCCCCTCAAAACCTCCGCCAACATCGTCCACGGAAATGCCCTCCGCCTCGACTGGAACTCCGTCATTCCAGCCTCCAAACTCTCCTATATCATGGGAAATCCACCGTTTGTGGGCGCGAAATTCATGAGCGCCGAGCAGCGGGCGGATGTGGCCGAAGTCTTTGGCGACATCAAAAACGCCGGGCTGCTGGACTTTGTCGCCGCGTGGTACGTGAAGGCAGCCCGCCTGATTCACGGAACGCCCATTCGTTGCGCATTCGTCTCGACCAGCTCCATCACCCAGGGCGAACAGGTCGGCGTCCTGTGGAGCTGGATGCTCGCGCAGGGCATGAAACTCTTTTTCGCTCACCGCACCTTTCAATGGAACAGCGAAGCCCGAGGAAAAGCCGCCGTCCATTGCGTCATCATCGGATTCTCCGAACAGGACATCGATTCCAAGTGGCTCTTTGAATATGAAGACATCAAAGGCGATCCGCATGGCACCAAGGTGCAGAATATCAATCCCTATCTTGTCGACGCGCCGAACGTGACGCTTTCCAATCGGAATAAACCCATTTGCAACGTCCCGGAAATCGGCATTGGCAACAAGCCCATCGATGACGGTAATTATCTGTTCACCGAAGAGGAAAAAAACGAATTTCTAAAAATCGAAGCGCAGGCAAAGCCCTATTTTCGGCGCTGGCTGGGTGCCGATGAATTTCTAAACGGCTATCACCGCTATTGCCTGTGGCTGGGCGATTGTTCCCCCTCGGAATTGCGCAACATGCCTGAATCCATGAAGCGGATCGAAGCGGTGAAAAAAAGCCGACTTTCCAGCAAAAGCGCACCCACTCAAAAGCTGGCGGCCACTCCGACTCGTTTTCATGTGGAAAATATGCCTGCGGGCCATTATCTGATCATCCCAAAAGTTTCATCAGAACGGCGTTTCTATATTCCAATTGGTTTTGAAACGCCCATCACATTATGCAGCGATCTGGTTTTCATATCTCCTAACGCCACCCTGTTTCACTTCGGCATTCTCACCTCCCTCATGCACAACGCGTGGATGCGCACCGTTTGCGGACGCCTGGAAAGCCGTTACCGTTATTCATCGGGCATCGTATACAACAACTACCCGTGGCCGGAGAGTCCGACGGATAAGCAGACGCAGGCGATAGAATCGGCGGCGCAGGGGGTGCTGGATGCCCGCAAGCAGTTTGCAGAGGCTTCGCTGGCGGATTTGTACGACCCGTTGACGATGCCGCCGGTTCTGCTGAAAGCGCATCAGGCGCTGGATCGGGCGGTGGATGCCGCGTATGGCCGGACGACGTTCAAAACCGAAGCCGAACGCGTCGCCTTCCTCTTCGACCTCTATCAGAAATACACCTCTCTCTTACCCTCCGAATCCCCGAAAAAACGGACGAAGAAAATATCTTGCAAAGACGATCTCCGCCCGTAACGTGTCATCTGTTGGCACAATCGAAGAGCACATGGCTTGGCCAGGGAGTCGGTAGATGCAAAAAAAACAATCCAATAAATCGACACACAACGCTCCCGGCGTATCCGTGACGGTTCATATTCACAAGGTTCCGGACGGATATATCAAGGATGTTCCTATCAAAGGATGCGCTTCGGGAAAGGCCATTGACCAGGCGGTTGCCTCTGTTGTTTCGTCACGAGGGGCTGCAAAGGCGATGGGGAGAATGACGATCCAGAAATCTCGTATCACAAAAGGTGAGCGAGTGAGGATAGCCAACAGCGACACCGGATTCCGCGCGGGAACCCGGATAAAACAAATGGCCTGAATATGGCGAACCCGAGCTACGCCGATAATGTTTTTCTTAATTGTCCTTTTGATTCCAACTATGACCCGTTGCTGAAAGTCATGGTATTTACCGTCCTGCACTGCGGTTTTGTCCCGCGTTGCGCCAAAGAACAGCAGGATTCCGGGGTCATTCGGCTGGAAAAAATATATCGGCAGATCGAATCCTGCAAGTATGGCATCCATGACATTTCAAGAACCGAACTGGATGCGGGTTCCCGTCTTCCCCGTTTTAACATGCCTTTTGAACTTGGGGTCTTTCTTGGCGCGAAGCGGTTTGGCGGGCATCCGAACAGCAAAAAAAGCTGTTTGATTCTCGATAGGGATCAATACCGTTATCAGCAGTACATATCCGACATTGCGGGTTAGGATATTCGTGCGCATGAGGGAAGTCCCGCACGATGCTTAACGCTGATTCGTGACTGGCTTTCAGATCAATCGCGCCGGGTGGCCATGCCAACGGGCGATGTAATATGGGATAGTTATCAATTGTACTTGAGCGAATTGCCGGATCTCTGCGCGGCGATCAGTCAGACGCCGCACATGATGACGTACAACGATTATGTGCGGCTGACGGCAAATTGGTTAAAACAAAACGGATAATACACCTCTCTCCACCCCCGGAATCCCCGAAAAAGCGCCGGAATAAATAGCCCCCCCCCTTGGAGTGCGGCGGCGTTCAATCGGGGGCCGCGCCTTCGTCTTGTCCCCCCGGTTCCAGCACGTTGCGAAACCAGTAGGGCATCGCTCTCCGAGCGTTGCCCTTTGCGATGCATCGCCCGGATGTAAATCGGGGAAGAGGCCCGCGCTCGGAGAGCGGTGGCCTACTCTCGTCCTGTGCCCGGCGTCCTAACCCGCCCTGTTTCAGGCGGTTAAGGCGGGGCGCCGAAATGGGTGAAAGTTAAGGTTTCCAACGGTTGGAAAAATGGGCTAGGTTTTTTCCAATCGTTGGAACTTTTCCGGGTGCCCGCCAGGTCATTTTTCCAATCATTGGAAACTTTTCGGGCGCGTTTTCCAACGGTTGGAAAAATCCATTTTTGAAGGTGAAATCGTGAGTGATGGAAAGTCTTTTGTGCATCTGCACAATCATACGGCGTACAGTCTGCTGGATGGGGCGTCGCCGATTGAGGGTTCGGTGGAGCGGGCGCTTGAGTTGAAGATGAGCGCGCTGGCGATCACGGATCACGGGGTGCTGTACGGCATTGCCGATTTTTACAAAAAGGCGAAGGCGAAGGGGCTCAAGCCGATCATTGGGTGCGAGACGTATATTGCGTTTGGGGACATGCGGGAGAAGGAGCGGCGGGACGACAAAAAGATCGCGAATCACTTCGTGCTGCTGGCGGAAAATGATACGGGGTATGACAATCTGGTGAAGCTGATTTCGCTGTCGCACCTGGAGGGGTTTTATTACAAGCCGCGGATCGACAAGGAGCTGCTGGCGAAATATCACGAGGGGCTGATCGGGCTGTCGGCGTGTTTGCAGGGGGAGGTGTCGGAGTGCATCGTACGGGGGAAGATTGATGATGCGGTGCGGGTGGCGGGGGAGTTCGCCGACATCCTGGGGAAGGATCATTTTTATCTGGAGATGGAGGATCACGGCATCCCGGAGCAGCGCGAGGTGAACCGCTGGATGCCGGAGGTGGCGAAGCGCGCCGGGCTGGGGCTTGTGGCGACGAATGACTGCCATTACCTGCGCAAGGAGGATGCGGAGGCGCACGATGTGCTGCTGTGCCTGCAAACCTCGTCCGCATTTACGGATCCGAGGCGGATGCGGTATCCGAGCAATCAGTTTTATATGAAGAGCCCGGAGGAGATGTGGGCGCTCTTCGGCTCGATTCCGTCGGCGCTGGAAAATACGGTGGACATTGCTCGGCGCTGCCATGTGGAAATGAAGCTGGATGTGAAGGGGAACATTCATTTTCCGGTGTTTCCCCTGCCCGCCGGAGTGCATACGCCGAAGGAGTATCTGGTGCTGCTGGGGGGCGAGGGGCTGCGCCAGAAATACGGGGTGGAAAATCTTCAGCATCCGAAAAATGAGCGGGAGAAAATGATCGCCGACCGGTTTTTCTATGAGTTGAGCATTATCGAGCGGACCGGTTTTCTGAATTACTTTCTGGTGGTGCAGGACTTCATCAATTACGCCAGGCGCAACGGGATTCCGGTGGGGCCGGGGCGCGGGTCGGGCGCGGGAAGTCTGATGGCCTACGCGCTGGGCATCACGGGCATTGATCCGCTGTACTTTGATTTGATTTTTGAGCGCTTTTTGAATCCGGACCGCGTGTCGCCGCCGGATTTTGACATCGACTTCTGTCAGTCGCGGCGCGGTGAAGTGATTGAGTATGTGAAGCAGAAGTACGGGATTGAAAATGTGGCGCAGGTGATCACGTTCGGAACGCTGGGCGCGAAGACGGTGATTCGCGACATCGGGCGCGTGCTGGAGATTCCGCTGGCGGAGTGCGATAAGCTGGCGAAGCTGGTGCCGGAAGATCCGAAAATTACGCTCAAGAAGGCGGCGGAGCAGAGTCCGGAATTTCGGCAGATGGCGGAGCGGGATCCGAATGCCCAGCGCATTTTGAAGTACGCAAAGGTGCTGGAGGGGCTTCCGCGTCAGCCGGGCATGCACGCGGCGGGCGTGGTGATCGGCGAAAAACCGCTGATCGAAATTCTGCCGCTGGGCCGTGATAAATCCGGCGAACCGATCACGCAGTTCGAAAAGAATAATATGGAGTCCACGGGACTGCTGAAGATGGACTTTCTCGGTCTGCGCACGCTGACCATTATTCAGGAAGCGATTCACAACATCAAGGCCACGCAGGGCATTGATATCAACATCGACACCATTCCGATGGACGATGCGGAAACCTACGAGATGCTTTGCCGGGGCGATGCGGTCTGCGTGTTTCAGTTGGAAAGTAAAGGCATGCGCGATCTGCTGCGCAATCTCGGGCCGACGTGTATTCAGGACCTCATCGCGCTGATCGCTTTGTACCGTCCGGGGCCGATGGACATGATTCCGGACTTCATTGCGCGCAAGCACGGCAAGGTGCGTATTGAGTATGACCATCCGCTGCTGGAGCCGATTCTGAAGGAAACGTACGGCGTGATGGTGTATCAGGAGCAGGTGCAGTTCGCCGCGCGCGCGCTGGCGGGTTTCTCGCTGGGCGAAGGCGATCTTCTCCGGCGCGCCATGGGCAAAAAGAAAGCCGAGGAGATGGCCAAGCAGCGCGAAAAATTCATTCAGGGCTGCAAAAAGGCCAACAATATTTCCGAGCGGCAGGCGGGTGAAATCTTTGACCGCATTGAAAAGTTTGCGGGGTATGGATTCAACAAGTCGCACAGCGCGGCCTATGGGGTGATTTCGTATCAGACGGCCTGGCTGAAGGCGCATTATCCCGTGGAATTCATGGCGGCCAACATGACGCTTGAAATGGGCAACGCGGAAAAGCTGCAGGGAATGATCGCGGAAGCGCTGGAGATGGATATTGACGTGCTGCCGCCCTGCGTGAATCAGAGCTTCGTGAATTTCCGTCCGGTGGAGGGGCATATCCGGTTCGGCCTGGCGGGCGTGAAAAATGTGGGCGAGGCGGCGGTGACGGCTCTCGTGGCCGAGCGGGAGAAGAACGGACCCTACAAGGGGCTGACCGATTTTTGCCGCCGCGTGGACAGCAAGGTGGCCAATAAGAAGGTGCTGGAAAGCCTGGCCACCTGCGGCGCGTTCGATTTCACCCGGATCAGCCGCGGACGGCTTTTTGCGGGAATTGATTTTGCGATCAACCGGGCAAGCGCGGAACAGCGCGACCGGCAAAGCGGACAGACCACACTCTTCTCCATGTTCACGGAGTCCGAGACGAAAAAAGAGTTGGGCGACGAAGAATTGCCGGACGCGACGCGCTGGTCGGAACACGATATGCTGAAGGGGGAAAAGGAATTGCTCGGCTTCTACATTTCGGGGCACCCGCTGACCATTCACGAATGGACGCTGAATCATTTTGCGGAGGCGCGCGTCAGTACGGTGGCGCAGTTGGATTCCGGGACGATGACACGCGTGGGCGGATTGATCACGCAGCTGAAAAAGCGATTCACGAAAAAGGATCAGCGCCCGATGGCCTCGTTTCGGCTGGAGGGGCTTGAAGGCGCCGTGGATGTGGTGGTGTATCCCGACACGTACGAAACGTACATGCGGTTTTTGGAAGAGGACGCCACGGTGCTGGTGTGCGGCCAGCTGGACAAGGAACGGGAAGTGAAAATCAAGGCGCAGGAGATTTATGATCTCGGCGAAGCGCCGGATCACTTCGGCAAGCTGGTTTATATTCACATTCCAGAACACCGCGCGATACCGGAGGTGTATGCAAAGCTGAAAAAGCTGTTTGTGGAACACGCCGGGAATACGGAAATCAACATCTGCCTCGTATTTCCGGACGGACAGAAAGTGTTCATGGATACTGCCGGAACCTACCGGGTGCGACCCAATGGACGGTTTGTGCATGCCGTCAACCAGCTGCTCGGGGAGGACAGTGTGTATGTGGATGTGATCGCCAAGACCTGCCTGCATGAGCCGAGAAAAAAACAGTGGAACAACAATCGGAATGGCGAGGCGGTCTCCGCGTAGGAAGAAAGCACGAATGAAAACACATCTTTTTCAGCATCACGTCCCGTATGCGGATATCGATCAGATGGGCTTTGTGTATTACGCGAATTATCTCGTTTATTTCGAGATGGCGCGTTCGGCCATGATGCGCGACCTGCAACTGCCGTATGGCAGGCTGGAGGAAATGGGCGTCATGCTGCCGGTGCTGGAAGCGCATGTGGATTACCGGCAACCCGCGAAGTATGAGGATTTGATCACCGTTAAAACGGTCTGCCATCCGTTTCGGCGCAGTCGGCTGCGCATTGAATATGAAGTACTGCGCGGGGAGACGCTGCTGGCGACGGGCTACACGGAGCATGTGTGCATGTCGCCGGAGGGACGCCCGATGCGTCCTGCGCCGGAATTGGTGCGCTTGATTCAATGAGTCGGGCGGGGTATAGTGCGGTCATTCTTACATTTGTACGGAGGTGAGTATGCGCATTCGGACTCTGGTGGCGGGCGGGCTTCTGGTTGGGGTCACGGCGTGGGGCGGACGCGCGTACGGCGCGCTGAACGTCCATCCGGGTTCTTCGGATGATCTTCTCTTCATTCATCATTCCTGCGGCGGCAACTGGTTGGGCAGCGGTTTGGATGCCGCGCTGACGGCGAAGGATTATATCGATGAACGCAACGATATCACCTATGGCACCGACCTCGCGCCGGATCGCAGTCGGCCCGATTCTCTGGGATCCACGCCCGGTGATCAGACCGACATGAATCACTGGATCTGCTGGTTTAATGATTACCTGGAAGGCGTGCTGACGTACGGTTGCTCCAGCGGGACCAACCGAATCATTCTCTTCAAAAGCTGCTATCCGATCAGCGGCATCGGCGGCGCCGGGACAGAACCGGGCGATCCCTTTTCGGCGGAAAAAACGCTGGCCAATTACAAGGCCGTGTATCGGCACCCCGGCGGCAGCGGCGGAACGTTTACGAACAGCGGAAACATCTATAAACCGCTGGAAGATATTTTTGCGGAACACCCCGACATTCTGTTCATTCCCGTCACCGCCCCGCCGCTGTGCTATGAATGCACGTCCGACGCCGATGCCGCCCGCGCGCGGGCTTTCAATACCTGGCTGAAAACCGAGTGGTACACAAATTACACCGCACGCTACCCGAATCACAAAAACGTGGTGGTGTTTGATTGGTTCGATGTGCTGGCCAACGCCGGTAATGCCGGCAGTTATCCCAACCGGCTCAAAGCGGCGTACGGTGGAACCTCCTCCGATTCGCATCCCAACAACCTCGCCAATACCACCTCCACCTGGACCTTCGCCACGCGGAACGGGAATGTGATGGATGCGGCCTGGAATGCGTTTTGTCCGGTCTGGACGCAGAAAACATTCAAGCTGACGGCCGTCGCGCTGACCAACAGCGTGTACTTGCGCTGGCCGGATCCGGCGGCCTGCGGATACACCTCGTCGCTCGTGCATGTGCGCTTTGATACCACCACCTATCCATCGAACTATACAGATGGACGCGAGATTTATTCCGGCACGGACACGCTGCTCATTCACGGCGAATTGACCAACGGGCAAACCTGCTACTACACAATCTGGCCGGATGAAGAATACGGGGACGACTAGAATCACGCGTGCAGAACGGGCGCGCGCTATTCGTCGATCCGCAGATAATCGCCGGGATTCGACAGGCCGCCGCGCGGCGGAAATTTCCAGGACCAGAACCCGATCTCATCCACCGCGGCGGGATTCCGGCTGAGCAGGAGTACGGCGCGAAGTCCGTCGGTGAAAAACAGGTCGCCGGTCAGATTCTTTCCGGG
>CAZISY010000051.1:0-24319 GCA_964542025.1 uncultured Verrucomicrobiota bacterium
CGCCGGGTGGATACGCATTTTCTCGCCCTGCGCGCCCTGGGCGTTTCGCTCGAAATCAGACCCGATTCCTTCAAACTCTCCGGAAAAAAGCTGACGGGCACAACGATTCTGCTGGATGAAGCCAGCGTCACCGCCACGGAAAACGCCCTGATGGCGGCATCTCTCGCTAAAGGCACTACGGTCCTTTTTAACGCCGCCTGCGAACCGCATGTCAGCGATCTGGGCAACCTGCTGATCAAAATGGGCGCGCACATTGACGGCCTCGGCACCAACCGTCTGACCATTCGGGGAGTCGCCCGGCTTCATGGCGCCACCCACCGCATCGGGCCGGACTATATTGAAATCGGCAGCGTGCTGGCCGCCGCAGCCGTCACCGGAGGAACGGTGCGCATTCCCATCACCGACGACCGCGATTGGCTGCCGGTTCTCAGCCAGAGTTTTGCCAAGCTCGGTGTTGATCTGGACAGCCAAAAGCGTGTTTTATCCCTGACACGCCTAAAGAATCTGCGCATCCGCAAGGATCTGACCTTTGATATTCCCAAGGTGGAAGACGGCCCGTGGCCGACCTTCCCTTCGGACCTTATGAGCGTCGCCATTGTACTCGCCACCCAGACGCAGGGCACTACGCTGTTCTTCGAAAAGATGTTTGAGAGCCGCCTCTATTTTGTGGACAGCCTGATCAGCATGGGCGCTCAAATCATTCAATGCGATCCACACCGCGTGATTGTGATGGGCCCCTCAAAACTCCATCCCGCCCATCTGAACAGTCCCGATATACGCGCCGGCATGGCCCTGCTTATTGCCGCCCTCTGCGCCAAAGGGAAAAGCACCATCGACAATGCCCGCATGATCGACCGCGGCTATGAACGAATCGATGAACGACTGCGCGAACTCGGCGCCGATATCGTGCGGGAATAGTCCCGCGACTTATCTTCCGATGCCCGCGCCGTGTTCATATGGATGGGGGACATCAACGCACTTCAAAGGCCGTCACATATTTTTTGTGGTTTTCCAGCAGAACCACCAGGCGGTACTCGCCCACGGGGATGCCTTCATCGCCCAGCTTCAAGTCGAACGGCACATACCCCGAGCCCTGTCCATCAATGGACGCAATAATCGCTTCGGTGCGTGCTTCGCCATCCATTCGTTCCACCCAAGCCTCTACCCGGGCATTCGCGGTGTGGTTGACCAACTGAATATCCGCGCTGATCCGTTCGGCGTCATGCGGAACCGGTTGGCCGGGGCGAACCAGTGCGCCGTCTCCGGTTCTTCCCGCACCGATAATCACCGTCCCAACGGATGGTTCGTTCGACGGAGGTGGCGCAGAAACGCGGACCTCGGGCGTCGCCGTGGGCCTGGCGACCGGCGACTGCGGGCCCACGGGGACTTGACTCCAATCCGACGCCAGCATCCGCCATGCGCCCTGCTCAAGCCGCATCCGCATGGGTACGTCGAATTTCAACCCGCCGGTTGTCTGGATATGGACTCTGTACACTTTGATATTGGCGTCGCTTTCCGGAAATTCGGTGAAATCAATTTTTTCTATATCTCGAAGCACCGGCCGTTCCCGGAAAATGGGCAAATAAAGCTTCAGCGGAGCCGCTGCCTTAAAATCGGATGATGCCTGCTCGTAAGCCTCCTCCACCTTATTTTCTTTGATCAGTTTCAGGCAGGCACGGATGGCTGTCCGCGCGGCATCTTCGGCTTCGGGATTCGTTGCGGACGGCGGAAGTTTTTTCACATCCTGACCGGATTGCGGGCCGGGCGTTTTCTTTGCGAATGGCAGCGGGTTTGAGGTCTGATCGAGGGCGCCGGTGTGTACCTGTGTGAAATCGATGGCCAGCAGGCGCCACAGGTCTCCTTCTTTGCGCAGGCGCATGGGAAGATCCGCCGCAGCACCGCCGGAAAAACGAAGGCGGGCTGTGATGGTGACCGTATTACCATCCTGATCGAACGCCGGGAAGATGACCTCCTGGATGGTGTAGAGCAGCGGACGGTCCGTTATCAGTGAGCGGTACTGCTCCAGCGAAACCAGAGCCTGGAAATCGGGCGATGTCTGCTGGTAGGCCAGCAACACATTCCCGGCCTGAATCAGCGATAAGTGCCCCTTCGCCGCAGCCTTGATATCGCCGGTTGCTTTGGATTCCCCGCCATAGGCCGACTGCCCGGCGAAAACCAGCACTGCCAAAAAAAACGCCCCGCCTTTTCGCCCGAGTTGCTTAACACCGTTACCCACGCAAAATCGTACGGAACCCATCAGACTGCGCGACATACAATCCTCCATGCAGGCCGGGGCTCGGTCAGGGTTCTGGACGCTGTGGTGCGAGACCACATGCTCATTCACGTCGCGGGCGGCCCTGCAAACTACCCGTCCGGCCATGCACTCGGACAGTATCACGACGGGGTTGCGCCCGCAACTGAAGATTAACGCGGACGACAACCGAATGGAGGGAATAGGGGCCGACTGGGGAGAAAAAATGGTGGCGAGGAACGGAATCGAACCGCCGACACAAGGATTTTCAGTCCTCTGCTCTACCGACTGAGCTACCTCGCCATACCACGAATGAGCCGGAAAACTAACGGGTTCATTTCTCCGAATCAATTTCTTTTCACAGATATTTTGCGAACAACTTTTCGCCCATACCGTGAATCCGCTGAATGGATTCACCCATAAATGACGCATTTGCACAAATTGTCATTGCGTCAATGTTCTTTTTTGTTTAGATACGTCCCTTATTCCATCGGCGGGAACACGACACTCCCGACCAAATCAACCAAGGCAAGTAAATGAGGAGATCATAATGGGTACGATGTTTAATCGCCTGCGGCTCAGTTTCGCCGCCATGGCTTTAACGCTTGGCGCGGCGGCTTCATCTTATGGCGCGGGATTCGCGATTATTGAACAGGGCGTAAAAGGAATGGGCGAAGCCTATTCCGGCGGAAGCACCGCAACCAATGACGCCAGCTGCATTTTCTTCAACCCGGCAGGCATGTCGCTGACCGGAAAATCCGAGGTGGATGCCGGCGCCAGCGTGATTATTCCCCATTTCTCGTTCAAAAACGATAATTCCAGCTATTCGCGCCTCGGTATGCCGGTCGCCGGGGGCGATGGCGGCGATGCCGGAACCGTCGCCCTGGTTCCGAACCTCTACTATAACCAGATGCTTAACGAGCGCGTTGCGGCCGGTATCGGCGTGAATGCCCCGTTCGGACTGGCCACCGAGTATGAAGACGACTGGGTAGGACGCTATCATGCGTTGCGTTCCGACCTCTCCACCGTCAATATCAACCCCTCTCTTGGCTGCAAAATCAATGAATGGGTCGCCCTCGGCGCCGGCTTTAACATGGAATACCTGAAAGCCGAACTGACATCGGCTGTTGATTTCGGAGGCATTCTTGCTTCCAAGGGGGTTGCCGGGGCCCGCCCGCAAATGCTGGATGGAAAAGCCGAAGTAAAGGGTGATGACTGGGGGTATGGTTATAACGCGGGACTAATGGTCATGCCGACAAAAAGCACCATCGTCGGCCTGGCCTATCGCTCGGAAGTGAGTTTCGGGTTGGAGGGCGATGCCAAGTTCACCACTCCCGCCCAGGCTCGTGCGCTCCAGTCCATGGGCCTTTTTGTGGATACAGATGTCAACGCCGACCTCACTCTTCCCGAAACCATTTCGTTCGGCGTGGCTCAAAAACTCCCCAAAAATCTGACCCTGAAAACCGACATTCTCTGGACCCGCTGGAGCCGCTTCCAGGAGCTGCGCATCAAATACGACTCCAATCAGCCGGATTCCGTGACCTACGAAGAGTGGCGCGACACGTTCCGCTATGCGTTGGGCCTGGACTACACCCACAGCCCGAAATGGGTGTTCCGAATCGGTACCGCCTATGACGAAACACCGGTCAGAGACAGTCAGCACCGCACCCCGCGCATCCCCGATGCCAACCGCATCTGGCTTTCCTGCGGCGCCTCCTACCAGGCCACCGAACAAATCGGAATTGATGCCGGTTACACCCACCTCTTCTTCAACAACTCCGACCTCGATAACGTCGGTGCCACCGGAGATAATCTGAAAGGGTCTTTCGAAGGCGAGGCCAATCTGATCAGTCTTCAGCTTTGTTATAACTTCTAAACACCGGAACGACCACCCGGGAACAGAAAACGAGCGCACCGATAGGTGCGCTCGTTCTTTTTAAACTCATATCACGCCCCGCCTCCATGCGGCGGGGAGCGGTCAGGTCAGGTGTGCTTGAGCGGACGAAACTTAATTCGATGCGGACGGTCCGCTTCGTCGCCCAGCGTTTGACGGCGCCACTCGTGGAAGGCCTGATAGTTCCCCTCAAACCAAAGCACCTCGCTGTTTCCTTCAAACGCGAGAATATGTGTCGCAATCCGGTCCAGAAACCACCGGTCATGGCTGATCACCACGGCGCAGCCGCCGAAGCCGATCAGTCCTTCCTCCAGGGATCGCAGCGTCGTCACATCCAGGTCGTTGGTCGGTTCGTCCAGCAGCAGCAGATTTCCGCCGCGCCGCAGCAACTTGGCCAGATGTACGCGGTTGCGTTCACCGCCGGAAAGCTGCCCGACTTTCATTTGCTGGTCGGCGCCCTTGAAATTAAAGCGGGCGCAATAGGCCCGGGAATTCATGCGCTTGCCGCCCAGTTCGACGCTGTCGCCTCCCCCGGTGATTTCTTCATATACCGTATGTTCCGAATTCAACGCGTCACGCATCTGATCGACGTAGGAAATTTCCACGCTGTCACCGATCCGCAGCTCGCCGGAGGTGGATGTTTCCTGCCCGGTTATCATGCGGAAGAGCGTCGTTTTTCCTGCGCCGTTTCCGCCGATCACCCCAACAATTCCGCCCGGCGGAAGTGTGAAATTCACATTTTCCATGATCAGTTTTTCACCGTAGGCCTTGGTCAGGTTCACGGCTTCCACGACGCGATTACCCAACCGGCGGCCGGATGGAATCTGAATGACTAAATTGTCTTCGCGGGTATCCACCTCCTGATTGGCCAATTCCTCGTAACGTCGCAGGCGGGCTTTGCTTTTGGTCATGCGGGCCGAGGCATTCATCCGCACCCATTCCAATTCCTGATCCAGCAATTTTTTGCGCGAAGCCACCATCTTGGCCTGCTTTTCCGCAAGGGCCTGTTTCTGTTCCAGCCAGGCCTCGTAATTTCCTTTGTAGGGATACGCAAACCCGCCGTCCAGCTCGAGAATCCATTCCGTCACGTTCGACAGGAAATAACGGTCATGGGTAACCACAATCAGGGTGCCCGCGAACCGTTTGAGATGCTCTTCAATCCAGCCCACGGATTCCGCATCCAAATGGTTGGTCGGCTCATCCAGCAGCAGTACGTCGGGATTCTGCAGCAACAGGCGGCACAGCGCCACGCGGCGGCGTTCCCCTCCGGACAGTTCTTTCACCGGCTGCTCCGGTGGCGGAAGGCGCAGTGATTCCATGGCCATTTCCACATGATGATCAAGATCCCAGAGATCATTGTTATCAATGGTCTCCTGCAAATTGCCCAATTCATTATTTAGTTTTTCCTCCTCGTCGGCAGAAAGGCCGGAGGAGAGTAAATCACAGATTTCATCGTAGCGGTTGATCAGCGCCTGCTGAGCGGCAACGCCTTCCTGCACCACCTCAAGCACCGTTTTGGTCAGGTCCACCTGCGGCTCCTGCTCCAAATAGCCGATTTTGGCATTTTTCGCGCGGAGTACCTCGCCCATGTATTCCGTATCCACGCCCGCCATGATGCGGAGCAGCGTGGACTTTCCGGACCCGTTGCTTCCGATCACACCGATTTTCGCCCCAAAAAAGAAAGCCAGGGTCACATCCTGCAGAATGGTTTTCCCGTCTGCAATCTTGGTCAGATTCTGTAAGTTATACACATATTCGCCGGCCATATCGTATTCATCCTTGGTTAAAGACTTGTTGGAAATATTAACGTCGTCTCACTGTTTTCCGCCGCATTCCCCGGATCAGGGTCGGGGCTCGGCGGCTTCCGCACGCTGAATCAGCTGGAGGTTCATAGCGCTGATGTTGTTGAAACTCAACTGATTTGCCCGCTCAAAGCAGGCTTTGGCCTCCTCCAGCCGCCCCATCAGACGCAACTGGATTCCCTTCCTGTTCAGGAAAAACACTTCATTCGGCGCCTCATCAAGTACTTCCTGCAAACACGCCAGCGCTTTTTCGCCGTCGCCCAGCAGGGCATACAGCCGGCTTTCTCCGTTTTGGATTTCGCTCTCCAGCGGATTCAGTACACGCACACGGCTGTACAGAGCAAAAGCCTGTTCGGCCAGATGCTTTTTCTCGGCATCATCCCGCTCCCACAGGCATCGGCTGCTAACCCCCTCCGCCTCCCGGAGCAATGGGACCCAGTAATCCGGCATCCAGCGCAAAGCCTTTTGAAAGTCTGCACGGGCTTCCTCCTCGCGGAACAGCAGGCTTGCCCGCTGACCGGCCCAGGTGTAGCCGTACGAAAGCCCGAAGCGCAGCGATTGAACCAGCACCATTCCGGTGAGCGCCAGAACTGCGCTGTAATATACGATCCAAATCCAGCGGAAGGCGGGGGCGCGGGCCTCCCGGTTCTCCGGTTTTTCCAGCGAAGAGAAGACCACTCCGGCCACCAGGGCAAGGACCATGTTGTTGGCGAAGACATGGAAATTGAAATCAAAACAGGCATGCACCAGCCCCGTCACCAACGCACCCAGAGCGAGTGAGGCCATCACCACATCCCGCGGACGGGTCGCCTTAAACACCGTTTTCAGCATCCCCCAAACAAACGCGGCGCCGGCCCACAGCAACAGCACCCCGCCAATCACTCCATACTCACTAACCGCCTGAAGGTACTCATTGTGAGGATAAATCGCCCACATATCCTCCAGGGCCGTGGTCTTATAATGCGGATGCAGCCAGCGGAAAACCCCGCCGCCGTGCCCCAGCCAGGGCGCATCGCCGATCATGGTCAGCGTTTCTTTCCAAATATTCAGGCGGAATCGAACCGATCCATCCGGCGATTCAATATCCATGCCGGTTATCCGTTCGCGGACGGCATCCGACTTCGCCCATAATACTCCGCCGGCGGCGGTCAGCAGGAGCGGAAGCATCACCAGGGCAATCCAAAATCCGCGACGACTGCGCTGCCACAACACCAAAAAGAGCGTACAGGAGATCCCCGCAATCATCCCCAGCCAGCCGCTGCGCGAGTGCGTCAGCACATTAACCGGAATAAGAAGCAGCAGGCTGTAGGCGGATAAAATCCGCAGGACGGCGCCGGCCTCCGGCATACACAGCAAACCAATGCTGATGCAGGACGTGATACCCAGTAAATTGGCAAAGTGATTGGGACATATGTAGGTTCCACTCGCACGCATTCCATATCCGATGGGCCGGAACAGCATCAGCACCCGGTTTGTTCCATGCACATGTTGAATCAATGCGTACCAGCATATCAGCGTCACCGAAAAAATCAGTATACCAAACACCCAGCGCCACCGCCCGAACCGCCCGCCCAACCCGGACCAGACCGCATAGGCCAGAATGAACCCGCCGAACTTAAGCACCTCCAGCCAGGCTTCATAACGCACGGGCGCAGATGGAATTCGCAGCAACGTGTAGAGGAAAAAGGCCGAAAACGCGACAAGGCCCGGCGGTGCCTGAACGGCGCGAAGGGAGGGAATAAAGCAGGGCCGCAGGACATATCCTGTTGCACAAAGCGACACCACCAGCAAGATGATGCTTACGGACCAGGGACGTACCGCGCCGAACAGGAAAACTCCCGTTAAGACGGTAAGCAGCAGCAGGACCAGCAGGGTGAGTTCATACAAGGAACGCCCCGAAGAAATGGATTCTCTGCGCCTGCGAGATCCTTTGACAGCGACACCGGACGGAGAAATGGGCAGCCCGTTCAACGTTAAAACACGCTCCTCGGGACCACGATCACGTCGCCCGCTTCGATTTCCTTATCCAATTCCGGGTGCATCTCCAGATCTTTGGCATCGACAAAGAAGAAGTTGTCTCCCCGAAGCACCTTGATTTTTTTGGCATTGGCAAACTCCGTATATCCGCCGGCCGTAGCCACCGCCTGAAGAATCGTTGTGCCCGGCACCAGCGGGTAACGGCTCGGTCCGCGCACCTCACCGCGAATGAAATAACTCTGCGTGGGAATCATGACGTTCACCGTCACGCTCTTATAAATTTTCCCCTGCACGTAGGCATCACGAATAGTCTGTTCCAATTCCGATGCTGTTTTACCGTCCGCCCGAACCCCATCCAGGAATGGCAGCGTAATAAAACCGTTCTCATCCACAATCACTTCGATCTGTTCTTCCTTGGGAATGCCCCGCAGGTAAACAATGACGCCATCGTTTCGCTTCAGCGCATACACCTTTGTCGTATTACCGCTCGGGGATATTTCTTTGATGGCAGCAGGCGGTGTCGGCTGTTCGGGGAGTTTAAGCGGTGTGATCAGCGCGGGCACTTCGCGCCGGTCCGGTCGACCGCTCCCCACAGATAAAAAGCTCTTTGCCTGCGGATTTTCTGCTGTCATCTGCCCATTATCCGCGCCTTCAGCTCCACGGGCAAACCGCTTGGCATCGGTCTCGCCCCGGTCTGCGCGTCCGGATACACATCCGGCCACGAGGCAAACACAAACCATTCCCGTTAACCATACTGTGATCGTATTAAACATGTTCCTGCCTTTTCACCGGCTCTCCCTTTGGCTCTGCTCTCCGGGGAAGCGTTTTCACCTGGTTATCCTTACTGTTGTAATAATGTGAATAGTACGAATGATAGTAGTAATAATAATCATCCCGCAGAATATTAATATTGTTCAGGACAACACCCAGAATTTTACCGCCGACATTTTCCACCAGCCGTTTGGCCCGCGCAGAAATCATTTTCGGATACTTGCGGTACTGAACCACCAGCAGCACGCCATCGACTTCGCTGGCCAGAATGGCGGCATCGCTTACCCCCATAATCGGAGGCGAATCAAAATAAATGCAGTCATAGCGCTGCTTCAGCGTGGCCACCAGCTCCTTCATTTTCTGAGAATCCAGGATACCCATGGAAGCCCTCGGCAAGCGGCCGCTCGGCAGGAAGAAGAGGTTGGGGTGATCCGTCGTTTTGACGGCCTTATCCACCGAGACATCGCGCATCAACACATTGGTCAGCCCGAACTCATTGGTCATACCTAAAATCTTATGCTGCACCGGGCGGCGCAAGTCTGAATCCACGATCAGCACTTTACTGCCCTGCTGGGCGGCGACATAGGCCAGATTGAAGAGCGTGGTCGATTTTCCTTCACCGACTCCACCGCTCACAACGGCAAAAGCCCCTTTGGAAAGGCCCTTGTTCGCAAACTGCATGTTGGTTCGGAGTACGCGATACGCTTCTGCGTGCGGACTATCGGGCCCTTCTTCAATCAGCGGTTTCACTTTCTGCGGAATAATACCCAGCACCGGCTGGTCCAGATAGCGCTCCACATCATCAACGGTCTTTACGGAGGTGTCCAGATACTCAATAAAATAGGCCAATCCGACACCCGCAATAAGCCCCAGCACCACGCTAAGGGCTATATTCATTACGATATTCGGGCTGAAGTGCTGCATCGGCGGCTCGGCCGGTTCGATGATTTCCACCGGCGTTCGGGGCACCTCCATCTCAATCCCCTGTTGAACCACACGGGCACGCAAGGCATCCAGGATGGTGGTCTGCACTTCAAAATTACGCTGGGCTCGTTCAAAGGGGAGCACCTTTTCCCGCTCCGACTCGATATCCACCGCCTGAGCCTGCCGGAGCTCATCGTCCAGAGCGGTAAATTCCTGAAGCGCCATCTCATAATCCACCCGCAATCCTTTTTTCAACCCGTTCAGGGCGGCGGATAATTGCTGCTTGAGCTCATCGCGCGCGGCTATCAACCGGCGCACTTCCGGATGATTCTCGCCATAGTTTTCCTGCATCAGTTGAATACTGACTTCGGTATCGGTCAGTTGATTCCGTATGGCCGCGAGATTGGGATCCTGCACAATGTAGGCAGAAGCGTGCATCAGCTCATCACCGCTCAGGGCGTCCAATTGATCAAGCCGCGCCTTGCGCACGAGCATCGCCACGCGTGCGGCGATCCGGTCGCCCTCCAGCTGCTGCAGGCGGATCTTATCCACGCGCAACCCCTGTTGGAGCATATTCACGCCTACTTTTTTGCGGATGTTTTCCAATTCATTCGCGGCCTGTTCAACGTTTTCCTGCTGTTTTTGCAGTTCGTTTTTCAAGGCATCCACCGCGCGCAGCACTTCGCGTTTTTTCATGCTGAGCCGGTATTCCTTGTAGACCAGCGCCACTTCGTTGGCTATCCGTGCGGCTTCGTTTTTATCCTTACTGACGGCCCGAATGGCGATAAGGCTGGTGTCGCGGTATTGGTCGATGCCCAGCACATTGAAGCGCAGCGCCCGGTACACTTCATCGCGGGTCAATTCGCGCCCCTGCTGTTCGCTCCAGGTTTCGCGCAAATCCAGATTTTGAATCACCTTGTACAGGATCGGTTTGGATTTGATGGTTTCAAACTGCGTCCGGAGAAAGTAGGGGTTGTACTCACTGACAA
Source organism: uncultured Verrucomicrobiota bacterium (assembly GCA_964542025.1). GTDB lineage: Bacteria > Verrucomicrobiota > Kiritimatiellia > RZYC01 > RZYC01 > JAQVYB01. The sequence goes on from CAZISY010000051.1 coordinate 10,609, forward strand.
ACTGCCTCTCGAATACTTCAACGTCCAGCGCGTCCTGCCGAACAAGCACGGTGGTTTCCGCCCGGAATTTCTTCGGAAGCATGAACGTCACGCCGGTTCCGGTGAGGATCACGAGCAGCATAACCGCCAGGACCACTTCCTTGCGCGAGCTGATTACCCGCCAGTAATCGAGAAAATGCAACCCGCTTTCTTCCTGCTTATTATCCACGTTTTCTCCCTAAAATGATGCTAGTGAGGCGTATACCGCCTCACTAGCAATGTTTTAAACCGCATGGGTCTGAGCCGGCCGACCGTTATCAGAGATTGATTTTCCAGCCCGCATGATAAATGTTGCGCTCGTAATCATCCCGCAGTTCCGAATCCATGGAGGAAAAACGCCAGCCCACTTCCAGCCAGTTGATTCGATTGATTTGATAACTGAGGGACGTTCCGAAGCGATAAACCTCTTCGCTCTTATCGGCAATGGACTTGACGTAGTCTTCGTCAAGCGGCGTGCTGTCTGGAATATCCGGATATTGTTCTTTGATTTTTTGGTATTCCCGCTCCGGCAGATCACCCACGGTGGCATTGTTCGGAAGCGATTCCGCGTCGTAGTCACCCTTCGCATAGCTGCCGGACATGGTTAACGTCAGCTTCGCCGTGATATCGTAAGAAAACGAGGCGTATCCTGTAAACTGTTCCTGATCCGTGTAGGGATAAACGTCCGTTTCCGTCATGGCATATCCGCCTCCCAGCGAGATGCGGGTGGCCGGTGAAGGCAGAATGGTCAACGCCATATCGCCATACGGCCGGTTCTGTTCTTCGGAGAAGGCATCCTTGCTTTCATGCCGCTGCAAACCGCCGCGCAGGCTTCCCATCAGATTGGGCGTAAACATGTGTTCCACACCGAGACCGGCGAACAGCGATGTTGAACTGCGCGAAGCCTTGCTGTCCAAATAATCTAGGTTTTCATAGTCCAGGTTGGCGGACAGCTCCGTCTCCGGAACCATTTGGTAGCGCACCCGGGTACCTGCTTTGTACTTGTTATAATCGTTCTCGTTGGCAATTTCCGTCTCGTCATAGCGGATCAGGACGTAGCCGCCGTTGAGATCCAGATACCATTTCGGCTGCAAAAGCATGCTCAGCGAAAGATCGGTGGAATTATAATAGTAGTCACCATTTTCGCGGTATGTTTCGCCGTTTTCGATCAGCTCCGGCTCTTCGGCACGACGGAAGCTGTCACGAACGCTGACGCTGACGCGCCTCGAAAAATTGTGGTTCAAAATCAAATCGGCATAGCACTGAAAATCCGTGCTGTCGCCGGGACGGTTTTCCCACCACACAAAGCTGGGGCGTACATTCAACCCGATAAAGGTCTGCTCCAAACTCATGTTCAACTGGAGTTCCACTTCTTCAACGGTTTTCCAGCTGGCGCGCGGATCCTTATCCAGCTGATCGTAATTGTCATCGTATTCGAAGCGCAGCTTATTCATCAGGCGATACGGAATCCCGCCTTCACGGGCCGCAAAGACCGGCTGAAGGGCTATCACGGAAATCCCTGCCAACAGCATCCATTTTTTCCAACTCATTTCATTATCTCCTCAATTTGAACCGCAGAATCCCGAAGCCTGCCCTCGCCGCTCCTCAATCCGGAGTCACCGGCCGACGGGGAACGGGCGGAAACACATTCCGCAACACATAGGCCAACTCAATGTTATCCAAGCCCATCGCAAAATTAGCCCCGGCTGGGCCGAAGAACGGATTGGCGGGTTTGGGTTCCGAAAGGGGATACACTTTCTCCACGGCGTCGCCGATGGTGGTGATCTGAATGCCGATGGAGGCCAGCACTTCCATCCAGGAACGGGGATCATCCGGATTCTTTACCTGTTCTTCCATATCCAGCGCCAGCACAAGCACTCGCGCCAGGTCGCCACGGGTCACCACTTTATCAGGCTGCCAACCGTCTTTGGGCAGAATACCATTTGCGGCCAGCACTTCGAAACACTGCAAATCTGTCGGGTTCAACGGCAGATAGCGGTAGAGCCCGGTCTGCATGACTAACAGCTGAGCCAGCAATCCCTGTTTTGCGGCATCCTGCGGCGCACCCATGGTAGAGCGATTTCCCGAATCACCATCTTTTTTCTCTTCCGGGGCCGCGCGATCAAATTTTTTCTCAATCGCCACGTCCGTTCCGCCTTCGTCGGGAGCGGCAAAGGCCGAACCCGTTACAAAAGACGGTGATGCGACCAGAGCAAACACCAACGCGGCCGCTCCCATTCTCTGTGCTGCAGACATAATGCCCTCCTCGTAATTCGGACGCCCCGGACAGCATCCCTATGCCGTTGAGCCGTACAAGCCCGAAAATTAGCGCATACATTGTTTAACAACCGTCACAGATAACATCCTGCGCTTGCGCCGGTCAACAAAAACATCGGAAAAACATGCAGGTTGTCACGGGGCCGAAGGCTGTGTTATACCTACCCGCGTCTATGAAAAAAACATCCTTTACCTACAAGCTGACCGAAGCGCAAACGAACGAACTTTATACTCTTTTAAAACAGAGTAATTACCGCCCTCTTAAAGTTCCGTACACGCTGATTGCAGTGGAAGCGAACGACTGCCATGTCCACCTCTATGAAAGCCGCAAATGCCTGATTCAGGGAAAAGGCGCGGAGGAGTTTATTACCTTCGTGATGGAGCCGCAGATTCTCATGGAAGCCCGCCTGGGGTATGAGGAGATTCTGAATCCGGAAGCCACCCAACCGCACATGGGCATCGATGAAAGCGGAAAGGGGGACTTCTTCGGCCCATTGGTCATTGCCGCCGCCTATATTGATCCGGCCTCAGCGGTGGATTTTAAAACAATCGGGGTGCGCGACAGCAAAACGATTAAAAGCGACCAAAAAGCCGAAGCGATGGCCAAAGAGATCCGAACAGCCTCCAAGGGGCGCTTCGCGCTGGTCGTTATCGGCACGGAAGCCTACAACCGGCTCTACGCCACCATGAAGAATGTGAATGCCATCCTGGCCTGGGGGCATGCACGGGCCATTGAAAATCTGCTGGAGAAAGTACCGGATTGTCCTCGGGCGCTTTCCGACCAGTTCGGCCCGGCACGACAGATTCAGCAGGCCCTGTTGAAAAAGGGGCGTTCCATTGAACTCCAGCAGATGCCCAAGGCGGAATCCGATCCGGCTGTGGCCGCAGCCTCGATTCTGGCGCGGGCGGGGTTTTTAGCCGCTCTGAAGAAAATGGGCGAACAATTCGGCATGGAGATCCCCAAAGGCGCCTCGGCCCAGGTCCGCGAAGCCGCCGGCCGCCTGCTGGATGCCCACACCCCTGAAGTTCTGCTCAAAACCGTGAAGTGCCACTTTAAAACAACCGACGAGTTACTGGCCTCCAGGGGTCTGACCCGTGACGTGCTGGGGCCGTACGGCAAGGCTCAATCCAAGTCGATGCTGGACAAAAAACAAGGGTGAGACCGAAGTCTCACCCCGTTTGTTCCAAATAACGATTCTTCGGCCTTATGCGCCGAGAATGGCGTCTTTGCAAGCCTTGGCCACGCGGAACTTCACAACCTTCTTCGCCGGGATTTCAATCACGGCGCCGGTGGAGGGATTGCGGCCCGTGCGGGCGGCGCGATCCACGAGAATCAGCTTGCCGATGCCGGGAACCGTAAAACCGTTGACGGCTTCTTTGCAGGCCAACTCGCCCAGCTTATCCAGTACGGCGGAGACGTCCTTCTTGGATACTCCGGTGCTTTCGGACAAAGCGGACTGAATCTGTGATTTGCTCATGCTCATACTACATCCTCCTGTTGTTTATGACCTGACTGTTCAGAAACTAGGATGAACATATTGGCCATATTTACTCACAAAACAAGCGTTTTATTTAGGAAAAGCGCATTGAAAACGGAGCCCGGACACGAATGCCCGCGCCGCCCCTCCCGCCCGATTCCGAAGCTCCGGAATGAAAGCGGGCGGGGCCGCCATTTTACAATCATGGATAGAACAACCGATTGATTACGGTCTGCGGAAGCACCGCGCCGACCCCGGGGGCCCCGAATGGACGCGCTGCACTGGATGAATCGGCGCTGTACAGAATGTACCAGTTCGACTCGTTGCAAACCGCCACATCGGCTTTCCCGTCGCCGTCATAATCGGCCGGTACGGGGTCGACTTCGCTCCACCCCCAGGGCTGAACCAGTGACCCACCGCTACTGTACAGAATGTACCAGAGACCGCCGGCCGGCCAGTACACGGCGAAATCTGTTCGGCCATCGCCGTCATAATCGGCCGGTACGGGCAGGGTTTCGCCCCAGCCCCAGGACTGAAGCAACGACTGACCGCCGCTGGTCCACACCGCCCAGGATCCGGACTCGGCATGATACACAGCCACGTCGGTTTTCCCGTCGCCGTCATAGTCACCCGGCACCGGGGCTGCCTCGCTCCAGCCCCAGGGCTGAACAATGGGCGCGGCGCCGGAGGCATGGATGTACCAAGTGCCGGATTCGGGATGATACACCGCGATATCGGTCATACCGTCGCCGTTGTAATCGGCCTGCACCGGCAGGGTTTCGCCCCAGCCGAAATTCAGGGTGGCATTGGTTCCTGTGATGAAGCGCAGGTACCACATGCCGCCGGCCGGCCAAAACACAGCGGTATCGGAGATGCCGTCGCCGTTGTAATCGCCGACCACCGGTACGGACTCACTCCAGCCCCAGGCATTGGTCCAGGTGCGGCCGGCATTGTTCCGCTGAATCACCCAGCGTCCCTGCGGCGGATAGTATGTGGCCCAGTCGGTCGTTCCATCTCCTTCAAAATCGCCCGGGACATGCAGACCGCACTGCAGGATGCACCCATGAGATCCCACACCCACGAGCGATCCGCGGCCGAAAGCCACGTCGCGAATTCCGTACCCAAGACCTCCGCAGCGGGTCTGCCAGTCCGTCCCGCTGGTGGAGATCAGGATGGAGTAGTCGGCCGGAATGATGAACAAGCCGTTCTCATACACCAATCCCTGCGCGCCGTCCCAGAGATCGTCCTGCCGGGTCCAGTTGATGCCATCCTCGGAAATGCCGGACATTTTATTCGCGCCGACAACGACAAAGCGTCCGGCCCCGTATTTCACCCCGGTAAACGAATCTCCGGCGTCCTGCACACACAGCGTCCAGCTGCTTCCGGATGCGGAATAGGCGATGCACCCCCGGCCGAACAGGTCTGAACCGGCGACCACAAACGTGCCGTTATAGTTACCGTAAGTAATGGCCTCATAATTATAGATGCCGCCTTCTTCGCAAAGTTTTTCCCAGGTGATACCATCCTGAGAGCGCAGCACCGTTCCGCCCCAACCCACGGCATAAAACGCACCCTGGATGTATTCCACGTTACGCAGCCAGTTGATGGTTCCCGAGGAACGGGCGGTCCAGGTCAGGCCGTCGGGCGAGGTGGCGATCGCGCCGGAAAGACCCACAGCCACGAAAAGCCCGTTGGCAAAGACCACATCGCACAAGTCCCGATTCGTGTCACGGTCGTCCGGGAACCAGGTCACGCCGTTGGCCGAATAGTGATTGGTTCGTTCCGGGCCGATGGCCACAAAACGTCCGTTCCCATAGGCCACCGACTCAAAATAATTCCGGGTTCCCGGGGTTTGGAGCGTCCAGGTATCTCCGCCATCGGTGCTGGATTCCGCCAAACCGGCCGAACCGCAGGCGATAAATCGGCCGTTCCCGTAACACACTCCATAAATTTCTTCCGCAATGAGCCCCGGGGTTTTAACCGTCCAGTTGGTTCCATCGGGCGAGGTGTATATGGTATCGCCGGAGGATCCGCCCACGGCCACAAACGTATGATCGGCGTAGGTGATGCCGCGCAGAATTTCGAGGGACGAATGCGGCACAGCCTGACGGGTCCAGTTGGTGCCGGTGGATGATGTCAGCACCAGGGCTTCCCGGTTTTCCTGATCATACCCGGCGATAACGAACAATCCATCGCCATAGGTGACGCCCCAGGGCGCGAGCTCGCCGACGGGCAATTCCACCTCGGTCCATACGGCGGCGTTCGTATCGGAAACGCGGCATACGCCATTGGTTCCGCCCCAGCCCACCGCAACATAGGTCCCATTGCCGTAGGCCAGGCTGTCCCAACTGGCCAGCGGCTCCAGCGGGTGTTTCGTCCAGGTAATGCCGTCGGGCGAGGTCAAAATCAGCGTGTTCGCGCCGGCCACAAAACGTCCGCCCGCATAGATCACATCATTCAGCAATCGCGGCGTGCCGCTTTCCTGTGCGGCCCAGTTTTGTCCATCGGGCGAGGTAAGAATGGTTCCGAAGGATCCCGCGGCTACGTAGAGCCCCGCACCATAGGCCACTCCGTGAAGGGAATTTGTTCCCGCCGCACCGCCCTCCCACGTTTGGCCATCGGGGGAGGTGAACAGCGTTCCGCTCCAGCCCACGGCGACAAATTGATTATCGCCGTACACCGCATCATACATAGTGCGTCCATCCGGCAGCGGATTCCGCCAGTGCCAGTAATCCAGCGGATCGGCGGGATGATCCGGCTCGACGGGATCGCGGCTCCAATCCGTCAGCACGGCCACGCCCTGCGCAAAACGAATACCCGTCGCGGGGCCTTCAATGGTCCGAACGGGCGTCACATTGCCGGTATCGGTCGGACGAAACACTGTGAGTCCCGAAAAATTCCCCACATACAGGTATTCACTGTCCACGTCGATGCCCCACGGGCCAAAGAGTCCGGTATTCTCTCCCTGGATAATGCGCACCGGAGCCGTGTTGCCGTTCGCATTGAGTGCGAAGGCCTTGACCTGATTGGTGTCGCTCATGTCCGTCACAAAGATGCTGTCGCCGTTCACGGCGATCCCCTGCGGCCAGCTCAGCCCGGTCAGTGCGCCCGCGATGGTTCGCTGGGGTGCGGTGTTACCGCTATCCGTCTTGTTATAGACGGTGATGCTTTGTTCGTGATAATTCGCCACATAAATAAACTGATCATCCACGGCCACATCATACGGGCCATCCATCAGCGTGTTCACACCGAACAGCGTACGCGCCGGGGCCGTGTTGCCGTCCGCATTCAACGGAAACACGAGGATGCTGTCGCCCGCATAGTTGGCCACATAAATGAACTGCGTATCGACGGCCAGCCCCTGCGGCTGCGCCAGCAGTGTCAGATCACCGCCGATCAACCGGACGGGGGACGCATCGCCTTCCGCCGGCAGCGCAAAAACACCCACGGCACCGCCCATCAGCGTGGTGTGGATGGTGGTGTACATGTACGCCTCATCCACATCGATGCCGACGGGCGAGTTTCGCGCAAACAGCGTATTATTCGTCCCCGCCACCACTCTGCGCGGAGCGGTATCCCCGGCGGCCATGGCATCAAACACCCGAATACTTTCGTTTTGATCCGCGATGAAAATGGAGCCCCCCGCGAATGCCGCGTTTACCGCGAGCGCCAATATTGCCGCCGCACCAATCCACCACCTGCCTGTCGTCATACCGCTTCTCCTGATTGTTTGTTTATGTCTCCCTGCGGCACTGCACACACCGCGGGTGCAGCGCCCATACCCGCCCGCCGCACAGTGTCGAACAATACGCGCAAAGGAAGGGATTTGCAAGACGGTTTTCCGTTGCGCTTCGTTCGCAGTATTTCGTCACATTGCATCCCGGTTGTCTATTTCACCGGATCGGCTTCTTCGAAACCCCAGGGTTGAGAGCGACTGGTCTGGCCCGCACTCAGCCACAGGTACCACATGCCGAATGCCGGCGCGTAGACCGTGCGGTCATAACGCCCATCGCCGTCATAATCGGCCGCCACAGGCAGCGCATCGTTCCAGCCCCAGTAGTCCACGATCATGGCGCCGGTGGAGGAATGCAGGATGTACCACATGCCCAACGCCGCCCGGTACACGGCCAAATCCGTTATCCCATCGCCGTCATAATCACCGGGGATCGGTTCATCATCCGCCGAGCCCCACCACTGCACGCGCCCCGTCCGGGAGGCGGATTGCCAGATGTACCAGAGACCGTATTCCGGCGCATACACCGCGCAGTCGGTTTTTCCATCGCCGTCATAATCACCCGGGACGGGCAACGCCTCGTTCCATCCCCAGGGTTGCACAAGCAGAGTCCCCGTACTGCTCTGCAAAATCAGCCAGGCGCCGCCGTTGAAATCATACACCGCGCAATCCGTGATGCCGTCGCCGTCATAATCGCCCGGAACCGGCCAGGCCTGCTCCCAGCCCCAATTCTGAATGCGGGTGGACTGCGTCGCGCTCTGCCAGATGTACCAGGCGCCATTCGCCGGGGCATACACGGCCACATCGCATTTTCCATCGCCGTCATAATCACCCGGAACCGGCCAGGCCTGCTCCCAGCCCCACGACTGGAAACGCCCGGCCTGAAGCAGCGATTGCAAAATCGACCACTGGCCCTGCGCAGGCTGATAGACGGAAATATCCGCAAGTTGGTCGCCGTCGAAATCCAGTTCCACAGCCATCATGCGCGCCGTCAGCACCGATGAAACGTCGCTCGTGGAATTTCCATACAACGCGCAGAGCGTATATGAATAGGTCTCACCGCGCTGAACATCGGTATCGGTCCAGGAGGTCGCATCGGATCCCGGCACCGTCTGCTGCACTGCGGGTCCTCCTGCGGCCGGGCTTCGGAAAATGACATAGCCGTCCGCGCCCTGAATGGCCGACCAGTTCAGTCGAACCACCGTTCCGGTTTTCTGCACGGCGGCATCACCGATAGACAGCGGATACTCGTAGCATCCCATATCCGCTCTCGGTCCGATCAGCCGCACGCGTCCATCCAAATCCATGGCTCCGGGTTGAGTCACCCACCCTCCGTTCGTACCGGTGTTAATACAGGGCGAAGCCGCCGTCAGCCGGTACTCCGCGTCCATCAGCGGATCGTTTGTGATGCACCCCGGACCTTCCGGCAGCGGGCGCGTGCAGGTATAGAAAAAGTCCGGCAACCCGCTCCATTCCACCCCTGTGTTGCCGCAGATCACGCTGTTCGCGGCCAGTCCGGACCGGATGCCGCCGACGTTACCGACCACCGTACACTGATAAAGCTGCGAATCGTAGGCGCCGCCCGAATCGCCGCCGGAGGTATTGCCGATGATCAGGGAGTTATAGGCATCCGCATTGTAGAGTCCGCCGCCTCTGTTCGAAGAGATGTTACCCTGAATAACGCTGTTGCGAATCACCGCCTGTGACGCGCCGCCGCCATCAACCACAGCCACATTGCTGACGATCATGCACCGATCCGCCGTGCCCCGGTACATCCCGCCGCCCCGCGAACTCATGCTGGTGTTTCCCTGCACCTGACAGTTGTGCAAATCCGCATACATGCTGCCGCCGCCCCCCGCCAGTGCCGTATTATTTTGAATGCGGCAATTCCAATACGTGCCATCCCGCACACCGCCGCCCATATAGGTTGAAAAACAATGCGTAATCACGCAATTACTAATCACGGCGGTTTCATCCACCGCAAAAACACCTCCGCCCAACTGCGAATTCTCTTCGTCCACGATGGTATTTCCGTTGGTGATTGTAAATCCCTCCAGGCGGGTGCCCTGGTCCATGTACACGCCGCGCACCGCATTGGAACTGCCCTCATCCGTGTCCGCGTTCCCCGCGATGACCGTCACATCCGGCCCGTTCACACTGCGAAGCAGCACCCCGTTGGTCAACACCACGCGGTTGGACGTGGTCGGGCCCCCAAACAGCCGCGCCCCCGTGTCATACACCCCGTTGCTCACCAAAATCAGTCCGTTCTTAAGCGACGCATCGACAGCCGCCTGAATGGTTTGTTTCGCCGTGGCCCAATTCGTACCCGCCGCCGCGTCATTCCCGGAGGGCGCCACATGCTGCACCGCATTCACCACACGCACCGTCACCACCGCGCCCGCCGTGAAAAGCGGATTCGCCGCCAGCAGGCTGACCACATGGTCCCCTTCGTTCGTCCAGCTCAGGGACAGCCGGGTCTCGTTCGTGTTCACCACCGCGCCATCCAGCGACCACGTCATATTCCGCGCATTGCCTTCCGTAATATCGGCCAGCAACGCAAGCGCCTCACCAGGCAGCGTGCGCAACCCGTTCGGCGCCGTAATCACGGCCGTCAGGGCGCCCGTACACGCATCCGGCCAGTACTGATCCCACCCGGCATCGCACAGGTACCCCATCATCCGCGGCTCGCCATCGCAATCCACCGCCGCCGACATCCAGGCCTGCGTGCTGCCCATACCGAGACAGGGCGACGTGGCGAGCAGTCGCGCCCGCGTGAACCCACTGATTTGCGGCGGCGTATCCGTATTCTCCGTCCCGCCGGCCGGCAGCGGGGTTGTGCAGGAATACTGAATGTCGGCGTATGCATCCGGCTCCCAATTCGCCCCGCTCCGCGCTTCGTTGTAGTACACAATGGAATTCAAGCACAGGCCATCCACAAACCCGCCGCCGGTCAGCGCGCGATTGCCCACCACCGTACAACTGTCGAGTTGAACCTGCACACCGCCGCCGCCCGCATAGTCCGCTTTGTTCCCACTAATCAGACAATTCCGGGCCGTTCCTATGGCGATGCCCCCGCCCTCCTGTTTGGCTTCATTATCGAGTACCCGGCAGCTCTGCAAAATGGATGCGTAGGTTCCTCCGCCAATGAGCCCGCACCGGTTGCTCTGTATGATCGAGTTAACGACCGTGCCGTCCATCACACCGCCCGCATACCCCTCCGCGGAGCATCCGGTAATCACACAATTCGAAATCACATTGTTGCTGGACTCGCACCACACCCCGCCCCCGATCCACATATAGCCCTTCATGGCGGGAACGCCCTTGTCCGCCCGTTCATGCGCGGCGCCCACCGGCACATTCATCCCAACGCCTGCGGAATGCCCGTCGCTCAGCGTAAACCCCGAAATCCCGGCGTCTTTCCCAAGATACACGCACCGCACCGCGTTGGATCCGCACCCGTATTCATTCGTGACCGTCGTATCCGCCGCGCCGCGTATTTCCGTGACTGCCGGACCATTTACACTTCGGATGGATACATATTGCGCGGCCGTCACGCGGTTGGAGTGCCCCTTGAGCGAACTTCCACCCCGGTCATATACGCCATTGGTCACCCACACCATCCCGCCCGGCGCCTGGCAGGCATCCACCGCGCCCTGAATCGTCTGTTTGGCCGTGGACCAATTCGTGCCCGCCGCGCTGTCGCTTCCGTTGGTGGCCACATAATACCACGCATTCCATACACGCACCGTCACCGCACAGGCCGATTGACTCACCGCGTTGGACGCATACAGCCAAACCTCGTAATCCCCCACCGCCTCATACGCATGCGACAGCATCGCCTCATTGGTGTACCGGGTTCCATCCCCCATGTCCCACACGATCCGCTCGCACCGCCCGCTCACATCCGAATAAAACGGCAGCGCAAACCCCGGCGTCACCTCGTCCCCCAGCGGCAACCCGATCACGGCATACAGCGTATCGGTCACACCCCCCGCCCAGTATTCATCCGCCCCGATATCCACAATCAAATCGCCGATGCGCCCTTCCCCATCCAGATCAACCGCACCCGTCATCCAACTCTGATTCGTCCCCGTGTTGACGCATGGCGACCCCGAAAGCAGATGCGGAACCGTACCCCCCGCCAGCCCCGGCGACGCATAAATATTACTCGTCCCCGGCTGGTCTTCCTCATCCGGCGTCGTACAGCAATGCTCCATCCATTCAATAGCCGCGACATTCGGATACTCATTCGCCGTATTTCCATACACCACACAATTCCGCATCGCGGACATCCATACTCCCCCCGCCCGCATCGCACGGTTGCCAATGACCGTGCAATTCTCCATCGGCATGTCGTAACCCTGCGCCACACCGCCCCCGTACTGCTCCGCCTCGTTATCAATAATCACGCAGTTATACAGCCGCTCAACCATGCACGCCCCGCCGCCCCGCTGCGCCGTATTCTTCTCAATCCGGCAGTTCTCCATTATCACATACGCCGCACCGCCCCCGTACTGATACGCACTGTTCCCCTTCAACTGCGTGTCATACCCCGCCGCATAATACACCCCGCCGCCCCGCCGCGACGCCTCATTACTCACAACCACACTGTTCCTGCACTCCACCACACACGCCCCGCCCCCATACGCAGCCGCATTATCCTGAATAATACAGTTCGTCACCAGCGGCAGCAGCGAAAGCGCCTCCGTCAAATTATTAGCCTCTCCGATCGATCCAAACACCCCGCCCCCGTTGCCGTTATTCTCCACGGTATGCCCATCCCGCACCGTAAATCCATCCAGCACCGCATTGCTCATCAGCACCACCCCGCGCACCGCCCCCGCGCCCAACCCATACGCATTCGACGCCGCCGGATCCGCCGCCCCCACAATATGCGTCACCACCGGACCATTCACACTCCGCACCGTAACCCCCGTCCCCACCACCACCCGGTTCGTTTGCCCCAGCAGCACCGCGCCCCCTGCGTCATACACCCCATTCGTCACCCAAACCACATCATCTTCCCCCGCCTCGTCCACCGCCGCCTGAATCGTGTGCGCCGCCGTCTCCCAATTCGTATACGGCACCATCGGCGTCGGACTGTTCGTCCACACATACCGATGCCCCACAATAACACCCCGCCCCGAAATATCCCGCACCGCCACACACGACTGCGCATCCGACACCACCTCCACCTGCCCCGTCACCAGCCCAGCCGTCAGCGGTTCAAACGAAATCGTCACCACATTCGTCTCCCCCGGATTCACCGTGAACACCGTCGGCGACGCCGAAAAAGACGCCGGCATCACGATATTCGAAACCGAAACCGCCTCATCCCCCCGGTTAATCACCGCCAGCGGACGCTGATTCGTCGCATTCAGCTCCACACGCCCGAAATTCAAATCCCCCGTCACCACAATGAACCGACCCGTAAACGGCTGAAACACAAAATCCGTCATCCAGCCCGTATCCTCCCCGACCGACTGGCTTTCATCCTTCGCATACCGCCAGCGCAGCGTCGAAACATTCGCCGTCAACTCATACTGCTTATACGTCCACCCCACCTCGCCCGATATCTCCCCCCCATTTTCCTGATTCACATACAGCGTCAAATAATCCCATCCCTCTTCCGAAGAAACCTTCCAATAGAACGACAGCATCCCCGTATTCGTCACCACCGTCTCAAGCCAGGACACCCCCGAGTGATCCACGCCCCCCGCCTGCGCCGCACACGAATCCGCCTCCCGCACAAAATTCGTTTGCGCGAACCAACTCGCATCGCCATACGTCGTCCACGAAAACCCCGGCGCATGCGTGGCATCCTCCAGCGTCACACACTGCCCCGCCGCCTCACCGCACACCCCCGCCGCCGCCACCCCCACCGCCAGCAAAAGTTTCCAACGATTGGAAAAACCCCTCCAAAAGTTTCCAACGATTGGAAAAACACCCCGCAACATTTCCAACGATTGGAAAAACCCATTCCCCACCCGACTGCTTAACGCCATACCCCATGTCATAGACGCCTCCATAATGAATAAACCTGCTCAACAGGCGCCGATTATCTTTTTCTGCGCACCCGTTGACAAGAACCGAATCCGCCCGGCAAAAAGTAGCGGTTGCTCTCGGCGCGTTTTGCGCACTCTGCGGTAAGCACACTCATTCGCGTGTCTTCGCGCCTGTTCGCGGTTAACTCTCCAGTGAAAAT
>CAZISY010000052.1:0-21816 GCA_964542025.1 uncultured Verrucomicrobiota bacterium
ATTCATTTGATGCGCGCGGACGGAAATCGCCGCGCGTCCCGTATGCTTTTTGTCCTCGTCGCCATTATTGCCGCCGCTGCCGCCGGAGTTGCTCCGGACCGGACCGCTGGTTGATGCGCTGACATCTATTTCGCACAACAACAACCTTCCGGACGGTTCCGGAAGGTTTTTTTGTGCATTACCCACAAGGAGAAACCATGAATACAACTATGAAAATCCGTTATGACCGTGTCGCCTGTGCCGCTGCCATCGCCGCCCGATTCAATCGGTGTAATAAACCGCGGCACACAGGAGGATACGGTCATGAACGAACCTGATTCCTGTTTTTCCACACGTATCGGCGGACTCAAGCCCAGTTGCATACGGGAAATACTGAAAACGACGGAGAATCAGCAGGTGATTTCCTTTGCGGGAGGCCTGCCGAATCCAAAGACGTTTCCGGTGCGCGAACTGGCGGAAATTGCCGGGCGGTTGCTGCGCGATCATGGCTCATCGCTGCTCCAATATTCCACCACGGAAGGCTATCTTCCGCTGCGGGAATTTGTGGCGGAGCGACTGCTCCGGCCGCGCGGGATAACGGCGTCGGCGGAGGAAATTCTCATCACCAGCGGATCGCAACAGGCCCTGGACCTCATCGGCAAGGTGTTTTTGAATCCGGGAGATCGCGTGTTGCTGGAATCGCCGTCGTACCTCAGCGCCATTCAGGCTTTTGCGCTGTATCAGCCGGAATTTCATTCAATCCCGACGGATGACGAAGGGCTTTGCCTGGATTCGCTTGACGCGGCGGTGAAGGCGAAAGGCGGCAAGATGCTGTACGCCATCCCGACGTTTCAAAATCCCACGGGGCTGTGCTATTCGGAGGCGCGCCGAGAGGTGTTGCGTGAGTGGCTGTACAAACATCCGCTGGTTTTTGTGGAGGATGATCCTTACCGCGAGATTCGCTTCAGCGGTACACCGGCGGAGAGCATTGTGCGTTCGGATCATCCGTGCGCGCTGCTCACGTCGTCGCTGTCCAAACTGGTGTCGCCGGGATTTCGATTGGGGTGGATCTATGCGCCCGAACGGTTCATGGGCAAACTGGTTTTGGCGAAACAGGCCTCTGATCTTTGCACGGGCATGTTCACACAGCGAATCCTGTATGAGTGGCTGAAGGGCATTGATCTGAATGAACGCATTCGGGTGCTTGGCGCCACCTACCGCAGGCAGCGGGACGCCATGATCCGGGCGATTCGCAGTTATTTCCCGGAGGGCATTTCGTTCACAGAGCCGGAGGGCGGCATGTTCATCTGGGTCACCATGCCGCGGCACATTTCTGCCAAAGCACTGCTCCAGCGCGCTGTGGTACGCGGGGTGGTGTTCGCGCCGGGTTATTCCTTCTATGCCGATCGGGACATTGATTACACGATGCGCCTGAATTTTTCGCATGCGGAGGAAGATCAAATTGATCGGGGGATGAAGATCCTTGCGGAGGAAATCCGGGCGGTCTGTGCCTGATGGACGGAAAGGCGGCGGGGCGGGGAATCAACCGCTCCGCCGCCCGAATGAAATCCATGAGTGGCGCCGGCTCAAAATGTGCCGGCGCCGGTCGTTTCCAGAAAACGGTAAAGCAGGTTTTTCCACCACGCGGATAATCCGTGATCAGCATACTGTTCGTAATCAGCGGAGCGCTGGAGGCCGTCGGCGTTATTCCACGTCCGGTCGAACTGCTGGGCATATTGTTCGTTCAGAGAAGGTAAATTCTCGACGTACAGATCCGCCTCGAGATTGAATCCATCGAGGTTTCGCCGGGTCCAGTTGGCGGATCCGCCGATAAATTGCCATTTGTTTTGCGACGGATTGGAAATGGTCATGGCCTTGGCGTGATATTGCTCGCCGTGTGTGTGGGCCCAGCGGATCCGGCAGTGGAGACCCCGTGTGCGGCGGAGCATTTCGGCGGCGACCGGCCGGTTGGGGACTCCGTTTTTGGTGCGCCCGAATGCGTCTTTGTTGGGATCCAGGAGCAGTCGGATATCGGCGCCGTTGGAGGCGGCGAGGCAAAGGGCATCAATGATTGCGCGGTTGGAAAGATAAAACACGCCGATCCGCACTTCGTCGCCCGGCCCGGTGGTTTCAAGCATATAGATTATGCGCGCGCGTATGGACTGTTCTGTGAGCCACTCGCATTGGCCCGGCGAGAGGATGGGAGTGGAGGCCGGGCATTCATTCGCGAGCTTCTGTATGCGTTGCCGCAGGGCTGTGAGGTCCGGTCCGCCATCGTTGTGAGACCACGAAAGGATTGCCAGTTCGTTCTTCAGGGCGTACGCGGCCGGCGGGCCTTCGAGTTGGACGCCGAGGTTGTTGTGCGCGGAACTGGCGTTGGCCGGATTCATGCTGCTGACCACGAGGCGAAGGGCGGGCGCATCGCCGCCGGTATCGGCAATGAGTACTTTCCGGTGGTTGGCCTTGAAAAAGAGCAAACGGGCCAGCTGAAGCGTGGAAAGCGGCGTTGCGGAGCCGGAAAGAAAATCAGACCAGCGCGGTCGTTCAAGCCAGTCGCGCAGCAGGGGAATGCGGCAAAGCAGGCGGCCGTAGAAACGGGCGCCGGGAGAATAAAGGAGGTTGGAATCCCGCATGGCATCCAGCCGGGTGAAGACGATGACAATGCCGGCGTCGCGCATGCGTGAAAAAGGCTCGGGCATTTCGTTGCCGTAGATCCGGTTGATGGGGTCGGTGATGACGAGAATATCGAGGTCGGGTATTTCCTGTTTGCGGCGTATCAGGGCGTCGGCCAGTTCTTCGGACAGGTTGCGGTGAAGTTCGGGCGCGGCGCCCTGCCAGGCGTTCCAGAGAAAGAGATCCAGTACCACCACGCGCCGGGCCGCCTGGATGGCCGCCAGCATGTGATCGAAAATCTGCTGTTCTATGACTCGCTCACCGCGTCCGGCGTCGTATCCGGTGGTGTCGGTCAGGAGTTTGATTCCGGATGGGTCGCAGGGAAGAAGTCCGCTGTGGTAATTCGTTCCGGGCAGTTGGATGGATGGGCGGCGCAGGCACTGCTGAATGGGGAGTAATACCGGGAGCAGGAGGAGGATAAATAGCCAGGGCGTCCGCCCGGAGAGCCATCCTTTTGCAGGCCAATCGCCGATGTTCATGCGTCCGCCGTTCGTTTAGTTACCACGGGAATCCGCCTTTCTTGCGGTCATCCGGCAGGAGCTTTGCGATGATGCGGCGATCAATATGGTTTTTCGTTAAAATGCGCTCGAGCACGTCGCGATCGCGCCCCTTGTTCTGCTTGATCAGTTCTTTGGCGCGGAGGGTATGTTCCTTGAGGCGTTCATCGGCCAGCAGCTGAATGAGTTCTTTGTTTTCGTCGGCGATGACGCGGAGGCGTCGGCTCAGCGTAACCATGTCGGCGGTTTGGTCGGCCGTCAGTTTTTTGCCTTCATCGCCGGTGTCGCGCAGCTTCGCTTCAATTTTTTCGCGGGCCTCCAGCGCACGGTCCACACTGTTGGATAGGAGTTTTTTTGCTTCTTCTCTTTTCCCGAGTTTGATGTAGATGCGGGCGATCACCTGAAGGATGGAGACTTCGTCAATGACGGTTTTAACCTGGGGCGAGCGTTCGAAGGTCTGGTCGTAGTAATTCGCGGCTTTATTAAGCGCCTCATATTCGGTTCGCGGCATGTTCGGCCAGATTTCCCGGACTTCTTCGTAGAGTTCGTTTAGGCGGGGTTGCGTGGCGGCGAGCGCTTCAGGATTGTTGGAAAGGTCGCGGTAGAGCCAGGCCAGGTGCAGGCAGTAACGGCCCAGATTCAGGAAGTACTGTTTGACCACATCCTCGATCAGCTCCAATTCCAACACGGCCAGCAGGTGCAGGCGAAGACCCTGGAAAAAATCCATGTGTTCAATGTCGAGGTCGCGGCTGAGAATGTTGACGAGGCTGTGGAAGCTGCCCTTGGCCGCATAAGCATCCCGAATGCGTTCCGCGACAGCATCCACTTTGACGTAGACATCCTTCAATGGGTGGATGAAATGCCGGTAGCCGGCGGTAAAGTGGCATTCCGGGCAGTACCACATGTAATACAGCGGCGGGTGAAAATTCGGATCCACATGGTCGAGCTTGGCGTAGTTCTGGGGTTGAAGATCGATATCGATATCCTGATTCCAGAACACCCGGTTATTCATGCGGTACTGATAGCTGGCTGCCTGACACATGGGACAGCGCACCTTGCACCGAATGACCGGCTGCGGTTTGTTTTCGGTTATTGCGGCTTTGGAACGGGGGATCATAGGTTGTCGTCAGTGACCGGCGCGGCGGGGGGCACGTCTGCCACGGCAGGAACGGACTCCGTCGTCGCCTGGCTGTCGAGTTCAATGATGTCCATGACGATATTCAGGGCTTCATCCAGGATCAAATCGTTTTTTGGTTCTTCGGTTTTTGTTTCTCCGGAGTCTTCTTCATCCCCGGCATATTCCATGTCATCGGTGGCTGCTGTTTCGACAATGAAGTCGGCCATTTCATTTTCCTTGCGAGCCATCGGGAGGCGGTCGTTGAAATTCAGGGAGATGGTTTTGGCGTTACGCTGTTCGGCCAGGTAGGTGAGCAGTTGTTCATAGGTTTGGAAGCGGGGCTCCAGGGTTCGCCGCTGCGCGGAGCGTTCGGAAAGCGAGGGGATGATTTCTTTCAGTTCAGCGGAATGCCGGTAGATCGACGGGTCGACCACGGACCACTCCAGGGCGCCGGGCAGATATTCTTCGCCAATCTCCATGCTGTCGAGTACGGAGGGAATGACGATGTCGGGGGCGATTCCTTTTTTCTGCGTGGAGCCGCCCGCGATGCGATAGTAGCTGGCGGTGGTGAGTTTGAGCGAACCCAGTTTCGGGTTGTAGGTGCGCAGCGGGAAAAGGGTTTGAACGGTTCCCTTGCCGTGGGTTTTGGAGTCGCCGACGATCAGGGCGCGCCCGTAGTCCTGCAGGGCACCGGCAAAAATTTCGGAGGCCGAGGCGCTTTGCCGGTTGACCAGGATGAGCAGCGGGCCGTCGTAGGCGGTGGTGGGGTCGGTGTCGGGCAGGGTCAGGATGCGCTCTTCGGTTTTGACCTGAACCACGGGGCCGCTGCCGATGAAGAGGCCGGTCAGGTCGATGGCTTCCGTGAGCGATCCGCCGCCGTTATTGCGCAGGTCCAGGATCAGGCCTTCGAGCTGGTTGGTGGAGAGGTTCTGGAGAATCGATTGGACATCGCGCGTAAGACTGCGGGCTTCTTTGTTGTTCGGGGCGTTGATGTCGGCATAGAAATCGGGGATGGAAATAATGCCGACGGCATGCTCCTTTCCGTCGGGGCTCTGGATCATGGAAACCCGTCCCTTGGCGGCGCGTTCTTCCAGCTTCACTTCGTCGCGGATCAGATCCACCACTTTAATCGTGGAGCCGGAAATATCCGAGGCGGGAATGACATGGAGTACGACGCGGGTGTTCTTTTCGCCGCGGATTTTGCGGACGCTTTTGCTGAGCGGCCAGTGAAGAATGTCGACCGGCTCTTCCTGATCCTGGCCGACGGCAATGATTTTGTCGCCGGGTTGGAGGCGTCCGTCTTTTTCAGCGGGGCCGCCGGGGAGGATGCGGACGATCTTGGCGGCGCCGTCTTCCGAGCTGAGCAGTGCGCCGATTCCGACCAGGGAGAGTTTCATGCTGATGTCGAAATCCTCGGTGCTGTTTTGGGACATGTAGTCGGAGTGAGGATCGTAAGAGTGTACGAAGGAAGAGATGTAGAGCGGAAGCAGCCAGTGCGCATCGTTGTCGTTCAGTACGCTGAGGTATTGCTGATATTCCTTGCGGATGGCTTCTTCCGGGGTCAGCTTGGGCGCAGGCAGTACGGCACTTTCTGCGCAGTTGGTGGAGGCGTCCACACCGGCTGTTTCCGCTTCGGCGGTCTGTGTTTCGCCGGTGACAGCGACGGTCTCGGCAAGCACCGGCGCGGCCGGTGCAGGGATGCTATCTACAGACGCCGTTTCAGGGGCGGTTGGTTCGTCGGCGGGTTGTTCGTTTGCCGAAGCATCGACCGTTTGTTCGTCCTCGGACGGGATATGCGCTTCGGCGCGGTTATTGACTTCGTTGGTTTCGGCGGCCGCCTGTTTTTCGGCTTCTTCCTCAGCGGTTTTTTCTTCGGCCAGTTTGTCGGCGACCACGCGCGCGACAAATTGGTTTTTCACTTTTTTGCGCCACAGTTCGTTCCATTCCTCTTCGTTGGCGGCCCAGGGCAGATCTTTTCGGCGCCATTCGTAGGATTCCTCCTGGTAAATATCAAATCCCTGATCCAGCAGGGTGCTCACATAAGCGATGCGGTTACTGGCGCGTTCCATGAACACTTCGTAGATTTCGAAGGCTGGGGAAAGGTCGCCGGACTTCAGGCGTTCGTCCATATTGGTGGCCAGGCTTCTAAAGCGCTCAACGTCGGTGGCGAGAAAATAGGTGCGGTCAAAATCCAGTGCGCTCAGAAAGCTGTCGAGGCCGTTGGTGGAAATCCGGTCATCGAACAGGGCGTGATTCAAATGCTTGTAGGGCATCTCGTAGGTGATGATTTTTCCGGCGCGGGAATAGGTGTCGAGCGTTTCCGGTTGAACCGGCGCCAACGCCAGAACAGGGAAGGCAGCCATCCAAAACGAAAACACAAAAAACGGGCGTTTAATCATAATAATCCTTTAATGAGGCGTAATTCCATGGGGCGGCACAATAGTCTTTACTATAAAAAAGTTAAAGCTATTTTATGCAAATCGCGCGCCAAAAAGGTGTCAGGCAATCGTCTGTGCCCGGCGTGAAAAATCAACCGAGGTGGCATGATGGGCAAGATGGATTTGGGTGATATTCAGATCGACGCAAAAAACCTGTACCGCGAGGAGACGTTTACTGATTTGCAGGTGGGCTCCATTCAGAAGCTGTCGCCCGTGCATGTGGATGGTACACCGGATAACTCGCGGCCGGCGCAGTTTGTGATCCGCACGCAGCTGGTGTCACCCATGGGGCCGGTGCCGGTGCATGCGCCGGTGGAGGCGGCTACCATTGAAGAGGTGATTGCCAAGTTTCCGCAGGCTGTGCAGGAAGCCGTGGAACAGATGGTGCGCGAGGCGGAGGCCATGCAGCGCGAGCAGGCATCACGGATTGTCGTTCCGGGGCGCGGCAACACGCCGGATATCAAGCTGGTCTGATCTGTTTGTCCAGTGGTTGCAGCGGTCAGGGGGTGGATCCCAGAACCGTGTCCAGTCGCTGAAGTATGAGGGGAATCCAATACTTCGCGGCGTCTTTATTTCCGTCGCGTAAAAAAATCCGGTTCAGCCAGTTGACGTAGGCCATGGACTGAAGCGCCAAAAACAGGTTCAGCTGATCGTTCATTCCGTTGTCGTCCGTTGCGTTGGTACAGGCCGAGATGGCGGCGGCCCGGAAGGTGTCGAACCCGGGCTGTCCGATGAACTCAAAAAGAATGTGCGCCACGTCGAACAGGTAGAAGCCGAAACCGCATTCATCAAAATCGATCATGTTCGCCTGCCCGTCCTGGAAGAGGAAGTTGCCGACGTGCAGGTCGTAATGAATAAGGCCGAACGAGGATGCGTTTTCCGGAATTTTTTGAAGGCCGGCGCGAATGCTGTCGCGGGCATCAAACAGGCGTTGCGCGTCGCGTGGTTCTAACTGCCGGATGAATGCCGGGCTGCCGGACCAGGCGTTTTGGTCGAAGAACCATTCGTCGCCATAGACTGGGCGCACGAATCCCGGTGGGGGCGCATAGGTGCTTGAGAACTGATGAAAACGGGCCGTAGCCCGTCCCATGGCGATCATGTGAGATTCCCTTATTTCGGCTGGGGCCATTGATACGCCGGGCACCCAGCTGAACACAGTTCCCACATACGGAACGCCATCCCGTTCGGTCGTGCAGAAAAGTTCGCCCTGGCAGGTAGGCAGGGGAACGGGAATGACGGCGCCCGTGCTTTGGCTGAACGCGTGCAGAATCACAAGCTCGGAGGCAAGCTGCTCCCGATACGCTTCGGTCATTTTGCGGATGCGCAACGCATAGAGAGTTCCCGTATCTGAAATCAATTTCAAGACCGCATTTTCGGAGGTGCGCAGGTGTTCGTGCCGGACAATGCGGAACGGGTAGCAGGAGAGAAGCGCAGGTAAAACGGACGTATAATCGGACATAGGCGTCGGCTCTTTCCGTGTAATAAACGTCAGCATACATCAGGAGCGATCACGGTGAAATGGTCGCGGTACGCCGTTAGGATTGGCCGGGCATTGAATGTTCTTCCGGAAAACGGGGTGTTGCGGGAGCGGGAGGAAAACTCCTCCGGCTGAACCGTCCAGCGGGCGGCGGGATTGATCACAACCAGATTGGCCGGTTCACCGGGTGCCAGGGAAGGGGCGGGACGCCCGAGCAAAGCGGCCGGATGAATCGTCCAGCGCTTGACCCATTCCATCACGGATAGCAAACCGCTTTCCACCATGATTTCATAGGTGAGGGCAATGGCGGTTTCCAGTCCGATGATTCCGAAGGGCGCCGGAAGAAATCCCTTCTGCTTGGCTTCTGCGGTGTGCGGGGCATGGTCGGTGGCAAATAGGGTAACGATGCCGTCCGCGACCGCCCGGCGCAATGCCTGTCGATCTTCGGCAGAACGAAGCGGCGGATTCATTTTAAAGGAGGCATTGGAGGGATCCACGTCCTCATCGGTCAGTGCAAGGTGATGCGGGGTGGCTTCGGCAGTGATGGATATGCCCTTTGCCTGGGCCGCGTGAATCAACTCCACGCTTTCGCGGGCGGAGAGATGCTGGATGTGCATGCGGCATCCGGTTTGTTCCGCGAGCCGGATATCCCGCCGGACACTATTCACCTCGGATACCGAGGGTATGCCGGGCAGCCCGTGCCGGGAGGAAAACAAACCCTTGTGCATGACGCCTTTTTCAGACAGCGCGGTATCCTCGGCATGATCCATAATAGGAATGTTCAGTCGCGCGGCATTTTGCGCCGCAATACGCATGAGTGCTTCAGAAGCCGGGGTCGATCCGTCATCGGTGAAGGCGACCACCCCGGCCTCTTTCAGCGCGTCGTAGTCCACCGGTTCGAGTCCGAGTCGTCCGATGGACAGGCAGCCGGAGGCCAGCACTTCGCAGGGGGCGCCGTCCGCTTTTTTCAGCATGGATCGAATAACTTCCGGAGTATCCAGCGCCGGCGTGGTGTTGGGCATGGCGACGACGCGGGTAAACCCGCCGCACGCGGCAGCCTGCGTTCCTGTGGCGATGGTTTCGGCTTTTTCGTTGCCGGGCTCCCGCAGGTGAACGTGCACATCGGTCAATCCGGGGCAGGCGATCCATCCCCGGGCGTTCAGCACACGACATGAGTCGGGCAGTTTTTCCGGGAGTGCCTCAAACCGTCCGCCGCACAGGTAGAGATCGCCAACGGTATCCAGATTCCGGGCGGGATCAAGCAGGCGGGCGCCGCGGATGAGCAGTTCCCGGATGGGGGCATTGTTTTTCATGGCGCACTCTTTTTCCTTGTTTTTTTGAAGCGGGACGCGACTATAGCCGCCCTGATGCGTAAGGGATACTTTTTTTTACGGTGTTTGGGATACCTCGCCGGAATTCTGGGCGCGGCGTGTCTCTTTGCGTTTCGGGATCAATGGGTCTGGGCAGAGCGAGTCGGTTTGGGTTTACTGGGCGTGATGTTCGTTTCATTTCTGTTTTCCTTTGTACTGTTTGTCTGGATCAAGCTGGATAGACGGGGCGGAAAACAGGATGCAAAATAATGCGGAAATGAATTTGACACCCCATAGGGCCTCGGCTATGTTGTGCCGCTGTCTTTCAAAAAATGAGCAGGATTTAAGGGAATACGATGAAGTCATTTGCAGCTAAAACAGAAGATGCTGATCGTTCATGGTTTGTTGTGGACGCGGCAAATCAACCGGCGGGCCGTTTGGCCGTGCGCCTCGCGGAGGTGTTGCGCGGAAAAGATAAACCGACGTTTACGCCCAATGCGGATATGGGTCCATTTGTGGTTGTCATCAATGCCGAAAAGGTAAAGCTGACGGGATCCAAGGATGAGCAGAAAATTTACAAGCATTACACGGGGTATTCCAGCGGTCTGAAACAGTACAAAGCCAAGACCGTTCGCGAAAAAGATCCGACCCGGATTGTTACACAGGCCGTGCATGGCATGCTGCCGAAAAATCGGCTGAGCCGGGTATTGCTGAAACGTTTGAAAGTGTATGCGGGCACCGAGCATCCTCACGAAGCTCAGAAACCGCAGCCGCTGGTGTTATTGTAATTCACTGAGGAATAGAGGGAGCATATTGTGGCACAAAAAGTGGTAGAATACTCGGCAACCGGTCGACGCAAAGAGGCCGTGGCCCGGATCAAATTGGCTCTGGGCGTGGGCAAAGCGACGGTAAACGGAAAATCCTTGCAGGATTATTTCAAGACGGAAACGATGAGCGCCTTTGTGGTTCAGCCGCTGGTGCTGACGGATACGCTCAACAAATACGATGTGGTCGCCAGTGTGAACGGTGGCGGACTTCGCGGTCAGGCCGGTGCCATTCGGCATGGTCTGGCCCGCGCGCTGATTCAGGCGGACGAGGCGACCAAAGCTATTTTGAAGGGAAACGGTTTCCTGACGCGCGATCCGCGTATGAAGGAACGCAAAAAGACCGGTCAACCGGGCGCACGCCGTCGTTTCCAATTCTCGAAACGTTAAGCGAAAAGCACGAAAAGGCTTATACCCCGGGCATCGTTTGCTCGGGGTTTTTTTTTAACAAAGTCAGCCATTTTGAAAATGTATTCACTGCAAAACTAAAGGCAACATTCCATGAACGAGTCGTTGGTATTACCGAAAAAATTCCAGGCGGCCGGTATAGCCGCAGGCATAAAAAAACAGGACGTGCTGGATATGGCGCTGCTTTACAGCGAGCTTCCGGCCGTTGTGGCCGGAACGTTCACCACCAACAAAATCAAGGCGGCGACCGTGAAGCTCTGCATGGAGCGGGTCGGCGGAGTAAAGACTGGTCGGGCTGTAATCATTAACAGTGGAAACGCCAATGCCTGCACGGGAACGCAGGGTATCCGGGACGCCGCCGAAATGACACGGAAAACGGCGGAAGAGCTAGGCATTACGGAAGATCAGGTTTATGTCTGTTCCACGGGCCGCATTGGGGTTCTCCTGCCCATGCCGTGTATTGAACGGGGTATAACGCTGGCCGCGAAAAATCTTTCCGCAGAATCCGGAGCCGTTGCTGCCCGGGCTATCATGACTACGGATACGCGCCCGAAAACGGTCACAGAAACGCTTCTGGTGGATGGATGCGAAATCCGTATGACGGCCATGGCCAAGGGTGCCGGCATGATTGAGCCGAACATGGCCACTATGCTGGCTTTCCTGTTGACCGATGCCGCCGTGGACAAAAAAGCACTGCAGGCTGCCCTGCGTCAATCCGTAGCCAAAAGCTTTAATCGGATCAGCGTGGATGGCGATATGAGCACGAATGATACAGTGCTCTGTTTTGCCAACGGAGCGGCGGGAAACAAAACGCTGAAACCGGGACATGCGCAGTGGGAGGCGTTCTGTGGCATGCTGGATCGGATTACCCATGTCCTGGCCATGATGATCATTGGTGACGGGGAGGGCGCGAAAAAAGTGGTGACCATCACGGTGAAGGGCGCCGCCTCTGATGCGGATGCCGAGCGGGCCGCCCGGGCAATTGCCAATTCCATGCTGGTTAAAACCTCCTGGGTTTTGCGGGATGCCAACTGGGGTCGGGTAATGGATGCCCTGGGATATTCCGGCGCCGACGTGCAGGAAGCCTCTGTCGATGTTTTTTATAATGACCTGCCGGCAGTGCTGGGCGGCGTGGCGGCGGAAACCCCGGCGAACGCGCTGCAGGATATCGTCGGTTCTTCGGCATTTTCCATCACTGTAAACCTCCACCTCGGGATCGGGGCCGCCACGGTTTATTCCTGCGATTGCACGGAAGAATATGTGAAAATCAACGTCTAAACAAGGGGTGGCGGGCGGAACGCATTATCATTGCGTCACTCACGCGTAGGCGGTATCTTGCGCGGATTGTTTTTGAGCATTTCAGGAGGACCGGATATGCAGCGGATTATTGAAAAAGCTTCAGTGCTGATTGAAGCCATGCCGTACTTTCGGAAATTTCAGGGCGAGACGGTGGTGGTGAAATTCGGCGGCAGCATCATGGATGATGAAGACTGTGTGGAAAGCATTTTAAAAGATATTGCGTTTATGTCCTGCGTGGGATTGCGTCCGGTGCTGGTGCATGGCGGCGGCAAGGCGATTTCATCCGCCCTGAAAAAAGCCAAAATTCCCTCTGAATTTCGGGAAGGTCTGCGTGTTACGTCGGAAGAAGCCATGCAAATCGTGGAGCAGGTTTTGAACTACGAAACAAATCCGCCATTGGTTCAGGCTTTGATTAAAAACGACTGCAAGGCGCGCAGTATGCACGGGGATGATATTCTGACAGCAAAACGGTACACAAAAACGGACGAAGAGACCGGCGAGACGCTCGATTGGGGTTTTGTGGGCGATGTGACCGCCGTGGATGTGGAGCCGATTCAGGCCTTTTTGGCCGTGGGGATCACGCCGGTGATCACACCGTTGGGACGCGGTGCGGATAAGAAACCCTACAACATCAATGCAGACTCGGCCGCCGTGGCCATTGCCGCGGCCTTGCAGGCCCGCAAACTGGTTTTTCTCTCGGATGTGCCCGGACTGCTGGGGAATCCGGAAGATCCTTCCACGCTGTTTTCTTCTGTGAGGGTCAGCGAAGTCGAAGGCCTCATCAAACGCGGGGTGATCAGCGGCGGCATGCTGCCGAAAATCAATGGCTGTGTTGAGGCGTTGCGCGCGGGGGTGCGCAAAATACACATCATTGATGCAGGCGTGCAGCATTCGCTGCTGTTAGAGCTTTTTACGGATTTAGGCGTTGGTACGGAGATTGTGGCGTAATCATGAAAAAGGAAGAAGTTGTCGATTTATATAATCAGTATGTAATGAAAACCATGAGCCCCTCGTTGGTGCTGGTGCGGGGCAAAGGCGTGCATGTCTGGGATTCCGGCGGAAAAAAATACCTGGATTTTCTCGCGGGCATTTCCGTTTCAAATCTCGGTCATGCGCATCCGGCGCTGCTCCGGGCCATCCGGGAACAGTCGGAACGAATCATTCACACATCGAATATTTATTACAATGAGTTGCAGCCGCAACTGGCGAAAACTCTTTCGGAGCGGTCGCTGGGCGGAAAATGTTTCTTCTGCAATTCAGGCGCGGAAGCCAACGAGGCGCTGATTAAACTGGCCCGGCTTTGGGGACACGAAAAGGGGAAATACGAAGTCATCACGCTGAAGCAGTCCTTCCATGGGCGGACGCTGGCCACGCTGACGGCCACCGGACAGGAAAAAGTGCAGAAGGGCTACGATCCGCTGCCGATCGGATTCGTCTATGCGGAGTTTAACAACGTGGAATCCTGTCGGGCCGCTGTGACGGATAAAACCGCCGCCATTCTTTTTGAACCCATCCAGGGCGAGGGCGGAATCATGCCCGCCACGCCGGAATTCATGCGCGGTATTCGGAAGTTGTGCGATGAAAAGGGAATCCTGATGCTGTGCGATGAAGTGCAGTGCGGTATGGGACGGACCGGGCACTGGTTTGCCTATCAGGCGTACGATGTGCAGCCCGATGCGATCTCCATGGCGAAAGCGCTGGCCAACGGAATCCCCATGGGTGCGATTTGCGCCAAGCCGTTCCTTTCGGACGTTTTTCAGCCCGGGACTCATGCGACGACCTTCGGCGGGACGCCGCTGGCCTGCGCGGCGGCTCTGGCCGTGTTCAATACCATTGAAAAAGAACACCTGCTGGATCAGGTTCGGCAAGTGGGCGCCCGGTTTGAGGCCGAACTGAAAAAAATCGCCGCCGAGTTTGATTTCGTTGAGGGCGTTCGGGGGCGGGGGCTGATGCTGGCGCTGGCGTTGAAAAAGCCCGCCAAGCCGTTGTTGGCCCTGCTGGAAAAACACGGGTTGCTGGCGTTGAATGCCGGCGAGCAGGTGATCCGGTTCCTCCCGCCGCTGATTATCAGCGCAGGGGATGTGGATGAAGCCTGCACGATCATTCGCAAGGCGTGCGCGGAATTTTCCGCAGTGTAAGAGAACGCGCCTGCAATCGGGAGCGCCTGTAATTTAAGGTCCGTCCATCTGATGGTGCGGAGTATTGGAAAACGGAAGCGTAAAACAACGAGGGTAGAAATCATGAAAGTAGTACTGGCATATTCGGGAGGTTTGGATACCTCTGTGATTCTGAAGTGGCTGATCGAAACCTACCAGGCGGAAGTCATCGCCTTCGCGGCGGACGTCGGCCAGCAGGAGGAATTGAACGGGTTGGACGCCAAGGCGAAGGCCACCGGCGCGTCCAAAGTGTACATTGACGATCTGCGCGAGGAGTTCGCCCGCGACTTTGTGTTCCCGATGGCGCGTGCCGGGGCAATCTATGAGAGCGGGTACATGCTGGGCACTTCGATCGCGCGTCCGCTTATCGCCAAACGCATGATCGAAATCGCCCGCGAAAATAAGGCCGACGCCATCGCGCACGGCGCCACCGGAAAGGGCAACGATCAGATTCGTTTCGAGCTGACCGCTTACGCCATGCAGCCGGACATCAAGATTATTGCTCCCTGGCGTAATGTGGACGGCAAGTGGACGTTCGACTCGCGGACCTCCATGATGGATTATGCGCAGAAGCACAATATTCCCATCGATGTCAGCGCGAAGAAGCCCTACAGCATGGACCGCAATCTGCTGCACATTAGTTACGAGGGCGGCATTCTGGAAGATCCGTGGAATGAGCCGCCCGCCGACATGTTCAAGCTGACCGTTGATCCGCGCAAGGCCCCTGAGGCGGGGGAGGAAGTGACCGTGGAATTTGTGAAGGGCGATGCAGTGGCCGTGAACGGCAAAAAAATGAGCCCGCTGGGCATCATGGAAACACTGAACACCATTGCCGGGCGTCATGGCGTGGGGCGCTTTGACATTGTGGAAAACCGGTTTGTCGGCATGAAGAGCCGGGGCGTGTATGAAACGCCGGGCGGCACGGTGCTGTACCGCGCTCGCGAAGCCGTGGAACAGCTTACGATGGACCGCGAAACGCTGCACCTGCGCGACAGCCTGGTTCCGCAATACGCCAGCATGATCTACAACGGGTTCTGGTTTGCGCCGGAACGCGAAATGCTGCAGACGGCCATTGATCAGGCGGCCTCCTGCGTGACGGGAACGGCCCGCGTAAAACTGTACAAAGGCAGTTGCTTCGTGGTTGGCCGCAAGTCCGATTATTCCCTGTATGATCCGCATGTGGCCACCTTCGAAGCGGACCAGGTTTATAATCAGGGCGATGCCACGGGCTTCATCAAGCTCAATGCCCTGCGGCTGCGTATGCGCGCACGCCATCAGAAAAAGAGCTGAGCCGCGCCGAAGCGCGGATTGGTATATCAGGTGCACCCGATTCGGGTGCACCTTTTATTTTAGACTGATTCCATCCTGCCAAGGAAAACACTTCCTTATTCGGCAGATTTTCAGTTACAGTAAATGCGTTGAAGCGTGATGCAGTATGTACGTCAGTATGCGTTTAACCGGCATCACCGGCAGAAACGCAGTATGGGAGGGATAGCATGATTGATAATGAAATGCTGGTTCGGCACGTTGCTGCATGTGTTCCGGATGTGGAAGACCGGCTGGAACGTTTCACGGTAGATGCCAGCGAAGTAGACGATGAAATGATGGGCATCTTCATTCAACAGTTTCAAATCGATATTAACGGCATTGAAGAAGCCATGCGGACCGGGGATCTTGTTTCTGCGGCGAATCATGCTCATTCTATCAAAGGGATGGGTGGAACTGCCGGGATGCCCTCGATTTCTGTTCTTGCCGAGGAGCTGGAACGGACGGCAAAAGCAAAAAATGCAGGCGGGCTGACCCCGCTGAAAACGATATTAGACACCTGTTTCGAGCTGATTAAAGTGTGGAATCCGCCTGTGGCTTAACGCCTTCGCCATGCTCGCAACGTGCGGATCGTGTTGCAGTCCGTCCCGTTGAACGAATCCTTAAAACACGGCTCCTCCTGTCTCTTTCGAAACAGGAGGAGCTTTGTGTGTGTGTGTGCCTTGTCGGCGTTATGGCTGCACGCTGACGCGGAAATACCGGTTGGTATCATTGGCGCCTGCCGCACCGGTTACCGTAGTATCGGTGCTGAGGGCCGTGCGCAGCGGGCCATAAGATTTCCAGGATTCGTTTTCATCCACCAGCGAATACTTGTAATGGAGCTGGTAATTGACGTTGGGTTTGCTGGCCCAGGATACGCTCAGGGATGATCCGTTAATCGTGAGCTCATCGATAAAGAGGGCATCGGAAGCGCTGTTGGGCGCCGTTCCGGCCAGCATTTCATCATGATTGCTCATACCGTCGCCGTCCAAATCGCCGCCGGCTCCGTTGACGCCGACGGCGCTGTCGGGATTCAGGCCGTAGGCACTTTCCCAGGTGTTGTTCATGCCGTCGTTGTCTCTGTCCCAGTCACTGTATTTCGAGCCGGCATATTGACCCAGTGCGTTGGTGGGATAGGTGGCCGCCACGTCGATCAGCTTCAGGAACTGAACATGCTTGCCGTACCAGGGATCGCCGCTGAGGCCGACATACATGCCGCCGGCAATGATTTCGGAGCCGGTTTTATTGCTGGGCCAAAGGAAGGCCGCGGGGTTGGTGGATGTAAGATCCACAACATTGTAGGAATGGCTGCTTTCGATGCCGAACCAGTTTTTGCCGTTGTAATCCACATCCATTTCGTAGCAGGCGGCGGTGTTGCTGTAGGCCTGGCAGTCGTTATTGACGAATACGAACACGACGTCCTGGGAGGCCGCGCTGACGCCGGGGGCTTCATACTTGGCCAGCGCGAAAATATTTTCATCTTTGGTTGAGGTGTTCGTAATGCACAGGAAATAATCGTTGATGCTTTGCAGCGCAGGCGAGTTCAGGCGCGCTTTGCCGATGCGACCGTAGGCGGCGCCGAGTTGCGGCATCCATTGGGAGCCCTGATACCAGACGCTCGTCATGCAGTTGTAGCGTTTGAAGTTCGGAATGCTTTTCCCGAAGTTGGATTCGTAGATTTCAAAGTTATTCGCCACATCCAGGGTGCATCCCATGTAGGTGGAGCCGCTGGAGTAGGCGTCGTAGTCATTCTGCATGCCGGCTTCCTGCCCGTACATGATCATAGGGGACCCGGCCAGCGCGCAAAGCGAGGCGTAGGCATTCATCAGGCTGGGCTGATGGGCCGTGGGGAGCAGCTCGTCGTGGCAGGTCAGGTTGAGCAGCAGCGGAGCATTGGCGAAGGCGGCTTTACGCTCTGCAAAGGCGGCCTGTTTCGGCGAGGTGGTTCGGTTCGGGGTAACGGTGCCGTTGTGAACGCCGCCGCCCGGATATTCGTTGAAGAAATCATCCCGCCACTGAAATACAAGGTTTTCGTTCAGGATGTCGAAGTGACGTGCGGAACGGAATCCAACGCCGTGCTGATGCGTACCGCCTACTTGACGGTAGCCGTCCAGCGACTCGGCCATAAACAGGAAGTCCCATTTGACGGTGCGGGTTTTGTTGATGGTGTATTCCCAGAAGGCGGAGGGCAGCCCCTGAGCAAAGTCGCAGCGCAGGCCGTCAATCCCTTTGTGGGACTCGGTTTTCGGAGTTCCGCGCGGGTGTCCTGTTTTTTCGAGCCAGTATTCCGGGTAGTACGAAAAGTACTTCCAGATTTCCTGCTGATAGGTGTCCAAATCATCCATGCGGTCTTCTTCGAGCAGGTAGCGCGCGAACCAGCGGCTGAACCAGGTGCTTTCAAATCCGATGGCCTGTCCCTGCACGAGGCAGTCGTAGGTGCCGTAATTGAATTCGACGGCATCGGACCATTTGCCGAAGTCAATGCGGTCGGGCGCGACGCCGATATCGGTGTTGTTGGTGGCAGTAAAGAAGGACGCATGTTCGCCGTAGTTGGATGAATCGGAATACCACTGCGGGCGCACGTTGCAGATGTAATCGTTGGCGTTGGTGGCCCAGTCGAACATGTCCACGCCGATTTCGCCGATTTGGCAATCCCAGGCGCTGTGATTGAACGTGCCATCCAGCATGACGCCGATTCCGGCATTGTCATATGCGGCCACGAAATTGGTGAATTCGTTCATGCCGGCGTTGTTCAGTTCATCGCTCCACGGATCGCCCAGCACGCCATTGACGCGCCAGTAGTTGCGCACCGCATACGGGCTGCCCGGATCATAGGGGGCGCTGGTCAGCGGGTCGGTTCCGCGTCCGACGTATCCGATGGGATGAATGGGCTGAAGCCAGATCATATTGATACCGAGATTGTTGAAGTAGGCCGTGTTGATTCGGTCCGGGCGGTTGGTGTTGACCGTGTACATGTCTTCGAAGGTGCTGCGCCCTGAAAACTGCGTGTTGGTGGCCTCGGCGGTCATCGGGTTGATTTCATACATGGTGACTTCGAGAGCTTTTTTGGGGGAAACAACGACGGCGCAGTCACGGCGCAGCGCGTTATCCGTGTAATACACATAGTCGCCGCCATTAACTTTGTAGCGGGCATTGATGCGATAGGCGCCGCAGCGGTAGACCGGCACGGTGACGGAATAATAGCCGTTGCTGAGCTTGGTCATGGGATAAGCGCGGTAGTAGGTGCTGTCGCTGGTGGTCGTTACGCTGTCCGGATCTTCATCACCCGGCATGACCGCGAAATCGCGGCGGTTCAGGTTGGAGAAGAGTTCGACGCTGCTGACGGCGTTGGTCCCTGCGTTGGGTTGCAGGGTGACGGTGATGGAGTACTGATCATTGGCCAATTCGTTGATGAAGAAACGACGCAGGCCGTAGTTGGCATCCTGCGAGTTACCTTCGACCACGGTTTGCATGGTTGGTGCGCCCATATCGAACACTTTGTCGCCGTTGTTGTCCTGAATGCTGGCGATATCGATGCGCTGAAATTCCATAATGTCGAGGTTGTTGTCCGCGTTCCAGACGTAGGGGGATTGGCTCATGATGCCGCCGCCGTTTGCGGAGCCATACGCCACAGAGGCCACATAGATGGCTTCGGGAATGTAGCCGAACACATTGGTCATGTTGATCACGCCTTCAAGCGCGCCGCCGTTGACATTAGTGATTCGCGTTCCAGTGCCGTTGTGGTACCAGGTGTTATACCCATTATCTCCTTCGGCCACCATGTACGGGTATGTGCCGTTGGCAAAGAACACCACGCCGGTTTTGTTCCAGCCGGGAATCGGGTCGGAACTTCCGTCGCCTAGTTCCGGGGCCACAAATACGACGTGGTCATTGCCCCCGCCGCCCGCGCCCCAGGTGGCCACATAGAGATGCGGCCCGTTCACGGCGGCCACAATTTTCATATTATAGGAGATGACGGTGTAGGCATCGGAGTCGAAAGCTCCGTCCATGTTGAAGATATCCGCCGCACGTCCGGATGTCGTCAGCGCCAATGCGAGCATAAGCCCGGAGAGTAGAACGTTATACTTATTGAGATGCATCACTTCCTCCGCAGTTTTCTTTTGAATTCAGCACACAATCCGATCTTTGCTGCCTTTGTTACCCGCCACGAACGGATTTGTCTACCCCTTTTCATGTAAAACGTTTGACGTGTCGGGCGGTTGCGTCGTTAAAACATTGGTATCATTATGCAGCGCAGCATGTAATGAGGAATAACGGCGTCAGTGTGCCGTGACAGTGATGGGGAAAGAAAAGGCGCGGAGGAAATGAGTGCCGATCGCGCATCGGCGCTGCTTTTTAATGATTGGAAAACGGACCGTTACAACGAAATCCCGGCATTCATAATGCATGTTTTCTGAGCAGGTGTAGCGGTCATCATGCCGAATGGCATGGTGAATGGAGAATCAGTGAATAAGTGCGGCGGGCCCTTCCTGACCCCGACTATTTGGTGACGAGGTGCAGCGTGACAAAGAAAGAAGCAACGGCACGAATAAAGATCAATAAATTACTCGAGGCTGCCGGTTGGCGGTTCTTTCCTGGTGACGACGGCCCGGCCAATATACGGCTTGAGCCCACCATAAACATTAAAAATGACGACCTGGATTCACTGGGTGAGAATTTCGAAAAGGTTGCGCATGGTTATGTTGATTTCCTGCTTTTGGATGATCATGGGTTTCCATTGATTGTGCTGGAAGCCAAAGCCGAGGATAAAAACCCACGGGTTGGGAAAGAACAGGCCCGCAAATATGCCCGATCACAGAATTGCCGGTTTGTCCTGCTTTCCAACGGAAATCTTCATTATTTCTGGGATCTGGAACGCGGGAACCCCTACATCATTACGGCATTCCCGACGCCCGATTCCATTACCGGTTATAAGAAGAGTGTTCCCGACGCGACGCGCCTAACGGAGGACGCTGTTGGCGATGATTATATCGTGCTGACACAACGGCCCGGTTATGCAGCAGAAGCGGCATGGAAAAACGAGTCCGAACGGCGGCGTTTTGTTGAAACCAACGGGCTTCGTTTTTTGCGTCCGTATCAGAAGCAGGCCGTTTGTGCGATTCAGCAGTCCGTGAAGAAAGGGAACGATCGTTTTTTGCTGGAAATGGCCACAGGCACCGGAAAGACACTCACATCAGCAGCCATCATCAAGCTCTTTTTTACAAAGAGAATCGCGACGACTGGCGCAAGGCCGAGATTGTGGTGACCACGGTGCAGTCGCTGCTTTTCGGTAACAAATACCGTCAGCTCTTTTCGCCAACCGATTTTGATCTCGTCATCTCCGATGAAGCACATCGTTCCATCGGAGGGAACGCCCGCGCCGTTTTTGATTATTTTATCGGCTACAAACTCGGGCTCACCGCCACGCCGCGCGACTACCTCAAAAAATTCGACAAAAACAACCCCGGCACCAAAGACCCGCGCGAGTTCGAGCGCCGTCTGCTGCTCGACACCTACCGCACCTTCGGTTGTGCCGATGGCATTCCAACCTTTCGTTATTCACTGCTCGACGGCGTGAAAGACGGCTACCTGATCAATCCGACCATCGTTGATGCCCGCAGCGAAGTCACCACCAAGCTCCTTTCCGATGAGGGCTTTGTCGTCGAGTTTACAGACGATGAAGGCGAAGACCGGGTAGAGACCTATAAGCACCGTGAATTCGAGAAACGCTTCTTCTCGCCCGCCACCAACCAGCTCTTCTGCAAAATCTTTCTCGAAAACGCCCTTCGTGATCCCGTCAGCGGCGAGATCGGAAAATCCATCGTGTTTGCCGTCAGCCAGAATCACGCGGCTGTGCTAACGCAGATTTTCAACGAAATGGCCGACCGCATGTTCCCCGGAAAATATCAGTCCGATTTTGCCGTGCAGGTCACCTCTCAGATTGCCGATGCTCAGCAAATGACCATCAATTTCACCAACAATAACCTGCTGGGTTCCGCCAACTTTCTACCGGCCTACAAAACCAGCAAAGCCCGCATTTGTGTCACCGTTGGAATGATGACCACCGGATACGACTGCCCGGACGTGTTAAACCTGGGGCTTTTCCGTCCCATTTTTTCACCCACCGATTTCATCCAGATCAAAGGACGTGGTACACGCAGGCACAACTTCCTGGATGAATTGCATGACGAAGATGCCCGGGGGCTGGTTAAGAATCCGGAGAAAAAGACCTTCAAACTCTTCGACTTTTTCGCCAACTGCGAATATTTCGAGGAAGAATTCAACTACGACGAAGTGCTCAAACTGCCCAAACCGCGCTCATCCGGCCCGTCC
>CAZISY010000052.1:21916-23446 GCA_964542025.1 uncultured Verrucomicrobiota bacterium
TACGCCAAGTTTGAAAGTGCGGTGCGTGATAACGACTTCATCGCGGCCAGTGTGGAGGCCGGACAGTGGGATCGCGTCATTGACTACGTGAACAAAGAGGTTTTTGACAAGCCGGACGAATATTACAACCTCGACAAGCTGCGCAAAGCCGCCGGAGTGGACCGCCGTCTGACTCTGCGCGAGATTCTGGAAAAAATCTTCGGTCTCATTCCGCGCTTCAAATCCAAAGATGAGCTGCTCGAAGAAGAATTTTCCAAATTTGTGGCCGACTGTAAGCCGGAAGAAGTAGAGGCCCTGCCCGCCATCAAGACCTACTTCAAAGCCTATGCCACCAGCGATCAGATTCGCCACATCATCGAGTCCGGTCAATTCACCGACCTGGCCACCAATCCCGTTTTCTCTACACGGGACTTCAAAGCGGTACCCGCGAAATACCGCAAGCTGGTTCCCGATTACATCAAGGACTATGTCTCGCTGAACCAGTTTGCCGCGTAAAGGAGTATCGGATATGTCAAAAATAAGACCCAGCGGCGGCTATCGGGATACCTGCAGCTTTCAAACAGCCACCCTCATTTATGATGCGACCGTCTGGTTTTGCGAAAAATTCCTCGATCCGCATTCGCGCACAGTCGACCAGATGGTGCAGGCCGCGCGCTCCGGACGGCAGAACATCGCCGAGGGCAGCCGTGCCTCCGCCACCTCCTCGCAAACCGAACTCCGCCTCGTCAACGTCGCCCGCGCAAGTCTCGAGGAGCTGCTGCTCGACTACGAAGACTTTCTGCGCCACCGCCGCCTCCCGCAATGGGCTGCCGACGCCCCCGAAGCCCTCGCCGTCCGGCAAGTCCCCCAGAAATTCAAAGCCGATCTGTCCAATCTGACAGATCTGTCAGATCAGGAGCGCTGGGCACTTTATTCCCGTTGGCTTGACCATGCCGATCCCGCCGTGCGGGCCAACGCCCTGATCTGCCTGATAAACCAGGCCAACTACCTGCTCGATCAGCAGATAGCCGCGCTCGAAACTCAGTTCATCGAAAGCGGTGGCTACAGCGAGCAGCTCGCCACCGCCCGGCTCGCCCACCGTTCCCGAAAAACGCGGGATACGTCCAATCCGTCTGATCCGTCCAATCCGTCTGATCAAATTCCCGCCTGCCCGCAATGCGGAAAGCCGATGACCCTGCGCACCGCCAAAAGCGGAAAAAACGAAGGAAAACAATTCTGGGGCTGCACGGCCTATCCCGATTGCAGAGGAGTCGTCAACATCTGACCAATCCGCCCGATCAAAAAGGAATCCCATGCTCGACACAGAAACCAAACGCCGCATCGACTCCGCCCGCGATATTCTTGTGGGAAAAGTGCCCGACCCCAAATCGCAGGTCGAACAGATCACCATCGCCCTCATTTACAAATTCATGGACGACATGGATGCCGAATCCGAAGAACTCGGCGGCAAGCGCAAGTTTTTCACCGGCGACTTTGCCCGCTACGGCTGGGCCAAGCTCATGGATCGCAGTCTCGGCGGACACGAGATGC
>CAZISY010000053.1:0-22827 GCA_964542025.1 uncultured Verrucomicrobiota bacterium
CTGGGGATTCACCTGGTAATGGATGCGGCGCATCCCAATGCGTTCACCTGGGCGACGGTGGAGCTGGCGATGGCGCTGGACCGGCTGGGCGTGGCGGTGAGCATACCGCGGGCGGCCATTCATCCTTCCATTCCGCCGCATAAAGCCGACCGGTTGACGCGCTGGATGAAAGAACAGCCGGAACGGGATGTGCATATCAAGTGGTCGCATTTTTGGCCGCATCACCTGGAGGCTCCGCTTTTCGGCACGGTGAATGCGGAAATCATCTGCACCAATTACCGATACCGTGCGAATGCCGCGCATCACGATCTTTGGACGCGGCACATCCGGCTCAACGGGTACCGTAAGGTGCCGGTCTCGACATTCAATCAGTCGGCTCTGGGTGATATCGGTTTTGCGGCGGCGGAATGTCCGGTGATCCCGCTGGGTTACTCGCCGGAAATCCGGACCCTCTTTCCCGAGGGGCGGGTGGCATCGGCGCAGGCGGGACGGCCGCTGAACATTTTGCTGGTGACCAATTCCAATGATTTGTATCGCTACGGCACCGATTTGGCGCTGAAGGCGCTGGATGCTGCTTTTGGCGATTTGCGGGCGGCGGTGCTGCACATCAAAGATTACGGTGCGGGGGCCGGGTCGTCGCGGTTGGAATCCTGGGTGAGGCAGTATCCCGCGCTGCCGGTGGTTTGGCATAATGAATTTGTGGAAAAAGAGGAACTGCTGAAGCTGTATGCCTCCATGGATCTGCTGCTCGCTCCGTTTCGGGGAGAGGGCTTTTCCATGAAGATCCTGGATGCCATGGCCATCGGGGTGCCGGTGATGATGCCTGCGTTCGGAGGTCCGGCGGATTTTGCGTTTGATGGTGCGTTTTTACCTGTGTCGTTCCGGGAAGTGCCGGTGGGCGAATGTTTTGATCGGCAGTCCTATCCGCTGGGGGATGAGATCTACTGGTGCGAGCCGGACGCGGACGATCTGGCGCGCCAGTTGGTGAGCGCCGCCGAAAACCGGGAACAGCTTACGGAGGTTGGGCGGCGGGCCCGTTCGGGCGTGCTGGATGCGTTTTCCTGGGAGCGCGCGGCGGAAACGTGGGTACGTGTGCTGCGGGGTCTGCTTCAGGAGCGGGACGCGTCGCGGGCTTCCTTTGCGCCGTCGTCGTCCGGTTTGCTGTCCGTACTGATGCCCACCAAAAACAGGGTGGAGGTGCTTGAGCGGACGCTCCGCGCCTTTTCGCGGCAGACGCTTTCCCGCGCGGCTTACGAGTTGGTGATCGTCAATGACGGCGGGGCGTATGATTCTTTGCAAGCGTTGTGCAGCGCGTTTGCCGACCTGCCCATACGGCTGTTGAACAATGACGGGCTGCCGGGTCGTTCGCCGGCACGAAATCTGGCCGTGAGGCAGGCGCGCGGCGAGGTGGTGCTCTTTATCGGAGACGATATCGTACCATGCGACCATTTTCTGGAGACGCATCAGGCGGCGCATCGGCAGGCTCCGGAAAAGACGGCGGCATTTCTCGGATACACGGATTGGCATTCCGACCTTTCGGTTTCCGCCTTTGAGCGCATGTTATCCGGCCCGGGCGGACATCAATTTGATTATTCCCGCTGCACGGACGGCTCTCTGCTCACGTATCATCAGTTTTATACCTGCAACATCTCGCTGAAGCGCAGTTTTCTGACGGAGCAGGAGCTGCTGTTCGATCCGGTGTTTCCGTACGGGTTCGAAGATATCGAGCTGGCTTACCGTCTCCATTTGCAGGGGTTGACGCTGCGGTTTCTGGAGCGGGCCCGCGGGTATCATTATCATCCCACTTCGCCGGAGGCCTATCTCCGGAGGCAGTACCATATCGGCGAAGATCTGTTTCTCTGGATACTCAAACAGCCGTCCACCGATACCGGCCGCGCATTGATGCCGATGCTACTCTCGCTGGAGCGGCAGCGTCTGGCGCAGTGGCGCGGACTCGAAAACGGTATTGCTCCGGAAGCGCTCAACAGCGAACTGTTGCGTCTTTATAACGCGCTGCTTCATTGGGTGAGCAATGCCGAAACGACGCAGGCTCCCGGCAGCGCGCAGGAGCTCGAATGGTTTCAGCAGACGCACCGCGGCGTCTGGGAGTGCATGAACGAGCTGGCGCTGCGCACCGGGATGGCACGCGCCTGGGCCGCATCGCAGGATGATCGCGATCAGGCGGTGGCGTGGCTGACGCTGCTTTGTCTGCCGCGCGTGGTTGGTCCGACGAATTTTTATGACCGTCTGTTGGCCGTTCCTCCGACGGCACAGCCGGCAGATTCCGGCGCCGTGCTGTTCAGAAACTCTCCGTTTCTCTTTCATTTCAGTCATGCGTTGCGCACCTGCCCGCTGCTTGGGCGGTTGGTTTGCGCTGTGGAGGCATCGGCTCCGGTGCAGCGACTTAAAACACGCCTGAGCCGCTGAACAGCGTAACGCGGCGGCAAAACCGGCGGCCTCGGAAAGGGGGGATGGTCCGTCAATAAGTGAGAGTCAGGCCGAGGTACGCACGTCGGCCGGTGGCGGTGTCCTGTCCGGGGAATTCTTCAAAGTCGTCATCCCACAGGTTTTCGATGGAAAAAACGAGCCGGGCATATGCCCATCGGGGCGGGTGAATTTCCATTCGCGCATCGGTGAGCCATTGGTCGCTGCCGTGTTCGCGCAGGGGATTTTCCGCCTGATGGCGGCATCCCTGGGCGAGCGAGAACGTCAACAGGCGATTCATGAACCACTGTGCTTCGAGGCGGGCCTGTGCGCGTGCATAGTCCAGGGCGTAACGGCTTGAATACACATCAGCATCGTCCTGTTGCTGCAGCCAGGCGGCGGAGGCCAGGATGTTCAGATCGTCGCGGCAAAGCCAGGTCAGCGCGGCGTCGGCGCCGAGGCTGTCCACCGTGCCGATATTTTCCGCCGTCCAGCGGGTGGATTCCTCCGTGGCGCGTATCCAGTCCACCGTGTCGCGCGTGCGCCGGACGAACGGTCCGCCACGGAGCGACCAGCGGTCCCGATCGAGCGACCAATTGAGCTCCACGCTATCGCTGAATTGGGGGTCGAGTCCCTGATTGCCCAGGCTGGCGGGCGATTCGTAGTTCAGTTCTGTGTAGGAGGGGCGGCGGACTGCACGTCCGGCGGAGAGCGCAATGGATTGTCCCTCGGCGACATTCCAGGTGATGCCCGCCTGCGGGAGCGATGAGGGCTTTTCGCGCTCGAACACCTCCTGGCGTACTCCTGCAGCAAAGAGCCAGCGGCCGGCACGGAAATCCGGAATCAGCGTCAGGGCGCCATGCGCGCGGCGATGATTGCCCAGCGAGTCGCTGGTCAGTTCTTCCTGATCCGCACTGATTCGCCAGACGGCCCCGAGGGGATCGGACACGATGTGCCGCCCGCCCGCCTGAGCGGCGATGGTTTTGGTTTCGTGTTCATTGTGATAAAGAGACGTCGGCATATAGAGGCGGTAATCATCGTTGAAATTGCGGAACGCGGCGGAGGCGTTGAAGTATTCTTCCCCGCCGCCCTTTTGGAGCGAGGTGAGCAGCAGGAGGTCGTCGGTTTTTTCGTCGGCGGGGTACTCCGGGTTGGTTCCGTAATAGCCGCGTGCGCCGAAGCGTTTGTTACGATAGCCGGCCACAGCGTCCCACTGAACATCGCGGCAGGTCCATTGCAGCAGGCCGCCTCCGAGGGCGTTTTCGTTATCGTTGTCCTCGTAGTTCACATGATTGAACCGGTCATGGCCCCCGAAGGCTGCCAGACCCAGTCGTCCGCCAGCCGGGGAGTTGGCGGTGAGGGGTTCTTCGATCAGGCCGTGCGCCCAGTAACTCTCATATTCGCCGAGTCCGGTGGAGAGTTGGGAGGTCGGAGCAATCGGACGCAGGCGCAGGTTGACGGTGCCGACGAGGTGCCCTTCGGTCAGGAGCGTCTGATCAAATCCGGTGAGTACTTCGGGCCGCGTGAAAAGGGCGGGCGGCAGGGGGAGATCGGCGTTGAAGTGTTCGGTTTGTGCGTTGTTGAGCGACAATCCGGCCAGGGAGAATCCGGCGCCGCTGAAGGTGCTTCCCCGGATGCGCAGGTCGCTTTGTCCGCCGGGACCACCCTGGGCGTTCAGCGAGACGCCCGGCAGGGTGGCCGCCCATGATGCCGGCGAGGCGTCCAGTTTGCTCATGTCGGCCCCATCGGTTTCCCGGCCGTGAACGACCAGATCCTCTGCGGCGTAGGACGGGTCATCATCTCCCGGTTCGGCCTGGCAGAATAAGGCGGACGTTAGAAGCAGGGCGATTAGCGCAGTCCGGGTGTTCATCGCAGAATCCTTTCCATTTATTTAGTATGCGACGTTCAAATAAAGGAAGGAGGCTTGTGAGTCAACCATAAATTATGCGCGGTTTACCAACGGCGGTTGCGCAAGTGCGGCCGGCGGAGGGCGTGGCGTTTTCAGAGCGTTTCGGGAGCCACGGGGGCGTCGCGTTTAAAATCGTAGCCCCAGCGGGTTATTCCTTCCAGGCGCAGAAAGAGGGTGCGACCGTCAGCTCCCCAGTAAAGGCGTTCGCCGGGGTCGGTACGGTAATCGTTGGTCAGCGGGGGAGAGTAAAAAATGGTACGCCACAGGGGGCCTTCCTTGACCATGACGCTGAGCGTTTCCTGCGCGTAGCGATTGCGCATGAGGCGGGCGCTGATTTGACCATCCGGGGAATCGAGCCGCTGAATTTCCCAGCGGGGAGGGATCATGATCTTCAGGCCGAGCCAGGCCAGCGCCGCAGTCGACACCAGCATCACCATCCAGCGCGGGACGAATATCCCGTTACGGGGCAGGCGCTGGAAACCCCGAGTCACGGGGCGGTCGACTCCGTGCTTTCCGTCGGGGTGTTGGTCGCCGCCGGTTCCGCCGTCTCCTCCTGCGGTTGTTCTTTATGCGTGAAACGGGGCAGAATCAGCCTGCGGAAATCATTGAAGGTAAGCATGATGAAGAGGATGATCAGTATGCTCCCGAACACATTGGCCAGTACGTTGATCACTTTCTCATGCACGGGGCGCCGCGTGATCATTTCCCATAAGGCAAAGACGATGTGTCCGCCATCCAGAATCGGGATGGGCAGCAGATTCAAAATGGCCAGGTTCACGTTCAGGAGGCCCGTAAGCCAGAGGGCCAGCAGCAGGCTGGTTTGCACGGCTTTCCAAATCATATCCAGAATGGCCACAGGGCCGCCAACAGCCGAGGCAGCAGCGCGGGCTTCGCGCGGGGTGACCAGTGCCTTCAGCAATCGAAAAACAGGGCTTGCCCAGCCGACCAGTTGATCGCGCGGGCTTTTGTAAATATCAAAGGGGTTGTGTTCGATGCCGATCAGGGCGCGGCCGGCGGTTTCATTGTAACGGGGGGTAACCGTGACGGTCATGGCTTCGCTGTTGCGGGTGATCAAGACCGGAACAGGCTGATCCTGATTTTGGTTCACGAGATCCGTCAGCTGATTGATGCTGTAGATGGGTTGTCCCGCAAACTCCCGGATCACATCGTTGGGCTTCAGGCCCGATTCTTCGGCGCTGCTGCCGGGGATGATGCCGATGATCAGGCAGGGCGTCTGCTTCATAACGCCTTCGACAAGCCGTCCGCCCATGTCCATTTTGACGGTGGGCAGCACGAGCGTGTTTTCGGTGCCGTCGCGTTTCAAAATGCGCAGTTCGACCTGGTCATTCAGGGCCGATTCCAGAATGAACTGATCCCAGCGGGTAATCGGGTTCCCATTGACTGCCGCAATCACATCGCCCGGTATCAGGCCGGATTCAAAAGCCACACTGTTGGTTGCCACATACCCGACCACGCAGTCGCGCTCCGCATAGACCAGTGATTTTCCGCCCCAGTAGACGATGTAGGCAAGCAGAACGGCAAAAAGGACGTTGCAAAAAGCTCCGGCAACCGCCACCAGCGCTTTTTTCCAGGGG
This sequence comes from uncultured Verrucomicrobiota bacterium, assembly GCA_964542025.1. GTDB lineage: Bacteria > Verrucomicrobiota > Kiritimatiellia > RZYC01 > RZYC01 > JAQVYB01. Next base: position 5,929 of record CAZISY010000053.1, read on the forward strand.
GCCACCCGCGGCAGATTGCGCGACTGGCCGTCTTCCGTTTTTCCGCCACCCGGATCCAGCTGAGGCAGGGAGACGTATCCGCCCAGGGGCAGGCAGCCGATTTTGTAGGCAATACCCTTGACGGTTCGTTTCCAGATGGCGGGGCCGAATCCGATGGAGAAAACATCCACCTGCAATCCCAGCCATCGGGCCACCAGGTAATGCCCCAGTTCATGCACAAACACGGTCAAGCCGAAGAAAACCGCCACCAGCAGGATATTCAGTACAATCATAGGATTCCATGTTCCCCGTTATTTTCGGAAAAAGAAAGCCGGAAGGTATCGGTTATTTCCCGGTGGCGCAATGCTAAAAAGGGCTGTGGGGAGGTTATGCCGCCAGCAGGAGCCGCGCACAGATATAGAACACGGGGGCCGAGAAGATCAGGCTGTCCAATACGTCGAGCAGTCCGCCCATTCCATGGATAATACCGCTGGAGTCTTTCACGCCGACCGCCCGCTTGAAGAGCGATTCGACCAAATCACCCAGCACCCCGGCGATGCTCAGGAGCAGTCCGATGGTTACGGCATCCAGCAGGCTGAAATGGACTGCGCCGGCCCGCACGCCGGAACAGAAGAAGACGATCAGGCTTACGACCATTCCGGTGAGCAATCCGCCGGCGAGCCCTTCCCAGGTTTTCCCCGGAGAAATGCGCGGAATCAGTTTGTGCCGCCCGCATCCGCATCCGACAAAGTAGGCTCCGGCATCCGACCATTTCACTACGAGCAGCATGTACAAGACGAGGAAGCGTCCGTTGTCGGCCCCCCATTCCATCAACAGTTTTATGATGAAGTTGAATAAAAACGGAATATAGAGGACGCCCAGCAACGTGCCGCCGAGCGTCATCACCAGTTGGTTATTTCCTTTTTGGCGGAGGCCCATCACGAGGACCGCCATCACCAACACTGCCAGCACAATCAGTTCGCATTCGGATGGAGACAGGCGGCACGGCGTGAAATAGGTAAACCAGGTTACAGCCTGCAGCATGGCGCCTGCGCCAAGGCCGAGACCCCGGAAGGTTGGAATCCCTATTGTGCCTAAAAAGGCGTAAAATTCCACCAATGCCGCCGCACTGATCAGCATGAGCGTTAACACTTGCGCCCAGGAAGGAAACCAGAAGACGGCCAGAATAACGAAGGCCGCCAGAAATGTTGCACTGATCAAGCGTTTGCCCAAAGCAGGAAGCATAGTTCGTCCTCACTCGATATCGCCGAAGCGGCGTTTGCGGTTGCTGAATACTTCCAGCGCCTTTTGAAAATGCGGTTCGCGAAAGTCGGGCCAGAATACCTCGTCGAAATAGAGTTCCGTATAGGAAAGTTCCCAGAGGAGGAAATTACTCAGGCGTATTTCCCCGCTGGTGCGAATCATCAGGTCGGGGTCCGGCACATCCGGCAGGTACAGATTCCGGGCGATGGTGTCCTCGGTGATGGTTTCCGGAAGCAGTGAGCCCTCCTTGACTTGCCGGGCGATTTGCTGCATGGCGTCGGCCAGTTCGCTGCGTCCGCCGTAGCTCAGGGCGAGAATCAGATGGCCTTCATCGTACTGACGGGTGGCTTCCATGACGCGGTTGACTTCGCGCTGAACGTCCACGGGCAGATCATGCAGCCGGCCGGTCACCCGCAGGCGCACTTTATTTTCGTGCAGTTCCGCCTCATTTTTCTTCAAGAATCGCACCAACAGCTGCATCAGTGCGGCAATTTCAGTTTTTGGCCGCACCCAATTTTCCACGCTGAAGGCGTAGAGGGTCAGGTATTTGACCCCGGCATTTCGGCAGCATCGGAGCGCCACGCGTACCGATTCTGCGCCGGCTTCGTGCCCCTTGACCCGGGCAAATCCCTGTTTTTTCGCCCAGCGCCCATTGCCATCCATAATGATAGCCACATGCTGCGGCACACGAACCGTCGTTTTTCGCTGCACGTTACGCCCTCCCATCGGATTTATCATTCGGCTTCATTTTTCTGCGCCAGGATGGTCTACAAATTTTCCGTTTCGATCAATATGGTGCTGTCGCGCTTCGGCCCCACCGAAAGCAGGCCGATGCGCGCGCCCGTCAGTTCCTCCAGGCGGCGCAAATAAGCCTGCGCCTTTTCCGGAAGCTCCTGCCAGGTTTTGGCTTTCGACGTATCCTGCATCCAGCCCGGCCATTCCTCGTAAATTGGTTTGCAGCGCGCCAGGGCCGTGGCTGCGGCCGGAACGCTTTCCACGCGCTTGCCGTCGAGGTCATACGCCACGGCAATTTTAATGGTTTCAAAGGAGTCCAGCACGTCCAGTTTCATCATGGCCCAGGAGGTAATGCCGTTGAGCATGACGGCATAACGGGCCACTACGCCGTCGAACCAGCCGCAGCGGCGGGGACGGCCCGTCGTGGCGCCGTATTCATGACCCACATCGCGCAGCTTTTGCCCGTCGGCATCGTGTAGTTCGGTCGGGAAGGGGCCTTCGCCCACGCGGGTGGTATAGGCTTTCACCACGCCGATTACTTCGTTAATCCGATTCGGCGGGACGCCGGTTCCGGTACAGGCGCCGCCGGCCGCCGCACTGGAGGAGGTCACAAACGGATAGGTGCCGAAATCCACGTCCAGCATGGTGCCCTGCGCCCCTTCAAAAAGTACGCTTTCGCCCCGTCGGATGGCGTCATTGACCAGCACGGCCGTGTCCGCCACAAAGATTTTCAGGGCCTGGGCCGCCGCGAGGCTTTCGCGGACCACATCGTCTTCTTTCAGCGCCTCGGCGCCGAGTACGGCCAGCATTTTATTGCTTTCCCGTATGCGCCCGCGCAGACGTTCCTCGAAATCAGGCTCAAACAAATCGCACATGCGCAGTCCGGAGCGGGCTGTTTTATCGGCATAGGCCGGACCGATGCCGCGTCCCGTGGTGCCGATGCGTGTGGACTTATCGCGCGCGCCCTCGCCGGCGCCGTCCAGTGCGCGGTGATAGGGGAAAACGATATGAGCACGGTCGCTGATGTAAAAACGCCCTTCCGGATGAACGCCGCGGGCCACCAGGTCGTCCAGTTCTTTCTTCAGGGCGCCCAAATCAATGACCACCCCATTGCCGATCACGCATTTTTTTCCTTCGTGCAGCATGCCGGACGGAATTAAATGAAGGACATACTTGCTGTCGCCCACTTCCACCGTGTGCCCTGCGTTATTTCCCCCCTGATAGCGGACCACCCAGTCCACACGGCGGGTCAATACATCAATGATTTTACCTTTTCCTTCGTCGCCCCACTGCGAGCCCACCAGTACCGTATTGGACATTCCCACTCCTTCACATTCATGCCAGTCGCAAAAAAGACCTGCCAAAAAATACGCGCTAAAGTAACGGAAGCCTGTACGCCGGTCAACGTCAAAGCGGCTGCGCACACCGTAGTTTTCGGAGCAAATGAACGGCGGCTCAACCGAACGGCCGGGAGGGCATGGATCTTGAAATAATTGCGTCGTTGCGCCCGCCCGCCGAATGCGTTATACCCTTGCCGCATGACCAACCCAAACATACCTTCTCCCGCCGTGGAACTGCTGGCGCCCGCCGGGGACGACGAGTCGCTGCGCGCAGCCATCGCCAACGGTGCGGATGCCGTATATTTGGGGCTCCGCCAATTCAATGCGCGCCTTCGGGCGAATAATTTCGATGCCGAACACCTGCATGAAACCGTGGCGCTCTGCCACCAGCACAACGTGCGCCTCTACCTGACGCTGAATACGCTGGTGCTCCCCGACGAATGGGCCTCCGCAGAAGCGCTCGCCTGCCTGACGGCAAACGCGGGCGTGGATGCCGTCATTATACAGGATGCGGGGCTGGCCGACTGGTTTCACCGCCGCATACCGTCCATGCCGATTCATGCGTCCACCCAAATGACCCTTTCCGAGCCCGAAGCCATTCGCTGGGCGCAGGAACATCTCGGTATCCGGCGCGTCATCCTGCCCCGCGAGCTGACCACCGGGGAAATTCAATCCATTCGCGCCCAAACCACCGTGGAACTGGAAGCGTTTGTTCACGGCGCGCTTTGTATTTCCTACTCCGGGCAGTGTCATGCCAGCTTTTTCATGGGCGGCCGCAGCGCCAACCGGGGCGCCTGTGCGCAACCCTGCCGGCTGCCGTACTCGCTGCTTGAAAACGGACAGCCCGTTCCAACGACCGGACGCCATATTCTCAGCCCGAAGGATTTCTGCGGATTGGATTTCATTCAGGAGCGGATCGAGGCGGGCGTAACCTGCTTCAAAATCGAGGGGCGACTGAAAAATGCCGACTACGTGGCCGCCACCGTGGCCGCCTACCGCGACGCCATTCGGGCGGCGCAGCAAAGTCGGGCCGCGACCGCCGAACGGAACAGGCAGGCGCTCGAAATTCTCTTTGCGCGCGGCCAAACGTCCGGGTATGTGCATGGGGATCAGCATGCGGAACTGGTAGATCCCCGGCTGGTCGGTCATCAGGGGCTGTATCTTGGCACGCTCACACGGGTTGGCCGCCGTTCTGTTTTTCTGGAGGCGGCGCCGGACCTGCTGTTCCCGCCGCAGCCCGGCGATGGCGTGGCTTTTGATTATCCCGATGCCGAAGGCCGCCGCGCCGGTGCGCGGATTTATCAGGCGCAGCGCGTTTCAGAATCGGAAAATGGACCCATCGTCTATGAACTCGGGTTCGGACACGATGATGTGGATCTCGCGACGCTCCATCCCGGCGTCAGCCTTTGGAAAACCTCCGATCCGGTGCTTGATCGTACCCTGCGGCAGTCGTACGCCAAAATCACGACGCCGCATCCCGTCCGCCTGGATTTCACTCTTCTTGCCGCCCGCGGACGACCCGTGGTGCTGACCGGTCGCGATGCCCAGGGGCATGAGGCACATGTGGAATCCGAACACCCGCTTGAACCCTCGCGCACCCACCCGATCACCCCGGAACTGCTGGCCGGGCAGTTGGAGCGCCTGGGGAACACTCCGTTCGGCATCGGAACCATCGAACTTCGCGATGACAAAGAGCCTGTGCAGCAGATTGAACTCATGCTGCCGAAAAGCATATTGAATGATTTGCGTCGGCGCGTGGTGGAGCAATTGATTGAACAGCGAAAAACGGATCATCAACATGTCATTCTCCCCGGCGAACCGATGGAGTCTGAGCCGCCGATGCTCTCTGCAGAGCGCCCGATGTTGAAATGGCTGGTGCGCTCGAAAGAGCAGCTTTCCGCCCTGCTGGATCACGCCGGTCAGATCAAGTTTCCGATGGTTATCACCCCGGAACTGTCGACCCCGGAAGCCACGCGTCTCGCCTTCCTGCGGGTTCGCGAAGCCGGAATCGCCGCCGGACTGGCCAGTCCGCGCGTTATTACGGAATCGCAGGCCCACCTGATTGAAGAACAGGCCGCCCTGCAACCGGACCAGTATCTGGCGCGTTCATGGGGCGCCGTCCGGCGCATGCAGCACCTTTACCCCGCCGCCCGCATCACGGGTGATTTTTCACTGAACATCGCCAATGCGCGCGCCGCAGCCGTCGCACTGCGCAGCGGATTGGCCGCCCTGACGCCCGCGCTGGAGCTCACGGACGCCCAGCAACTCGCACTTGCCCGGCAGGTTGGATTCGGCGGCATGGAATGGCTGGTATTTCACCATCCCACGCTTTTCTTCACCCAGTACTGTCTCTATGCGCACCATGTCGGCACCGGGAAGCAATATCCCGAATGCGGAAAAACGTGCAGAACCCGCCAATTTACACTGGAGGACAGGAAAGGGGTTGCCTATGAGGCCGTCAGGGACCAGGCGGGTCGCATACAGATCATGCGGACGGATCCGGTGAACACAGAGCGCCGGCTGGAGTCCGACGAATGGCGCGACAGCGCCGCATTTCGCTTCGAATTGCTCCGGGAAGATTATAATCAAACCGTGGAGCTGGCCGCCGGGGCCGCAGACCGCCTTCATGCCGCCGATTCAGGAAGTACCGATGACGATGAACACCCGTGACCGTATTTTGACCGACCTGCGTACTGCGACGGACTGGATCACCGGCGAGCAGTTGGCCGAGCGCCTTGGCGTCAGCCGTATGGCCGTTAACAAACAGATCGCCACGCTGAACGAGATGGGCTACGTGATCGAATCCGCGCACCGAAAGGGATATTTTTTTCATTCCGCACCCGATCTGCTTCTGCCCGAAGAAGTCCGCTTCCAGCTTCAAACACGCACCTTTGGCCGGGGCGATATTCATTACTTTCAGGAAACGGAATCCACCAACAGCAGGGCCAAGGAGGCGGCGCTTTCCGGCTGCCCGGAAGGAACACTTTTCGTGGCCGAACACCAAACCGCCGGACGCGGCCGGCGGGGACGCAGCTGGTTCTCGGGGCCGCAGCATGGGCTTTGCATGACGCTGGTCCTGCGTCCGCCATTCGCCCCGCCGGGTCTCACGCTGCTTCCGCTGCTCACGGCGGTGGCGGTGTCTGAAGCCGTGGAAGAGGCATCCGGTCTGCGCGCCGAAGTGAAATGGCCGAACGATTTGCTGATTGGCGGGAAAAAAATTTGCGGAATTCTGACCGAAGCCGGCTTTGATCTGGATACGATTGATTATGCGGTGATCGGCATTGGACTCAACATCAACACCCCGCGCGAAGCCGTGCCCGGGGAATTGCAGTCCATCGCCACATCGCTGGCCATCGAGGGCGGCGGCTCTTTTTCCCGCGCTGGGTTGGCGCGCGCCATCCTGCAGCACTTCGAGCAGCGCTATGAAGAGGCGTGTGCCGGCGGGTTTGATTCCGCGCTGACCGCCTGGCGCGAACGAAGCTGTACGCTGGGACGGGAAGTGACGATTAAACAGGAGACCGGCGATATCACCGGAACAGCCGAGGATCTTTCTTCCGATGGCGCGTTGCTGCTGCGCCGCCCAGACGGCTCACTGCAAACCGTTCTTTCCGGGGATGTTTCGCTCCGGTAATTTCCGCCCGTTCGTGCTCAGCGGCGCCATTCGGAAAGGCATTGAATCAGTTCGGGCGCCGTGGCGGTATGTGCCCGGTTTAGAATGTACAGATGAATGCCCGGCACCCCGGCGGAAAGGAGGCCGCGAATCTGGCGGATGGTCCATTCCATGCCGGCCGCTTCCGCGCGCGGTCCTTCTCCGCCCGCCTCATCAATGCGGCGCGCCAATTCAGCGGGGAATTCCGCGTTGCTCAGCGAAACCACCCGGTCAATCTGTGTGCGGGATATCACCGGCATCAGGCCCGGAAGAATGGGCTGGCTGATTCCGGCTTTCCGGCATTTTTCCACAAAGCGGAAAAAGTAGTCATTGTTAAAGAACATTTGCGAGGTGATGAACGAAGCGCCCGCATCCGCCTTGCGTTTCAGGTGGTCCACATCCGCGTCCGGGGATTGTGATTCCGGGTGCTTTTCGGGATAGCCCGCCACACCGCAGCACATTTCCGGGTGGAGCGCCTTCACCAGGGCCACCAACTCGCCGGCGTGCTTCAGCCCGTTCGGATGCGGTACAAACGAGGCCGCTCCCTTCGGCGGATCACCGCGCAGGCACATGATGTTCCGAAAGCCCCGTTCAAACAAATCATGAATAATGGCCGCAAGCTCTTCTTTCGCGTGCCCTACGCAGGTGAGGTGGACGATGACCGGGCCGAACCCCATTTTCTTCAGCAGTTCGCAGGCATCCAGTGTTCGTTCCCGTGTGGTTCCGCCCGCACCATAGGTGACCGATACGAAGTCCGGGCGGATACCCCGCATTCGCTCGATGGACCCGCCGAGGAGTCCGAACCCCAGCTGGTTTTTTGGAGGAAAAAATTCCAGCGACAACAAGGGCTGCGCCGCCTTGTTCAGTAAATCAATGACGCGTATTTCATTCATAGTTGAGCCTCGTCGGGAGGGCATGCGCCCCAATCACATCTTCCGCTTGTCGCCCCGCCGGAAATTCGCCATACTCCGACGTTACAAAGTAAGAGGGGTTATAAAACATGCCTGTGAATCAATCAAAGAGAATTCAGCGGCTTTTACTCGGCGTGACCATCGCGTTGGTTTGCGTGGGTTGGTTCTGTGTTTTTCGGAGCCAAACAACATCCGCCTCGTCGCAGATGATGCTGAGCGGAAAAACCATGGGCACCACCTATTCCGTTTCTTTCTTTTCGGACTCGAAAAACGTTTCTCCCGATGAGCTGAAAAAAGAAATAGATGAGGAGCTGTCGCGCCTCAACCGTGTGCTGTCACCCTACGATAAGACCAGTGAAATCAGCCGTTTTAACGGCAATGCCTCCACGGAGTTCATCCCGGTGAGCGAAGATTTTGTTTCGGTGATGACGGATGCTTTAGCGATTTCTGAACTCACCGGAGGAGCTTTTGATCCCACGGTGGCGGCGGTGGTGAATCTTTGGGGGTTCGGGCCGGATGGGCGGATCACAGAACCTCCGGACGCGGCGGCCGTGCAGGAGGCTCTTCAGCAGTGTGGCTGGCACCACCTGTCGCTGACAAACGACCGGCTGAGCAAAGCGATTCCCGCGTTGCACCTGGATCTTTCCGCCATTGCCAAAGGGTACGGGGTGGATGCCGTCGCCCGACTGCTCACGAAGTCCGGCATCACGAATTTTGTGGTGGAAATCGGCGGGGAAGCCGTCGTTTCCGGCTATAAACCGGGAGAAAAGTGCTGGCGGATCGGCGTTCAAAAACCCCGCTATCATGCGCAACCCGGCGACGCGCTGGCCGGGTTTCTGGAACTGACCGATGCCGCGGTGGCCACCTCCGGCGACTATCAGAATTTTTTCACGGATTCGGAGGGAACGATCTACTCGCATATTATGGACCCGCGCACGGGGCGTCCGGTTGGGCATGCCACAGCCGGAGTGACGGTGGTGGCGGACACCTGTATGCGGGCCGACGGCTTGGCTACGGGGCTGTATGTGATGGGGCCGGATGAAGGGCTGGCGCTGGTGGAATCACTGCCCGGTGTGGAGGCGCTCTACATCCTGCGAGAGGAGGATGGAACTTTTCAGGAGCGGGCCAGTTCGGGATTTGCGGCGCGGACGAAGTATCAAGCCGTGGCCGCGCCGTAACCATGCCGTATCATCCAGTCGCGTACGGCCGGTCCGGTTCCTATGGGCCAGGGAACCAATTCATTCGGTTCCACGATTTTGAATTCGGCCAGTTCTTCGTTGAGTCGAATTTCTCCTTCGATCTCCACATGGTAAACCATCAGCACCTGGTTCCTTTCGGCAAATCCGTAGTTGCCGACCAATTCACGGATGCGCCCGGATACGCCCAACTCCTCGCCGATTTCCCGCAGCACGGCCTCGTCCGGCGATTCGCCTTCTTCCAAAAAACCGGCAATCAGCGCGAAGCGTCCCTCCGGCCACAGGCTGTTTCGGGCCAGTACGATTTTCCCATGCTGTTCTACGATGGCGGCCACCACGGGGGTTGGGTTGTTCCAGCACACATAACCGCAGGTCGCCTCGGGACACTGTATCCGCATGAAGCCATCCAGCTCCCGGCGAATCAGCCGGCATCCGCACATCGGACAAAAGACCATATTCCGCTCCTCATGAAATCAAAAAAAGGGCCCCGGAAACCGGGGCCCTTAAATCAAACCGTTAATGGCTGATTAGAAGATCCATTTGACCATGGCCTGAAGGCATTTTTCCTCGGCATAGTCCACGCCGTCATCTTCGATCACGAATTTCTCAGTCCAGAACTGGAATTCGGTACCGGCATACAGACGGTCCGGAGCGCCCCAGAAATTGCCCAGGTCGAGCAGCAGTTGGGGAGCCGTCAGGATGCTGACCGGCTGATCATCTTCGCGGCCGGTCCAGTCCAGGAACCCGCAGAAATCCATGCGGACGGGGCCCAGGCTGAAGGGCATATCCCACACCGGAGTGATCTGGTAGGTCTGGCTGGCCAGGTAGGGGTTGTCACGGTATTTCACGTCCACCGAGAAATAGCTGAAATACGGCACCTTGATGATGGCACCCAAACCGGCCATATAGGCGCGGAATCCATCGCCCAGGTCCATCTGGCCGACGGCCAGCACATCAGCGATCGGGCCGGCGGTAATTTCGCTGCCGGTGGCCTTGTTCGCGATTTTGAACAGGCTCAGGCGGGTGCAATATTCGCCGTACAGATTCACGGTGTCGCGATCAAAGTTCGCGAAATCCACGAAGAAGTAGTTGTCGCCGTACTCCCAGCCGCTGTTGTGTTCCAGGGTCATCACGTTGGAATCGGACACGGCCGAATCACGCTCATAACTTTCGCCATACAGAAACTGGACGTTCGACTTGCTCCAAACAGCCGCCTGAGCCACTGTTGCGGCACAAAAAACAGCCATCATGAAACTCAGAGCTTTGCTCACATTGGAACCTCTCATACAACAATCTCCTTTCATTAACACATACAGAGGAGTGCGACCCATACGCAACTCTTCCCGGCAATGACCACTGTTCCCTCTGAACAGATAACGCACATTTATGATCATTAAGACTATCTTGTCCACAACAAAGTCAAAATTAAACACAAACAAAACCCGAACAGAATGGCGTTAAAGCACGCTGCACAGCAGGGGGGTATTCCCGGAACCGCGCATGGCCCGTTCTCCTGCCGAAGGACTGTGTTGTTTTCTGAAAATAGGGCGTGGACAAACAGGGCTCAGTCGGTAGTATGCTGCCGTTTCAGATCACCCACCCTGTATGGAGGTTTTATGCGAATCAAGGCATTTAATGCGTACCGTCCCCCGCTGGAAATCACCGCCAAACTGGCCAGCCTTCCTTATGATGTGCTTTCTGTTGACGAAGCGCGTGTCCTGACGGCCGATAATCCCTATTCGTTTCTGCATGTCAGCCTGCCGGGGGTGGACTTGCCGGTGGGTACGCCGGAAAAGGATGAAAGCGTATACCGAAAGGCGCATGAAAACTTTCAGATGTTCATTCAGAAAAAATACCTTGTTCGCGATGAAAAACCGGGGCTCTTTCTGTATCGCCTCACCATGGGCAATCACCAGCAGCGCGGCCTGGTCACCGTGAGTCATGTGGATGATTACGAAAAGGAGCTGATTAAAAAGCACGAACACACCCGCGCCGCCCCGGAAGAGGACCGAACCCGCCACATTGAGGCGCTGAATGCGCAGTCCGGCCCGGTTTTCCTGGCCTACCGGGATGTGCCCGCCATCTCCCGGTTGCTGGCAGACGTGGAAAAAGGAAAGCCGATGTTCGACTTCACGGCCGTGGACGGTATTCAGCATGCCGCCTGGCGCATTCCGGATACCCAGCGGCTTGTGGATCTGTTTGCTTCAGTGCCCGTGGATTACATTGCGGATGGACATCATCGCGCATCCGCCGCCGCACGGGTCGCCCGGGAACGGCGTGCGGCCAATCCCGCGCACACCGGCGACGAGGAATACAACTGGTTTTTGACGGTGATTTTCCCGGCCGGCCAGCTGCAAATTCTCCCGTACAACCGGTGTATCGCCGATTTGAACGGCCTGACACCCGATGGGTTGATGAAGGGCCTTCGTAAGGCCGGGTTTTCCATTCGGGAAACCAGAGAAGACAAGCCAAACAGGTCCGGCGCGATATGCATGTATTTGGCCGGAAAATGGTACGAGCTGGTCTGCCCGACGGTCAAAACCACCGACCCGGTGAAATCCATGGATGTGAGCATTTTGCAGGATTTGGTTTTGGCCCCGCTCCTGGGGATTGACGATCCGCGCAAAAATCCGCGCGCCTCTTTCGTGGGCGGAATCCGCGGGCCCGAAGAGTTGGTGAAGCGCGTGGATGAGGGGCGCGATGAAGTGGCATTCTCCATGTACCCCACAAGCCTTGAACAGCTCATGAGTGTTTCAGATGCCGGACAGGTCATGCCGCCGAAGAGTACCTGGTTTGAACCCAAGCTTCGTTCCGGGCTGTTCGTGCATGTGCTTGAATAGGGGCGGCGGCGAACGAACGGCTCGCGGTTTAATGCCCGGCGCTGTGGCTTTCGGCGCGTAAAAAGTCCAATGCCTCCAGCATATCCGGAAACAGAGGCGCCCGGCAGGTGATGGGCGCCAGAGTGCGCGGGTGCTGAAAGGAAAGCAGCTCCGCATGCAGCATCTGACGGGTCACGCGGATCGGTCCGATCTGCGTGGAGGCCTTCCCGTATGTGGCGTCGCCCGCCACCGGATGCCCGATGTGCGCCATGTGGACGCGGATCTGGTGTGTTCGTCCGGTTTTGATCACCACGCGAATCCGACTGAAATCCGAAAAACGCTCTACGGTTTCATAGTGGGTGATGGCTTCCCGTCCGGCCGTGGTGTGGACGCTCATTTTCTGGCGGTCCGACGGGCTTCGTCCCATCAGGGTGTGGATCACCCCCGCCGGCGGGGTTAAGTGCCCCCGCACCAGCGCCGCATATTCCTTGCGAACCGTCCGGGCCTTGAACTGGTCGGCCAGTGCGAGCATGCTGAAATCGTTTTTTGCCACGACCATCGCGCCGGAGGTATCCTTATCCAGTCGATGCACAATGCCCGGGCGGATGGTGCCGTTGATGGTTCCCAAATCGGTACAGTGAAAGAGCAGAGCGTTAACGAGCGTCCCGCCGTGAAAATGCCCCGGTGCGGGATGCACCACCATGCCCGGCGCCTTGTTCAGCACCAGGACATCGGCATCTTCATACAGTACCTCCAGCGGCAGATTCTCGGCCTTCACTTCCAGCGGCACGGGCGGGGGAATCGTGCATTCGACCAGCTCACCCCCGTGGACCCGCTGACTGGCCTTGCTGCCCTTTCCATTCAGCAGCACGTCGCCGTTTTCAATGAGCTTCTGCCAGCGTGCGCGGGAAATGGCCGGCTCGGTCTGTGCCAGCCACGCGTCCAGACGCATGGGAACTGAACGTTCCTCCACTGTGAACACCCGCTCATCATCCAGTTCCTCACTCATTCTTCACCGCCGCATATTTTTTCAACCGTTGACCCTTCCCGCACAAAAAGCCTGTTGCAATATAAAACGCTTCACATTAAGATGCAACCCGCTCGATGTGACCGCCGCCTTTTGCCCATGAAGAGAATGGCGGAACGGCAGGACCATATTATACGGGGAGCGCATTTTGACCAGCTATGACATCATCGGAAAACGGGTGGATAGCCTTGCCTGTAACCAGTGCGGAACGGTTATGGACGTCCGGGAAAGCGAGCCGTTTTCCATTGTCCAATGTCCCCGTTGCGGAACCCAGCAGGCCGTCCCCAAAAAACTCGGCGATTTCCTGCTGCTTCGCTTTCTCGGCAAGGGCGGTATGGGTGCTGTTTTTCAGGGGTACGACACCCGCCTGGGCCGCCAGGTGGCCATTAAAGTGCTGGGAAAATTGCTGGGCGATGATCCGTCCGCCATGGATAATTTTCTGCGCGAGGCGCGGGCCGCCGCCCAAATCAACAGCCCCTACGTCGTCCAGATTTTTCAGGTGGGCGAGGAGCGTAATAAGCCATTCATCGTGATGGAACTGATCAGCGGCGGACAGCTGGATCAGCTCATTGAGCATCAGCCGCTGTCCGAACTGCGCGCGCTGGAGGTCTGCCGCGATGCCGCCATGGGCCTGCAATCCGCTCAGGAAATCGGCCTCTTTCACGGCGATATTAAACCGGAAAACATTCTTTTCGATCAGCACCAGAACGCCAAAATCGCTGACTTTGGTCTGGCTCAGTTTATCCAGCGCGGGCAGAAATCCAAACCCGGCGAAATTTGGGGCACCCCGTATTACATCGCCCCGGAAAAAGCCCGCAAACAGCAGGAGGACTACCGCTCCGATATTTACAGCCTCGGCGCGACGCTCTTTCATGCGCTCACCGGGCAGCCGCCGTTTGAGGGTGACTCCGCCGCCGACGTTGTACTCGCGCGCCTGAAAAGTTATGCGCCGTCCATACGCGATATCAAACCCTCGTTGAACGAAGCCACCGCGAAACTGGTCGCCCGAATGCTGGAACCGGATCCCGCCATGCGATATCCGAACTACACCTCGCTGCTCAGCGATTTGGACAGCGTGATCAGCGCTGTAAAAAACAAAACCGTTGCCGCCGCCGCGCCCGCTAAAAAACGAAAGCCGCTTCGCCTGGTAATCCCCCTCCTGCTGCTGACCGCTGTGGGCGCCGCCGTGTTCTTTCTAACCAGGCCGGACGACCGCGTTTTCACGGAGGAAGAACAGCAGGTGCTGATCCGGGAAATCAACGGATGGACGAAAAACATCTACCGGTTTGAACCGTCCGCGCTGCACGGCGTGGAAAGCGCACTGGAACATGTTCAATCCGGACTGCCCGCCGAACATCCCGGACGGAACTGGCTCCCCGTTTTGCGCAGTACCTTTCAACTGCTTGCATTGAATACCAACGAACTGACCAATACGCTTTCCGGACTGCTTGGAAAGGATCAGCCGCCGGTCGTCGACGGAAAACCGAATCCCGCCTTCATACCTCTGAACCTGGCCCGTTTTCTGATCAGTACAAACACCACGTACGCACCGGGCCCCGGTGAGTGGCCGGCCTGGCATCGGGATCTCGCCCGCTACATCGCCGCAGTCAAACTCCTGTCCCGGGCCGAATACGAGGAGGCGAATGGTCAATTTGACGAATACACCAAGGTGCGTCCGCCAGATGATTCCGAGCGCTGGCCGTATGCCTTCCAGTCTGTGGCCGTGACGCTCAGCGACAACATCAAAAAATGGAACACTCGCCAGGCCCTGCTGGATAAATTCATAGCGCGCGGCAATTCCGATAAAGCGCTGGAAAAACTGGAAAGCTATGAAGCGGGGAATCCGCCCATCTTCGCGGACTTCATCGAACGCAATAAGGCGCGGCTCGGCAAACAACCACCCGCCGCGGGGGCCGTCGAGCAGCCGCCTCCGCAGGACGCCGAAACCAAACGCAAGGCCGAAGAAGCCATTCGAAAAGCCGAAGATGAATCCCGGCGGCAGCGCGAACAGGCAGCCCGTGAAGCACTGAAAAAGCAGGAAGAGCAAAAACAAAATCAGCAGCTGCAGGAAGAGGCCCGGAAAGAAAAAGAGCGCCTCCTTCAAGTCGATGCGGATGCGGACCGTGCGGCTCTTGCACGGGCCATGGCAGCCGTCAGACCGTTCGTGGTCCAGCGTAATTATCAAAAGGCCAAAGAAAGCATCGCCGGAGTGCCGACCCAAATGAAAACAGAGGATGGCCGGCGCGATGCTCAACAGATGGCCGCTCTGTTGGATCAATTGGAAAGTCTGGACCAGATGCTCGTGGATCAGATTGGCAGCACGCAGATTCCGCCCGCTGTGGCGAAAATGCTCGGTGGAGAACCGAAAAAGGCCGATCGCAGCGGCATTCTGATCACACTGACGCACGGGGAGTCCGTCAAACCGTGGGAGCAGATCGGCAATCCGCTTTATATCAAGCTGGCCGAAACCGTACTCGATACATCCACGCTGCCCGGCGAAATCCGCGGGAAGCACTACATGGCGCTCGCCTTCTTCTGTAAAGCCATTCAGGCGCCGAAAACCTGGGTCACCCGCTATTCAAAACAGGCGCTGGAATGCGCTCCATTCATCGGGGCGGATATGAACAGAGGGTTGGGCCTGCTGAACGACGAGCCCTGAGAGCCGTGACCGAGTGCCCCGCGCTTCGGATTATTCCGGAAGCCCAACGCCAATCCGATAAAAACGCTGCCCGGCGCTGTTCGTGTCCGAGAGCGTCATCATGCCGCCCGTTCCCGGTCGATTGCTGACCCCGTTCACCACGCTCCAGTCACCCGCGCAAAGATCCCCGCACGCGGCGAGCGAATAAACCCGGGAAGAGGAGGAGAGAAAAGACAGACTGTTTGACGACGAGGCGGAAGCATCCGTGATCACAAATACAGAAAGCGCATTGGTCGGTACGCTGTTCGCCATATACTCATCGAGGTCCGTCATGCCGTCCCCATCTGCGTCATGCGTACCACCGGCAAACAGGCCCGTCCCGCCATACTGCTCCTCCCAGGCATCGGAAAGCCCGTCCTGATCGGCATCGTCCTCCAGGAGGGCGCACCACAATGCCCACGCGGCATACGCCTTTAAATTGGCATTCAATGGTTCGCTGTGGGCCGACGAACAGCTGTACCAATCGACGTTTTGGACATGCGATTCCTGCCACGAGGTGGCCCAGTTTCCAATCGCTGTTCCGCCGGCCTGCGTATAAACGGCGCAACTATCCGTGACGTATTCATAATACACGCCGTTCGGATCGTAATGCTCAATGTCATTAAAATCATAAAGGACTTTGCCATTCGCGCTGCAGAAGTTCCGAATGACCTCACAGGCGGCCTTGTTGTCGGCATCATCCCAGATTTCCGTATGCCCGGTCATGTAGACAAAGGTCACCTGCGGGTACTGTGCCTCCAACGCCGCCATCGGAAGCAAATATTCATTCGAGAGCGTCCCTGCGGAGTATTTGTCATCCATTTGTCCGCACCACGACCAGATGATGACGTTGACGTTGCTGTTCGCGCTGTTGTTCAGGTAGTTGGTGGTGTTGGCCACCCAGTCGGGATAGTAACCGACATCCCCACCCATGGCATAATCATGCAGATCAAGCGCCCCTCCGCTTCCGCCGTTATTCCAGGCAAAAAAATCAGTCGGAAAAGAAAGCCCCTTGCCGCCGCCATTGGCAAAACCCACCAGTCCGGACATCCCGTCAGTCAGTTGACTCCCGTGCGAAGTGTGCCCATACGCAATGTGCAGAGTGTCCTTCGCCCGTTGGATTTGATTGGACGTAAGCCGGGTAATGTCCGTGTGCCGGTGATCAATCACCAGCGCCCCGCCGAAGCAGATTGAATTGTTCAGGCACAAACCGATCACCGCGATCAGCCATGCCGCGTGTCTTGTCCATTTATTCATGCGCAATCTCCTTGTTGGTCCGCATCATAGCACGGCATATGCTCCG